>JAFYPU010000001.1 GCA_017547385.1 Bacteroidaceae bacterium
ACAAAACAACTGCAATCCGCTTCTTGTGGTTGGTCATGACCAACCACAAGAGAAATACAAAGAATTTGGAGTGTAAACTCAGATAGTATTATCTTTGCCAAGTGTCAACTGCTATAGGCATAAAAAAAAGAAGTGTAAACCGGTATAGTATTTAAAGTTTAAACTGTCAACTTTTTTCAGTACACCTCATCTCTCGAAAAACAGGTATTTTCAAGAAACGCCCTTTCTTTGCCATAGATAGTGCTCATCGTTGGCAGAGATAGTGCGTATCGTTATCAAAGAAATGGGGTATCTCTGATGAGGGCATTTTGTGGATATTGATGACCTATGGAATGAGACACTAACAACTTCTTGATTTTAGCAACCAACAAGGGTGTGCCAAAGTCCTCCTTGACACACCCTTGCCGGTTGTTATATCTTCACAGGCACGTTATCGCACCGCAATCTTATTTTTACCTATTATATATATACCACGTGGCAATCCCTTTAATGTATTGGCTTGCCGGCGCACCATGCGACCATTGAGGTCATAAACGTCTACGGCTTTCTTCAAGGTGCAACCATCCTCCAAGATACTTTCGATGCCGGTATCAATCGTGGTTCCATGAATATCAATGTCGTGAGCCGGCATGACATCCGGCACTTCCTGCCAACCACTGAAAGCATAGCCGTCGGCAGGGGTTACTTCCGGAAGCGGAATTGCCTCACCGTATGCCACTTCTCGCGTATCATAAAGTTCTCCATCAAGATAGAACTTCACAACATAGGTATTTACACTGAAATTACCGGTTACGGTTACATCATGCGCCGGCATTAAGTCAGGCAAATCTTCCCAGCCGTTGAAAGTATGTCCTTCTTTCTCGGGAGCAGCCAGAGGGGTGATGGCAGCGCCATATTGCACCATCTCTTCATGATATTCCACTCCTGCCAAAAGGTAAACAAGCCGATAGCTGTTCACGGCAAACGTACCGGTTACCACAACGTCATTTTCCGGCATCACCTCCGGCAAGTTCTGCCATCCGCTAAAGGTGTGCCCTTCTTTTTCAGGAGCGGCCAAAGGGGTAATGACAGCACCGGCCTCCTGTGTTTGTCTGGCAAATTCCACTCCATCCACCATGTAAATCAGTTGATAGCTCTTGACCACGTCAGGCGACGCCACCAATGTTGCGGTAACATCATCTAAGTTTTTCTCAACACCCGTACGCAATGAGAAGCGGATGTTGGAAATTGTCATCGTATAGTCGCCGGTAGCAAGTTCCTTGTCTGCTGTCAGCCTCAGGGTAAGAAGAGAGCTTTCACCAATCCCTGAAATAGCAACATTGGCAGAAGAATAGGCCAACAAACGGAGCGTACCATCCGGCAACGTAGAAGCCATAACACTATGAGAGGCCAAACGTGAGGAGGGTGTCAAGCTACCCTCACTGTAGTTCACTCCGACAGGCAGACTGAGGTCCATTTGAAAAGCCGTATAGTTGGTACTAGTGTTTCTAAGCAAGATATTCACTTCCCAAGCCTTACCGGCTTCGGTTTCCGTAACAGTGGCTTTAACGTATTCGGCAGCAGAGAGGCTTCCAGCCGAAGACATCAGCAGACAAACAACAACGGTAATATATTTTGCAAATCGTTTCATGAGTATATTCTGTTTTTAGAATCGTTACCTGAGTGGATTATAAGACTACTTTGTTTCCGTTAATGATGTAGATACCATGCTCAAGACCATCGAACGAAGTGGCAGCACGGCGAATAAGGCGACCGCCCATGTCATAGATGTCAGCCGGCAGACGAATACCGTTTTCACTTTGCTCGACACCGGAAATATCGGTAGCATCCATACCGAAAGCTGTAGTGCGCGGCGCAAGACGCAAATCTTCGCCCACAGCATTCACAATCATGGCATTTCCGATACTCAACAGGCAACGCGCTTGATTTGGACGAGTTTGCGGAGTTACGCTCAGTGAGAGCGTGCAAGAACCAGTCGGGAGAGACTGTGCACCGGAGTTGTAGAGCATCACACGATAAGTGTTTTCATCCAACTGCGTAAAGTGTCGAGTGAAAGTCGAAAGGTTCTCGGGAAGTTGCACATCTGAAAGCAGCACTTCAGCCGGCAACGTAACATCGAATTGAAGAGCATTGTAACGACCCTCGGCGATATTCAGCACAAGAGGCACACTTGTTTCAACACCTACCGAAGCACTGAATGCCTGCGGCTGCAAGGATGCATCAGCCTTGGGCAACGACAAGTGGCGTGTGGCCGCCACACTCTGATTCATGGCCAAGGCTATGATGTGAACGGCATCATTGATGGTAATATCTTTGCTATAGTCGGCATCGGCTTGTCCAAACGAGAAACTTTCGTTCTTAAGCCCCAGAATATTGTTGAGCACGCATACAACATCAGCAGCCGTGATGTATCCATCCTGATTGACATCACCGATAGTGATGGGGAGAGGAGTGTCGAGGTCGTATGCATACAAGTTATTGAAAATGTATTTCGCACGCTTCTCCAACCAATCGGCCGTATTGGCTGCCACCATGCCATAACTGTATCCATCCCCCCAAATTTCAGCATTGTGTTCAAACGAGGGGGCTGCGTAAGCATAATAGTCATGGACGTACTCTATAAGTTCGTCGAGGTGTTGTTCCATGAAATCTTTCCATTCTTTGTAACAAGCCCGTCGAACCACCTCACTGTTATAACGCAGATCGTAGAAGAAATTATAGCCCTTCCCATACACGAGTTCGGAATAATAATCGCGTTCGGGTGTCCCTTCGCAATAAGTATAACTGGTTTCGTATCCGTAAGCCCAGTCGAAGTCCCACACCGGACCGAAGACATAGCGGCTATGCAAGGCACGAAGGTCTTCCTTGTAGAGGAAAGTGCTTTTCGGGTGTCCCAACTCCAAATTAAGCACCAATTCATTGACCAACATGAAGCGGGCAAACATATCTACATCTATCAAGTCGGCATATTCGTCAGAACCTGAATAGAGCACATCGGTGAAGTTATTGAAATCATCCTGAATGCTTGTGAGTTTGGCATCGGGAGAAGGATAGTCCGCCAAATCAGGGTCTTTGATGTTGACCGGCAAATCATAAGCATCACTTCTGAATTTATAGTCTTCATCAAAGTAAGAATCCAACTCAAGCAACACGGCATTGGTCTCATCTTCCAAGTCAATGCTGTTATTGGCCAAGCCCACGTGTTGGGTAAAGTTGTAACTGCCCCGATACATTCCATTGATGTAAAGTTCCACAGGAATGATGCGATTGGCACCGGCCGTTTCCACCATGGAAGCAATCTTCATGGCTACGGCATTGGAAAGCATGGAGCCGGTTTGTCGGTTAGCCAACAACACCCAACTCTTTCCTTTCGTAAGTCCGAAAGGCTTCACACTTGATGCAAATTTCAAGCGATAAGGACTCTTACCCCACGTACCGGCCCAACTGGAGTTGCCACGCCCCTTGATCTTTACCGAATCTTGAAAATCGGGGAACACCTCAGCACCATCGATGGTAATAAGCGCATTGAGGTAGGTTTCCTTGTCCGAAACCATCACTCCGCCATCAATATCGATATCAACGCGAGGCACTTGTTCGGCATAATCGGTGAGCCACGTAACCTTAACCGGCACTTCACGCCCATAGGGCAGCCATTCGTAATCATAGCGTGCAGGCTGAATCAACTCCGGTTCGGAGTAAGTTCCATCACGCACCACTTCCTCCAATGAGAGTTCGGCCAGCACGAGATAGTTTTTATAGAAAGCACTCGTCATCGTGATGCGCAACAATGTGAAAGGCTTGTCTGCCGTGATAACAGGCGATGTGTAACTCATGCCAAACCCTCCGGTGGGCAACCCGTCAGCCTCAGCAGTCAGGGTGCGCAAGTCGGTCCATGTACGTCCCTTGTCATAACTTGCCTGCAGCAAAAAGCCTGTAGGATATCGGTTGTTGGCATCTTGGCGAGTAATGTAAGAAAAGCGAAACTTGCTGACCGCTTCTTCCAAATTCACTTCGACATAAGGATGTTGGTCAAGAGGAAGTTTCTCATACACGCCATCGCCCCAAGTGGAATGGAAGATGGTATAGGGGTCACCATCTACAAGGTTTTCCAACCCTTCGTCATAATTCGAAGGAGCATTGGTCGTGAGCATGTCGGCTGTGAGATGAATGGGCGAGGTTTCCACAACCTCTTCCGGCACGCTCCACACCTCTTCTTGCACAAGGTGATAGGACATTTGACGGTGTTCGGGAAGTGCCAAAGTGTAAACAACAGGCTTATCAAAGCGCAAGCGCGAAACTTTGCTCTTTTGCTCGATGCCACCTACATAGGCCTTGGCACCATCCATATCCATCTGGAACGACGGAGTGAGCCGCTTACCGATGGCTCCCACCGTGGCCGTAACGCCATCGGCCGAGATAGAAGCAACAACATCGGTAAACACCTGGTCGTTGTATTTGTTGTTAAATTTGAACGAAGTGAACGAAGGCAACTCCGTGGGCGGAGCACCGACGGAAGCCACTTCAGAAAGATTGTAAGTGATAACTGAATCGCTGATGAGCGTGATGCTTAATTTCCCATCAGACTGCGTCTGTGATTTCACCAAATCAGAAGGGTAAACATCCGCTTGCCCATTGTTGAGATAGACACACAGAGAAGCCCCGTTGTCCGTGGGAGCAGCCCACACTTCTGCCGGCAACAAGGAAAGCGAGCAAATCAGCGTGAGCAACAAATGCAGTGTTGTTTTCATAATATCTTATAGATGTTGAATTACTTGTGAAGCGAAACCGGCTTACCGAAAAACGAGCCCACTTCCGCAAAATGAGAATGATGCGACAAATATACGTTTTTTTCACTGCTACAATCGAATGGCGCAATGTTTTTTACAAGAAACAAGATACCGCTCCCTGAAAATGCAAAAATCCAGGGAGCGGTAAGAAAAAAAACGATAACTATTTCGCCTTCATTGGAACAATGTTATACTTGCTCCATCCGAAGTCCTTCTCATAAGCAGCCAATGCCTCCTCCGGCACATGCACCGTCAAGTCAAAGGAATCGTATATGTATGTTACGCGCGGAGGGGTTTGGGCATAACAATAGATGTTTCGCAATTTGTTGCACTTATAGAAAGCATAGTCGCCTATTTCGGTAACTCCGGCCGGGATGGTTATTTCTTCCAGCGACTTGCAATTATAGAACACACCACGTTCAATCACTCTGAGCGACTGCGGAAGGCGCACCCTTTTCAAAGAAGTGCAAGACACAAAAGCATCCAGGTTAATCCGTTTCACCCCTTCCGGAATGTCTAAATCTTCAATCGAAATGTCGTCCACAAACGATTGTGAGCTGATTTCCTCCACTATCGGCAACTTCACTCTTTCCAATACCTTCATGGCCCGGAAAGCCCCTCGAAAGTTCTGCACACTATTGGGGATGTTGATGGTTACAACCGAGTCACAACCATAGAAAGCCTTGTATCCAATAGTTTTTATCCCCTCTGAGAGATACACGGAGCGTATAGCTTTATTATTAAAGTAAGCAGAATCTTTTATCGAGACAACTTTGTACTTCATCCCCTTAAACTCCACCGCAGGAAGAATATAGACATTCATTTCGTTCTTATCGTTCTTTTCCTCGCCACCCAAGAGTTCGCAAGTCTGTTCCTCCCGACTAAGAACCTTATACCTATACCCATTCACTTCAAATGTTTGTACCTCATGATTGTTTACTTTCTGAAAGCCTATGCCTGCGACAACAGCCACCACCAACACACAAAGCCATGCTATCATGCTTTTCTTGTCCTGTCGGGGTTTCCTCAGTACTGCCAGGACCTCAGATACCGAAGAGTAGCGTTTGCTCTTGTCGGTGTTCATGCAATGATGCATGATTTTCCTAAGATGTCGCGAGAATTTTGCACCGGATTGCTGTTCGATATATTGCAACAAAAGCCCCAACGCATAGATGTCCGAGCACTCGTCAATTTGTTCTGCTTGCTTATTCATCACTTCTGGAGCAGCAAAACCCACGGTTCGGCCGGCGGTATGCGCATAAGGAGCGCTCATGCAAAATCCCAAATCGACAATCTTCACATTGTTGCCCACCTGGGTCAACATAATGTTTTTGGGATTGAAGTCAAGATAAGCGATACCCTCATTGTGCATGGTTTCAAGACCCGACAACAATTGCTCGAGAAACTTCAGCATATTTTCCTCATTTCGAAAAAAAGAGGGATCGGTATTCAACTTCTCCTCCACATTCACACCCAAGATGTATTCCATCAACAGAAAAGTACCATCCTTATCTCTACCAAGACTTACATACTTGGGAAAGTAAGGACTGCTTATCGACTTTCCGATTTCGTATTCTTTTTCGAACAGCAAATTATATTGACGACTGTTGACAAACTCAGGACGAATTCTCTTCATAAAGAATTGTTTCCCGTCCATGCGCACCAAAAAGGTTTCACAAGTACCACCTTCTGAAACCAATTTCTTAATGACTTCGTACGCCACGTCTTCGTCGCAAAATCCAGAATTTACAACCATAAGTATTCCTTAAAAGTTTTCCTGCCTTGTTTCTACCATTCCCCCGTCATCCTCATTTGGGACATCTTCTTCCTAAGTATTCTCTGCTGTCGGATCTTCTTGTGCCGACAAGAGTTTAAACCGCACACCTCCTTCTTGCCCGCAAACATATCTACACGGTGGTTTATCTCCTTGAATGAGTCTCTTCAGATATAGCGGCTCATTTTGCGTAATGGCATCCACCTCAAAAGTGTTTCCGGGCTCCAGTTTGGATTTGAAACTCTCGCGAACCTTAAACACTTCATATCCTACATATTCCACCACAATGAAGTGGCCGGGATTCCAAGATATGTGCAAACATGCACCGACATTAAGACTGTTGGGGACGATATAATTGTTAAACAGAAAGCCACTGTTCACCAAACTGCCGTCTGCATGCTCTTTCTCAAAGGATGCATAATCACTGTATCCCACATTACGTGCCAAAACGTTAAGCGTATAGACTCTCGGATTTACTTTATATTTTCCTTCGGCCAGTTCTCCCCAAAAACGACGTAATGTGATGGGACTGACATAAGCACCGGTTCTGTCAAATATATGCATTGACAGAAATTCATAATCGCGTTTAACAGCCACTTTGCGCATCACCACTTTTTCAATCAAGGCCTTCAACGCCTCATGGTGTGCATTGTGATTTCTTTCGTTCATGATGCAAAACTATATCTTTTTGGGCAGCAAAAGCCCCTTTTTCCCTACCAATCCATTTACCCCCCCATAAAGAAACGAAATGAAACACTCAAAACGCCTCATCATAGGCATTTTCAGCTCAACTCCCTTAAGATAGTTTCCACCTTTCAGAAAAAGCAAAACATTTGCCAAAAGAAATGTTATGAAACCATTTATTGCATTCGTACCTCATAATTTTGCACACGAAAAAGCATTGGCAATGGGTCAAAATGAGGTTTCAACTTATTGCCGATGGAATAAAGACATTTGAAACCTCACAAAGAATAATTATGAAGAAAACCATTTTCTTGATGTTGGCTTTGTTTGCCACCATCACGGCAAGTGCACAGCAATTTGTAACCGGAAATCTCCAGGTAAGCAGTAAAAAGGCTGATTTTGTAGGAGTCAAATTCCCCGGAAATAGTGAGTATACCAGACTTGATGCTTCTCAAGATGTTATCTCGCTTGAAGTGATGAGTTTCGGAGATAAAGGCCAGACTTTCTATTTAGATGTGAATGTTCCTTCCGGGGAATCTCACATGAACATTTCTTGGTCCGGCTCTCGCTATCGCATCATGAAGGCATCTCAAAACGGCACAGATGCTTATGTTATGGTGGATGGAAGAACCAACAAACAGCTGTTCATCTACAGCATGGTGAGTTCCAATGGCAAACTTGTTGCAATGCTTGATCTTAAAAGCAACGACGGTATGATTTCCGATATAGCAAAAGGCATGACAGTTGCAGAAGTTAAGAGTAAATTCACAAGTCTGGGTATTGCAAACGCAGACTTCAAAGAATCTCACAAAGCAGACAATCTGACGGTTTATGTTTGCAGAATAGCAAATTTGAGAGACAACTGGAACGGAACCGCATCTGTAACCAAGAAAGATTACGGCCACTTCTACTTCGATGCACAAGGAAAACTTGTGAAGTGGATTATCTATAACAACTAACCGAACCAAACGTTCGTAAGGCGATTTCTCAACAATCTCCATTCATAAACATTATTAACTAATCTTCTTTTTATGAAAACATTAAAGATTTTCGCCGCTGCAATAATAGCAGCGTGTTTAATCTCCTGTGGAGGAGAGAAAAAGGCAGAAATACCTGTCGTGAAGCCCTCTACAACCGAAATTTCCGGCGACATGGACGGTTGCTTCAAAGTTGTTGACAAGGAATACAAAGGAACGGAACCCAACATGATGGGCAGAAGCCTTGTTACCATTGAACTGGAACGCACAGACAAAGAGCTTCCTTTCAAACTTAACGGCAGAGAATTGTGGGCTTATGGCACAAGTGGTGAGGCTGATCATGTGATGGTTGGTTTCGGCATCGAATTCATGGACAAAGAGGGCACAGTTATCGAGAAGGTTAGTGCCAATGCTTCCGGAATGTCAGGAGCATACGATTCTGACGAGTCTATTGCACTAGCCAAACTCAAACCCGGTCAAACTGGTTCCATCCGTTTCCATGTACCTACTGGAGCTGTCAGCTTCAAAATTTCATCAGCCTACGAAGAGGGCTTGGGTTGGAACTCCACCGAGTCAGATGATGATGAAGACGATGAGGATTTGGCTTCTACCGAAGAGGAAACAGAAGAGGAAATTGACAACAATTCCTCTTCAAAATCCGGAAATTGGGATGCATTGTTGACTTCCTATGATCAGTATGTAACAAAGTACATCTCATACATGAAGAGAGCCGCCAACGGCGACATGGGTGCTTTGGCTGAATATCCCGCATTATTGGAAAAAGCTCAAGAACTTAGTGAAGAACTTGAGAATGCCAAAGGAGAAATGACCTCAGCACAACAATCAAGATACTTGCGTATTACCCAAAAATTGACCTCGGCAGCAGCCCAATAATAAGAAGCACTGACAACACAAATTCCTTTATAGAGGTTGACATAAGCCCGCAAGGGTTTGAGTCAACCTCTTTTGTTTACATCCGGCCACAAGCAAAAAGAAACAAAATGAAACGCCTCTTTTACATTTACATCTCATACTTTTGTCATCGTTAAACATCGCACTAAAATTTACACTCTTATGAAAAAAATCGTTTTTGTTTTGGCTACCATGTGGATAGCCTTGTTCAGTTCTTGCGAACAAAACCCCAAAGAAATCTCGCCTTCTCAAACAAAATTCACCAATGGTACATTGGCGGAATTGGTTGAAATTGACACTTTGCCGGCCATGCTCTCATACGAGGCTCCCGAAAACGGAACCACCCATATATTCCGCATGACGGTAAACATGATCTTAAAAAAGGAAACTCCCTGCTTGCAAAAACACAATCAAAAGAATATCAGTTTTGATGGTGGAAACATTGCGCTTAACCTCCTTGACGAAAGTGGAGCAAAATTAATTGAGATGTCCATCCTCAAGGAAGACAAGGCCAAAGTCAAGCAACTTCTTCAAGGCCAATCGGGCGACACACTGAGAGTTTCTTTCATGGCAACCACTGAAAATGCAGAGGAAGCTCCCAAATGGTTCAAAAGCGCATCATCCTTTGCTGCCGGTGAAGCATGCAATGTTTATCCTTACGTGCTCAATTTCTCAGGAAACATCGACAAATATCCTGTGAAGATGACCCTGCAAGTTAATCCGGGCAAAACCATCCGCGGAGCTTACTATTACGTAAGCAGAGGTCCCAAGGCCCTTCTCTTCTTGAAAGGATATGTCGATGAAAAGAACGAAGTGGGGATGGCGGAATTCAACTCCAAAGGTATGATGGTCGGCAGCCACGATCTTGCATTCAAGAACGGAAACATCGAAGGGACATTCATGACCCTTATGGCCGGGACCATGACTCCGCTAAAATATTTCGATGCGAAATTAACACCTGACACCGAGATGGAAGCCATCGACTTCTGGAGCAAAGCGAACTTCGACGATTGCTTTGAAGTGTGGGCCAATCCTAACTACGATGAAGATGAGAACAAAGAATACGAAGACTGAATTCATCACCATATAAGTTCCGAATGGACAATTCTGTAAGGAATACAAAGAAGTCACTACCGGCCTTAGCGCAAACCTTATTTAGTGTTGCGCTAATGGCCGTCTTTTCATTCTGCATATTACACACCAATGCCACACTTTCTCCCCAAGAGAATACTGTGGCAAAAACTCAGCGCAAAACTTTCAAGGTGGTGAAATATCCCACTCCCAACATTGCCCATGACAAAGTGAACGATGTAAAAGGAGTCATTCTTCACCATACAGCCGAGCCCACCATACAACATTCGCTACGAGTGCTTACCGTGGGAAAACGAAAGGTTGGAGCACATGTTGTCATTGACACTGATGGCACACGCTATATCATGGCAGAAGCACATGTCGTAACTTTCCACGCCGGTCCATCTGTGTTGGCCGAGCGCAATGGGTGTAATTATTTCACTGTGGGTATTGAATTTCAAGGCAATACCATTGAAGCGCCTCTCACACAGGAACAGATTGACAGTGCCATCGAGTATCTGCGCCCCATCATCAGCCGATACAAAATTCCACTCTCAAACATCGTTACGCACGAGATGGTGCGCAATGCCTATAAGCAGAAGTATCCACATCGCCGTTGTTCCGGAAAAGTGGACATCACACAGGCAGAATACAAACGCTTCATGTCGCAACTACGCGCAAAGCTATAAAGACCTCCCGTGGGAAATCACCCACTGTGAAGAGAACTGAGAAATCCTATGAGAGTGAGCGCAATCGGGAAAGTCTCATACAAACAAGCGCCGCTGAGAAATGTATGTTTCTCAGCGGCGCTTGTTTGTATGTAACGTCATCACATGCACCCTGTTCCATCGAAGCAGTGGGTGCAGAGTCGGCATTTGGGCAGACCGATGGCTTTGACCAAGGTTTCGAGCTTGTTGAAACGAAGTGTGGTCAGCCCGAGGCGCTTTCTGATTTCTTCCACCAAACGCTGATACTCGGGTGAGTCGGTGGTGGCGTATTGTGCCAAATTCTTGTTCTCATCGCCCTCCAATTCCTTAATGATGCGACGAGTGATAAGCTCCATGTTGCTCTTCTGAGAAGTGAAGCCAATGTATGGGCAAGCATATATCAGCGGCGGACAAGCGATGCGCATATGCACCTCTTTCACACCGTCGGCCATAAGTTCTTTGGCACTATCACGAAGCTGCGTACCACGCACGATGCTGTCGTCGCAGAAAAGCACACGCTTGTCGCGCAACATGGCACGGTTGGGGATGAGTTTCATCTTTGCCACGAGCGAACGCATTTCTTGGTTGGAAGGGGTAAAACTGCGCGGCCATGTAGGCGTATACTTGGAGATGGCACGGTGATAAGGTTTTCCGATACCTTCGGCATAGCCCAAAGCCATACCCACACCCGAATCGGGGATACCGCAAACGCAGTCCACCGGCGTTTCGTCCTCTTCACCCATCATGCGACCGCTCTCGAAGCGAACCTGCTCCACATTGCGGTCTTCGTAAGACGAGGTGGGAAATCCGTAGTACACCCAGAGGAATGAACATATCTGCATTTGTTCCTCGGCGGGACGCAACACTTCCATACCATCTGCGCGAAACTTCACGATTTCACCCGGACCCACATAATGGCAGATATCATATCCCAGATTGGCAAAGGCTGTGCTTTCGCTCGTTGCCGCATAGGCTCCGTTCTTTTTACCAATAACGATGGGCGTGCGTCCCCACTTGTCGCGAGCGGCTATAATGCCATCGTCGGTGAGCAGCAGCATCGAACACGAACCCTTGATGCTGCGAAACACATTCTCGATGCCTTCCACAAAGGTCTTGCCCTGAATAAGCAGCAAAGCTATCAGCTCGGTTTGATTGGTCTTGCCCGAGGACAATTCAGCGAAGTGCTGATGTTGTTGCAGCATTTGCTGTTCCAATTCCACGAGGTTCACAACTTTCGCCACCGTAACGATGGCAAAACGCCCCAAGTGCGAGTTGATGATCAGCGGTTGCGAATCGGTATCACTGATAATTCCCACCCCCGATTGACATCCGGCAAATCGTTCGAGATTCGGTTCGAACTTGGTGCGAAAATACGAGTTTTCGAGATTGTGAATGGAGCGTGTGAATTGCTTTTCGTTTTGATTATAAGTGGCCATACCACCTCGACGCGTGCCGAGATGTGAGTTATAGTCCGTACCATAAAAAAGGTCTGCAACACAACTCGTATTGGATACTGTTCCGAAAAATCCTCCCATAGGGCAAAGTTTTTGTTGTTTTGAGGGTGCAAAGATAGTGAAAGGCGAGAGGAGAATGGCGAAAATGAGGAACGAATTTTCAGACATTTTCCCGAGCAACTTCCTTCTTGGAGAAGCAAAATAATATCATTATGCGTAGGAACACACACACGAAAAAGATTTTCATAAAAGTAATATTGCTTTTTTGAAGTTCCTTTTCCAGCTTCGTTCCGCGACCTCACACTTCTGAGATACCTACCCCAACTAAACGATACACAATAATAAATAATAAGAGGGGAAGCAATAGACACGAACAAACATTGGAAAAACGACTGACACTTTGTTGAAAAATTTCCTCATAAAACAACAATTATTTACACTGCGTTTAGAAAATTCTGCAGTGCTTGTAGAAAATTCTGCAAGCACTGCAGAAAATCACCAAAAGCGGTGAAAATTTTCACCTAATGAATGAAGAAACACAAACACAGCACAACAAATCACCACTTCTGCCCCTCTGAAACTTGGTGCATCCTGCGGCTTTCACTAAATTCGCGCAGAAAAATCTGATTTACAAAATGGAAGAAAACAAAAAACATCAGGGGCTGACCCAACAGGAAGTGTTGGCCAGTCGCCAACAACATGGCGAAAACGTGCTGACCCCTCCGGCAAAAACACCATTGTGGAAACAATTTTTGGAAAAGTTTCAGGACCCCATCATTCGCATTCTGCTATTGGCTTTCTTGGCCTCGGTGGGCATCGCCTGCTTTGAGTTTTTACACGAAGGCGAATCGCAAGGCGACCTTAACGTTTTCTTTGAACCGGTAGGCATCTTCGTGGCCATCATCTTAGCTACGGGAATCGGCTTCTGGTTTGAAGTGAAAGCCAATCGCGCTTTCGACATTCTAAACCAGGTGAACGATGACGATCCCGTGCAAGCCATCCGCGACGGACACGTAACAGAAGTACCTAAACGTGATATCGTGGTGGGCGACATCGTAGTGCTGGGAACAGGTGTGGAAGTGCCGGCCGACGGAGAGCTGCTGGAGAGCGTTTCGTTGCAAATCAACGAATCGACACTCACCGGCGAACCCATCGTAAAGAAATCGTGCGATGCAGCCGACTTCGACGACGAAGCCACCTACCCCACCAACCACGCCATGCGCGGCACCACCGTGGTGGATGGCCATGGCATTATGCGTGTCATCGCCGTGGGCGACGCCACAGAGAATGGAAAAGTTTTCACAGCCGCACAAATCGACAGCAGTGAGCGCACACCACTCAACATACAACTGGACGGACTCGGCGCCATCATCACCAAAATCAGCTACGGTCTGGCAGCACTCATCTTCGTGGGACGCATCGTACTCTTTATCACCGGTGCCGAAACTTTCAGCTGGGATGCCTTCATCCCACACTTGTTGCAAACCATCATGATTGCCGTTACGCTCATCGTGGTGTCTGTACCCGAAGGGCTGCCCATGAGTGTTACGCTCTCATTGGCCCTCAGCATGCGCCGAATGCTCAAAACCAACAACCTGGTGCGCAAGATGCACGCTTGCGAAACCATGGGAGCCACTACCGTGATTTGCACCGACAAAACGGGAACGCTCACACAAAACCAAATGCGCATTCACGAAACACGCTTCTTCGGGCTTGAAACACAACAACTCACTGAGGGCGATGAAATGTCGGCTTTGTTGGCAGAAGGCATCGCGGTCAACTCCACCGCCTTCCTTGCAGCCCAACCCGACGGCACTCACAAAGTGATGGGAAACCCCACCGAAGGAGCTTTGTTGCTGTGGCTCACGGACCAAGGGCGCAACTACGAGAGTCTGCGCACCGCAGCGCCGGTGTTGGAACAACTCACCTTCTCCACCGAACGCAAGTACATGGCTACGGTCGTACGCTCGGCAGCACTCCCCGGCAAGCGCATTCTCTACATCAAGGGAGCACCGGAAATTGTGCACGGGCTGTGTCGTGAGACCTTAGGTGGCATCACGCGCCAAACCATCGACGAACAGCTGTTGGCTTATCAAAACAAGGCCATGCGCACACTCGGTTTCGGTTATCAGATATTGAACGATGGTGATGCCACCATTGCCGATGGTAAAGCCGTGGCCGACAACCTCACCTTCCTCGGCATCGTTGCGATTGCCGACCCCGTGCGTCGCGAAGTGCCCGATGCCGTTGGCTCGTGTATCGCTGCCGGTATCAACATCAAGATTGTTACAGGAGACACTCCGGGCACAGCTCGCGAAATAGGTCGACAAATCGGTCTATGGACTCCCGAAGACGGCGACCGCAACCAAATCACCGGTCCGGAGTTTGCCGCATTGACGGATACCGAATTGGAAGAACGCATACTCGATTTGAAAATCATCTCACGTGCTCGTCCGATGGACAAAAAGCGTTTGGTGGAAACCTTGCAGAAGAAAGGACAAGTGGTAGCGGTAACCGGCGACGGAACCAACGATGCTCCGGCATTGAAAGCCGCACACGTGGGTCTCTCGATGGGCGACGGCACAAGCGTAGCCAAGGAAGCCAGCGACATCACCATCATGGACAATTCATTCACAAGCATCACACGAGCCGTGATGTGGGGACGCTCGCTTTACCGCAACATACAGCGATTTATCCTCTTCCAGATGACCATCAACGTGGCAGCTTGTCTGATTGTGTTGATTGGCGCATTTGCCGGAACGAAATCCCCGCTCACTGTTACGCAAATGCTGTGGGTAAATCTCATCATGGACACTTTCGCCGCAATGGCCTTGGCCTCGTTGCCCCCCAGTATGGAGGTGATGAACCACAAACCGCGTCGCCGTGAGGACTTCATTGTGTCGCGCGAAATGTGGACGGGGATCATCGGCATGGGCATGCTGTTCACGGTATTGCTCACAGCCATCATGTTCCTGTTCAACCACTGCACATTTGCCAATGCTGCAGGCCAAGAAGCACTGCTCAATTTCCGAATGACAGAAAGCGAAGAGCCGTTCACTCTCTACAAGGGAGCAGTATTCTTCACCCTATTCGTTTTCCTGCAATTCTGGAACATGTTCAACGCAAAAGCTTTCCTATCGGGTCAATCGGCTTTCCACAACCTGAAAGAAAGTTCCGGCTTCATGGGCATCGCACTGCTCATTGTTTTGGGACAAGTGCTCATTGTCAGCGTGGGCGGTAAGATGTTCAGCGTAGCACCGTTGGGAGTTATCGACTGGTTGCTACTATTCGTAGCTACAAGCCCCATTCTTATTTTCGGTGAGTTGAAGCGTATGTTCAGATAATCCTAAAATCTATCCGCATTTTCAAGCTTTCTATCTAAAACTATTGTATATCTCGGCTGCAAAGGCGAACTTTGCAGCCGATTTTTTTAAAACTCATCAACATGAAAAAGAATTTCTTCTCAGCCTGCCTCATGGCAGCCACAATGCTTTTGGCCTCTTGCAGCGGCTCAAGCAGTTCACTCCTCAGCAGCCTTGGACAAGGTTTGTCAGGTTCTGACAACTCTGCAGCCTCTGCCGCATCTTCTACCGGCGGTCTGCTCACTTCGCTCCTGGGCACATTGCTCAACAGTTCGACCACTCTCAGCCAGAACAGCCTGGTGGGAACTTGGAACTACACTGCCCCTGATTGCGTGTTCGAATCTGAAAACTTCCTGGCGCAAGCCGGTGGCGAAATTGCCGCATCACAAGTGGAAAGCAAGCTTGCTACGTATCTCGGCAAAGTAGGTATCAAAGCCGGAAGCTGCAGCTACACCTTCAACAACGATGGTACATACTCCGCCAAGCTTGGTAAATACACCCTCAGCGGCAACTACACACTCGACACTGCCAACAAGACCATCACCATGACCTACCTCAACGGTATGGCTACCACACAGCCCAAGGTGGTTGTGAACGGCAATTCCATCAGCCTGCTCTACGATGCAGACAAGTTGATGACTATTCTCAACAAAGTGTCGTCTGCTTCCAGCAACAGCACTCTCAACACACTCAGCAGCCTGCTCTCAAATTACAACGGTCTGCTCATTGGTATGCAGTTGCAGAAGTAATCCGAAACATCACACAATAAAAACCGGCATCGCAGCCTCATGAACTGCGATGCCGGTTTTTGTTTTTCTCAATGCGTTTACAAATTCTTACAAGCCGAGCTTGCGAGCAATTTTCTTGGGAAGCGCATCTTTGTGAATGAGGATGTTCATTGTCTTATAGGCAACAAAAGGCATAGAAGCATAGAACATACCGTTGTAGGGTCCGTAGTCGCCCCAAGAATTCTTCACCATGAAGTATTCCTTGCCTTTGGCATCTTTGGCAATACCGTAGATAACCATTCCGTGGTCGTCTGTGGTTGTCCAGTTGTCGTAGCCGATTTGGCGCATCTCTTGTGTGATGGTCAACTCGCCATCGCCACCGGCGATAGTGGCATTGTTGCGATCGTTAGAGCCGGTCCAACGTGCGGCATCCGAACCAGTCTTGTCGTTATCCTTTGCTCCTGAAGGTACAGTAGCCGTACCCTTGCGTGCATCGAAACCTTTCTCGCTCACATCCGAACCCCACGCAAATGTGTAACCATTCTTCACTGCGCTAACCATCACTTCCATAAATTCATCGAGCGGCAAGTTGTAGCTTTCAGCCCAACGCCAGTTGTCTTGAATCTCGAGAACGAATTTTGTGTAGAAAGGATGGTGTGTGTAAGAGGTCAACGAAACATAGTCGTCCATGTTCAGACCAAGAGACTCGGCATAAAAATGCGGCGTGTACTCTTTACCATCCACTTTGAAACTCTTGGGAAGCTGGCCAAAGTAGTTGGCGTAAATGTTGCACAAGTCCTTTTTCCATGAGAGGGAAAGCTTCTTGTGCTTGCCCTGTGCGATAGCTTTCACATAGGCTGAAGCCACAGCGTCAAGCTGGTTGAAGTTAAAGAGAGAGTCTCCATAGAGTGAACCGGGAGCGGGCATAGCCTCCTGGGGGCAGATACCATAATTCTTCAAGCAGTATACAGCATCATAGAACGAACCACCTTGTGAGAAGCTCACATCGCCATGTGTGCGAACGGCTTTGTCGGCACGATCCATATAGGTGTGATAAACGAGGAATGATTCGCAAAGGTCGTGCTGTCCTTTACCCATACGGAGCAATTCGGCTTCGAAAAATGCGAGTGAAGAGTAAGCCCAGCAAGTGCCGCTCTGGTTTTGGTCCTTGATGGATGTGATGGGATTGGCCTTCACCACAACGAACGCGCTGTCCTTTGAGTAGGATCCGGGTTCCTGTGCTTGTGCGGCGGGAGCCAGTGTGCAAGCCGCCAACGCGATAACAAAAAACTTTTTCATTGATTTGATATAATTAAAATTGATATTGAATATTCAGTCAGGGGATGAGCACGTTTCGTCTCAGTTTTGACGTTCTGCCAAGAAGCGTTCCACGTCATCGGCATGGTAGGGGATACGTTCTTCTCCCAAGAAGCGACAGCCATCGCGGGTGATGAGCACATCGTCTTCGATGCGGATGCCACCAAAGTCCTTATATTGTTCGATGACATCGAAATTGAGGAATTCGGCATTGATTCCTTCTTTGCGCCAAAGGTCGATGAGATCGGGGATAAAGTAGATGCCGGGTTCGTCCGTTACCACAAAACCTTCTTCCAAGCGACGGGCAAAACGCAGACTGGCCAAGCCGAACTGGGAACTGGGACGTGTTTCGTCGTCATAGCCCACATGGATTTGGCCCAAGCCCTCCATGTCGTGTACGTCCATTCCCATCATGTGGCCGAGGCCGTGGGGCAGGAACAAAGCGTGCGCACCGGCTTGCACAGCCTCTTCTGTATCACCGCGCATCAGTCCGAGAGTTTTCAGACGGTCAGTCATCAGTCGGCAAACGTCCATATGAACATCCCACCACCGCACACCGGGACGGGCATGCGTCAGGGCCAGGTCGTGGCAGTCCACCACGATGTCGTAAATGTCGCGCTGTTTCTGCGTGAACCTTCCACTGATGGGTGTGGTGCGTGTGTGATCAGAGCAATAGTGCTCAACGGTTTCGGCACCGGCATCACAGAGCATCAGGCGGCCGGCCTCCAACTGACGACCCGAGGGATAACCATGCAAAATCTCTCCGTGCATCGACACGATGCTTTGGAACGAAACAATACTGCCGTGAGCCGCAGCTATCCCGTCGAGCACGCCACCGATGTAGCGCTCGGTAACACCCGGACGGCACAATTGCATAGCTGTGGTGTGCATGAGATAACCAATGTGGGCTGCACGTTCCATTTCGGCGATTTCATCGGCAGATTTGATGCTTCTGAGTCTCACCACAGCCTGTATCAAAGACAATGAAGCGCAAGCCCGTTGTTCGGACGGGTGTATGCCCAACAGGTCGTGCAGGGTGAGCATTGTTTCATGGCGATAAGGAGGCAGAAAGTGCACCTTGCGACCGGAACGGCGGGCTTCACCGACGATCTCGGCCAAAGCCGACATGGGCTGCACCTCAGCCACACCGCTCTGCTCGGCCATCTCGCGCACTGAAGTTACGCTGCCATACCACACAATGTCGTCGATGTCGATTTCATCGCCGATGAGAACTTCACGACCTGTGTCGGCATCCATCACAAGGGCAAGCCCATCACGATGTTGCCCGGTGAAATAGAGGAAAGTGCTGTCCTGACGAAACTTGTAGGCATTGGCCGGATAGTTCATCGGACTGTCATTGTTGCCCGGCAGCAAGATAAGCCCCGTGCCCACAAGGCGGCGCAATTCCTCACGCCGTTGCACATACGTTTGTTGCGAAAAAAGCATAGTTTGGTTGCGTTTCTATAAAGTAATAGGGCAAAAATAGGCATTTTATTTGGAAATTACATCTTTTTATCACCACAAGTTGGAAATGCTTGTGCCTGAAACGTATCTTTGCCCTGACAAGAGCGGCTTGCGCCATCAATTCAACACATCACATCACGCTTTCGGACTAATGAAGACTCAACTTATCAACACAGCCCTCGTCTTGGAAGGAGGAGGAATGCGAGGGGTGTTTACCATCGGTGTTTTGGATTATTTCATGGATGCCGGCATTGACTTTGCGCATTGCATTGCGGTGTCGGCCGGAGCCTGTAACGGATTGTCATACATGAGCCGACAGCGCGGACGTGCCAAGGTTTCAACCATCGACTACATGAAGAAATATCGTTACATCGGCATGAAGCACTTATGGTCGCAACGCAGCATTTTCGATCAGCACACCATGTACGACCGACTGCCCAACGAGCTTCTGCCCTACGACTATGCCACCTGCTTTGCCAATCCTATGCGCTTTGAGATGGTTACCACCAACTGCCAAACGGGACAGGCGGAATATCTCACCGAAACCGAAAGCCCCGAACGCCTGTTGCTCATCACCAAGGCTTCAAGTAGCCTGCCCTATGTCTGCCCCATCGTCGATGTAGACGGAGAGCCGATGCTCGACGGCGGCATTGCCGATTCCATACCCGTGGAGCGGGCACTGGCTCTCGGTTTTCAGCAACCGGTGGTGGTGCTCACGCGCAACCGGGGATACCGCGACACCGGACGCGACATGAAGCAGCCCAAATTCATTTACCGCGAGCATCCTCGCCTGCGCCTGTTGCTGAGCAAGAGGCACGAACTCTACAATCGTCAGCTCGAACTGACAGAACGGCTGGAGGATGAAGGAAAAATCATTGCCATCCGACCGATACGCCCCATGGAAGTGGAGCGTTTGGAACAGAATGAAGAGAAACTCAACGCGCTCTACCAAGAGGGATATGAGTGCGCACGAAATGCCTTAAAGCCTTTCACCGACGCGCTCAGACAGTCTCCACAAAACGTATAGCCATTGCGAAAAATCTGCAAGGCGTTTAGAATTTTCTGCAGTGCTTGTAGAAAATTCTGCAAGCACTGCAGAAAAACGAGGAAAGCGCATAGGTATTTCCACGCTTTGCAAACAGCGATTTCCAAAGGACAGGTAGCAACGGTGCTTCCTGTTAATTTTTTGCCCATTTCACCGTAAGAAGCAAGAGGATGCTTTGAAAGAAATTTTCTCGCCTTGCGCCATCTTTTGATAAGGAATGAGGCAGCTCGGGAAAATGCCTGAAAATTCGTTCCTCATTTTCGGCATTCTCCTCTCGCCTTTCACTACCTTTGAATAACGTAGGAGGCGGCTCGGGAAAATGCCCGAAAATTCGTTCCTCATTTTCGGCATTCTCCTCTCGCCTTTCACTACCTTTGCACTCGGACTAAAAAAAGTGGGTATGGTACTCAATTATATTTGGATTGCTTTCTTCCTTATCGCCTTCGTCGTAGCGGTTGTCAAACTCTTGTTTCTGGGCGACACCTCAGTGTTTCCTGCCATCATGGACAGCACCTTCGAGACATCGAAAACGGCTTTTGAGATTTCGCTCGGTCTCACCGGTGTTTTGGCCTTGTGGTTAGGCATTATGCGCGTGGGCGAGCAAGGCGGCGTGGTGCGTGCCATAGCACGAGTGTTGGGACCGGTGTTTCAGAAGCTCTTTCCTGAGATTCCGAAAAATCACCCCGTGGTGGGCAACATCTTTATGAATCTTTCTGCCAACATGTTGGGACTTGACAACGCGGCCACGCCATTGGGTCTCAAAGCCATGGAGGGATTGCAGGAAGTGAACACAAAAAAGGATACGGCCTCCAATTCGATGATTATGTTCATGGTGCTCAACACCTCAGGCCTGACCATCATCCCCGTGAGCATTCTGGTGTATCGCGCACAGATGGGAGCTGCCGCGCCAACGGATGTGTTCGTGCCCATCCTGCTTGCTACATTTTTTTCCACACTGGCCGGCATCATTGTTACGAGCCTCTACCAACGCATCAACCTGTTCAATCGGACGCTGCTCCTCACGCTCGGTGGTCTGTCGGCCGCTGTGGCAGGCATCATTTGGGGCTTCAGCCGTCTGGATGGCGCCATGATGAACCTGGTAGGCACTACCGCGGCCAATGTGTTGCTTTTCATTATTATTATATGCTTTCTGCTGGCCGGCATCAAACAGCGCGTCAATGTTTACGAAGCCTTTGTGGAAGGTGCCAAGGGAGGTTTTGAAACAGCCGTGCGCATCATCCCTTATCTGGTGGCAATGCTCGTCGGCATAAGCGTATTCCGCGCCAGCGGAGCCATGGACTGGCTCATCGAGGGTGTGGAGTGGTTGGTTCGCTTGACCGGTTTTGATGCCGAATGGGTGGGCGCACTGCCCACCGCCATCATGAAGCCACTCAGCGGAAGCGGTGCGCGCGGCATGATGGTGGATGCCATGCAGACCTACGGTGCCGATTCATTTGTGGGACGACTGAGCTGCATCTTCCAAGGCTCAACCGACACCACCTTCTATATCCTGGCCGTTTACTTCGGTTCGGTGGGCATACGCCACACCCGCCACGCCGTAACCTGCGGTTTGTTGGCCGACCTCGCAGGTATCATTGCCGCCATCGGCATCTGCTACTTGTTCTTCGGGTAAACGCTGATAATTTCCGAACAAGCGACAAACACTTCACAACAAACAACAATCATTCACGAAAGAGCTATGACGGCTTTCGGGAAAGCCATTCAGCCTTTTCCGAAAGCCGTCATCTTCATTCTTTCAGCACACCCACAATCTTTCCTCCGCAAGGACACAAAAAAAATCCGCACTCTCGAAGTTCGGGAATGCGGACGATATTTCTCCGGACAGACCGGAAAGACTCACAATTAGTCTTCCTGGCTGTGAAGTTTCTGCACGTAAACAGCGTGTTCCTTTGCCAAACGCTTCAACACTGAGGGCTTGTCAAACTGCTGGCGTGCGCGAAGTTCTTTCACGATACCGGTCTTTTCGAATTTTCTCTTGAACTTTTTGAGGGCGCGTTCGATGTTTTCGCCTTCCTTTACAGGTACTACAATCATTGTTTGATGTGTTTTTATTTTGTTATTACTAATTTGCAGGGTTCTTGCGGAGTGCAAAAGTAGGCATTATTTTTCATACCGAATGTTTTTTGCACTTTTTTTTCACCTAAAGTGCATGTTTGCCATGGCATTTAGGAAATTTCGGCTCACTTTCGGGTGATTGTGCCGTCCTCAGCGATATGAATGGGAGTGTTCGGAACATCCAACTGGGTGAGGCGACGCATTTCACGTGCCACACTGTTTTGCGTGTCGATGCGAGGACCCACACCACGTTGCTGAATAAAAGAATGGATGCGGCCACCGGCAAAACGACCATCGGGCAGCACTTTCACCTCAAGCACCGGGGCGTATCCCGAAATGCCGGTGAGACTCATGCCATAGGGTGTGCAGAAATTTCCAAGGCTGTAAGCAATGAGATGCTCCTTATAGAGTTCTACGGCACGCACCACGTGAGGTCCGTGTCCATAGACAATATCGGCACCGGCATCGATGCAGAAATGTGCAAACTCACGCAGCGAGCCTCTATCCTCGCCATAGAAAGTTTCCGTTCCATAGGGCAGACGATTATTAGAACGCCCTTCAGCTCCGCCATGGAAAGAGACAATCACCACATCGGCGCGACTGCATAAATCAGTGATGATGCGTCGCACTGTGTCGAGTTCCTGATGACGAAACGTGTAAGGATTGTGCCCGAAAGCACAAAAGCCGATGCGCAAACCGGCGCGTTCAATCACCATGCTCTCGGTGCGACCTTTGATACCGGCAAAGGCAATCCCTTCCTTGCGGAGTGCCTGCTCGGTTGAGGCGATACCTTCGTCCCCGAAGTCGCGGGCATGATTGTTGGCCATGCTCAAGAAATCGAAACCGGCATCGGTCAACAAGGGGGCATAGCTCACAGGCGTGCGAAAAGCAAAGGTATTGGCCGACAGACGCTTGGTAGAAGTTCCGCCATCGCAGAGTGCTCCTTCCAAATTGCCTGTTGCCACATCAGCGGTGCGCAACACGTTTCGCACGTCCTGAAACAACAACCGCCCCTCTGAGGGCGGCAACTGCGTTGTGGGATATGTGGTTCCCATCATGATGTCGCCGGTCAGGGCGACGGTAAGCGTATCAGCAGCCGCAGCAGACAAGAAGCCCGACAAGGCGACAGCCATCAACGCCGTTCGTAATTTCTTCACTCGTTATTGGTTTTAAGCACACGGCGAGCACCGATGTAGCGACGCTTGTAGTATGACGAAGTTGATTCATCCACTTTGACGCCCGAATTACTTGCGTGTACGAATTTGAATGTGTTGTTCTCAGGATTTACCTCCGTAACAATTCCCACATGACCCACACTGCGAGATGAGCGACGTCCTCCGAAGAAAACAAGGTCGCCGGCTTGAAGATCGGCGATGCGCTTCACCACACTGCCCTCCTGGAATTGGCTACGCGAAGTGCGACTCAGCTTAATATCCTCAAGACCGAAAACGTAGCTCGTGAAGCCGGAACAATCGAAAGTTTTGGGACCGGTGTGGCCGTAGCGATAACGCGCTCCGAGGTGTTTCATGGCACGTGCCACGATGCTGTCGCCCAAATCCACTTGTTCCATCTCG
Source organism: Bacteroidaceae bacterium (assembly GCA_017547385.1). Taxonomy (GTDB): domain Bacteria; phylum Bacteroidota; class Bacteroidia; order Bacteroidales; family Bacteroidaceae; genus Alloprevotella. The sequence goes on from JAFYPU010000001.1 coordinate 23,933, forward strand.
ATTTCAGCCATCAACGCTGAAACACCGAGGGGGCGTTGCACGGGCACGGGCTGCGAAGCCACGGTGGTATCCGTGAGTGTTACAATAGTTTGGAATGTCTCTGTTTGTGCCACAGTGCGAGCCTCAGCGGGACGAAATCCCGTAACAAGAAGCACACACGCAAAGGCGGTTGCTTTGAAATTCACTATGTTTTAATTTTTCAGGTTCAACTTAAGCAGCGCAACGATGCTGCAAGCGGGCAGACAAGGATGTAAAAATTCAGCACGGCTGTCGGTTTCTACACCACGCCCTTGTTATTTCTGACGGTGCAAAGGTACAATATATATAATAGAAATTCGCCCTCTTTACATGTTTTTGCATCTTCAAAAATGGCCTTCAGAAAAAGAAGCCAACCCTTAACAAACTCAGAAACAGCATTTTTAAGCACAATCACCTCATGTTTTGCTTAAAACAAAGCGTTTCTGTTATTTAATATCTAAATGTAATAATTTGTTAAAGCAATTCGCAATCTTCTGTGCCCAAACTGCACAAACAATCTAAGTTTGCGCAAAAACAGAAAAGGCACTTACAAGTATAATTGTCAGACTTCCGACAACGGGAACTGTGGGTGCAAAGATATATATAGGTTGCAAAAATACAAGAGTCATACCTATATTTTTTAATGTAAATTCCCCAAAGCCGCACAAACAATCCTAAATCTCTCGAAAAAGCAGACAGAAATCCGTATAATAATCTCGTAAAATTCAGCGTCGCATCATGCAAAAATCTGCAAGGCGTTTAGAAATTTCTACAAGCACTGCAGAAAATTCTGCAAGCACTGCGCACAAACGAGAAAAGCGCAGGAGTTTTTTCAGAGCAAAATAACAGAAAACAAAAAAAAGGCTGCCCAGGAAATAAATTCCACAACAGCCTTTGTATGGTACGTTTCGAATGCTACACACGCATCCGACGAAAATTCACTTTTACTTTACGCCTTTCTTGATGAGATATTCTGCAATCTGCACAGCATTGAGCGCAGCACCCTTGCGAATTTGGTCGCTCACCAACCAGAAAGTGAGACCGTTCTCGTTGGCCAAGTCTTTGCGAATGCGACCCACGTAAACGGGATCCTTACCGGCCAAGAAGAGAGGCATGGGGTATTCTTTTTTCTCGGGGCAATCCATCAACACAAGTCCTTCGCCTTGTTCGATGGCTTGGCGTGCCTCTTCCACGCTGATGGGACGCTCCGTTTCAATCCACACACTTTCGGAGTGAGCACGCAAGGCAGGAACACGCACACACATGGCGCTGACAGCGATGTCGCTGTGCATGATTTTTCGTGTTTCGTTGAACATCTTCATCTCTTCTTTTGTGTAACCGTTGTCTTGGAACACATCCACCTGCGGAATAACGTTGTATGCCAACTGGTAGGCGAACTTTTCCACCTTCACAGGTTCATCGTTGAGCACTTGACGATACTGCTCGTGCAATTCGTCCATCGCCGCCTGACCGGCTCCGCTGGCTGCCTGATAAGAAGAGATGTGAACGCGACGTATGTGGCTGAGATTTTCAAACACCTGCAACGCCACTACCATCATGATGGTGGTGCAGTTGGGATTGGCGATGATGCCGCGCGGACGCACCAAAGCATCCTCGGCATTGCACTCGGGCACCACAAGGGGCACATCCTCGTCCATGCGGAAGGCACTGGAGTTATCGATCATAATGGTTCCGTGCTTGGTGATGGTCTCGGCAAATTCCTTGCTGATACCTGCACCTGCCGAAGTAAAGGCGAAATCTACGCCCTTAAAGTCGTCGTTGTGCTGAAGTTCTTTTACGGTTATTTCCTGACCGCGAAAAACATACTTACGGCCGGCACTGCGAGCCGAACCGAACAAAAGCAATTCGTCGATAGGGAAATCGCGTTGCTCAAGCACTCGGAGAAATTCCTGTCCTACGGCGCCACTTGCGCCAACAATAGCTATTTTCATTTTCTTTCAGTGTTGGTTTTTCTGTTTTAGAATGTTCTTGCACCTCCTCACTGCCAGCGACTTCACAAATCAAGCTGCCAACTTCGGGCGCAACGGTTGCAAAAATAGAACTTTCCAACGTATAACTACTTATTAATCCAAAGTTTTTCGTTCCTTTGCAGATAAAATTGGGCATTCTGCTTCCACCATGATAAGCGGAATGCACAAAATGCTTGACAAAAGACAGAAAAACGCCATGGCCGACCTGATGACATACTTTCCCATCACCGACCCCACATGGATATTCTTTGTGGTGCTGGGAGTCATCTTGTTTGCCCCCATGTTGCTTGAGCGTTTGCGCATCCCCTCAATTGTGGGGATGATCTTGGCTGGCATCATTATCGGACCATACGGCTTGCACCTTTTGGAACGCGACAGCAGTTTCGAACTCTTCGGCAAGGTGGGCCTGTATTATATTATGTTTCTTGCAAGCTTGGAGATGAATCTTCAGGACGTGCAGAAGATAAAAGGACGCGCCGGCACATTGGGTCTGCTGAGCTTTGCCATTCCCATCACCATTGGTGTGGCTGCCAACCATGGCATCTTGGGTTACGGCATTACCGCATCAGTGCTGATGGCAGCCATGTATGCCTCACACACACTCATCTCCTACCCCATCGTGTTGCGCTACGGAATTTCCCGAAGGCAGAGCGTAAGCATTGCCGTGGGAGGCACCATTGTGGCCGACACACTCACACTTTTGGTATTGGCTGTGGTAGGCGGTATGTTCAAGGAGGGAGTTACAGGTCTTTATTGGGTGTGGCTCGTGATCAAGGTCATCATTTTGGGACTCATTATTATATTTATATTCCCTCGCATCGGACGCTGGTTCTTCCGAAGATACGATGATGCCGTTGTACAATATATATTTGTAATGGCTTTGGTGTTTCTTGGCGCCGGCTTGATGGAAATTGTAGGTATGGAGGGTATTCTCGGAGCATTCTTGGTGGGAATTGTGCTCAACAGGCTCATTCCTCCCTCCTCGCCGCTGATGAACCACATCGAATTCGTGGGAAATGCACTCTTCATCCCCTATTTCTTGATAGGCGTGGGAATGATTATCAACTTGGCAGCATTCTTTACACATATCGGTGCCGTAATCGTAGCCTTGGTGATGATTACCGTTGCCTTATTGAGCAAATGGCTGGCAGCATTCTTCACACAAAAGATATTCAAGCTCGAACGCACCGAACGCGAGCTGATGTTCGGGCTCACCAACTCACGTGCTGCAGCAACATTGGCCATCGTCATGGTGGGCTACCAAATCATTCTGCCCGATGGTTCGCATCTTTTCGATGAGGACGTGATGAACGGCACCATGATGCTCATTCTTGCCACCTGCATCGTCAGTTCCCTGGCCACAGAGCGCGCAGCCCGCAAGTTGGCTACAGCAACACCGGCCACCGATCCCGGAAAATCATCCGACAACAACACGATGATTATCGCCTTGTCAAATCCTGAGACTGTGGCCCCGTTGGTCAACGTAGCCCTTATGCTGCGCCCCCCAAAAAGTGACGAACAATTGGCAGCGCTGAACGTAGTGGTGGAAAACGACACAGCTGCTCGCGAACAGGGTGTGAAAGAATTGGAACATGCCTCAAAAATCGCTGCCGCCGCCAACGTACGATTGCAAACGCACAGCCGTTGGGCAGTCAATGTGGTCAGCGGTCTCTCCCATGCCATGAAGGAATTGGACGCGGCTGACCTGCTTATCGGACTGCACCAGAAAACACGCATCTCCGAGACTTTCTACGGCAAGTTGGGAACAGACCTTCTCACTGCCGTGCGCCGACAAATCATCATCTATCGGGCAGTTATCCCCATCAACACCATACGTCGCATCCACGTGCTTGCACCTCGGAAAGCCGAGTTTGAACCGGGCTTCTCACGATGGGCGGATCGCATCGCCCGATTAGCAACACAGGTGAGTTGCCGCCTGGAAGTCTACAGTTCACGCCAAACGCTTAAGGCCATGGACTCGTATTGGGAGAAGCACAAGTACAATCTTTCAGCCGAATTTCACGAATTCAACGAGTGGCACGACATGATTTCGCTCGCACACCGCATGCGCCAGGACGAGATGATTGTATTCATCACCGCCCGAACGGGAATGCTGTCGTTCCACAATTACATGAACAGAATGCCTGAGCAAATCGAGCGATACTTCTCAGCACGCAACATCATGATTGTGTATCCCGAGCAATACGGTCCGGATTTGGCCGACGCCACGGCTCAGCGCACCGGTGTGCCCGTAAAAAGTTGCTGACACATCTCAGACATTTCACACCCCGACAAGGAACATCCGACATGATAGAATTACAAGGTATAAAAAAGTCGTTCGGTTCTCTGCAAGTGCTGAAGGACATCACACTCAGCATCCCTGCACACCAAGTGGTGAGTATCGTCGGTCCGAGCGGTGCCGGCAAAACTACACTGTTGCAGGTGATGGGAACCCTCTACAAGCCCGATGCCGGCCGACTGACCATCCATGGCACAGACGTGCTTTCGCTTAACCACAAACGCCTGGCTGAATTTCGTAATCGGCACATCGGTTTTGTTTTCCAGTTTCATCAACTTCTGCCGGAGTTCACAGCCTTGGAAAACGTGATGATTCCCGGTCTCATCGCCAAAGCAGGAACTCGCGCCACCAAGGAACGAGCCTCCGAGCTGCTTCGCTTCATGGGACTGAGCGACCGGTTAAATCACAAACCGGCCGCCCTAAGCGGTGGAGAGAAGCAGCGAGTGGCCGTGGCGCGTGCTTTGATGAACCAACCCGACGTTGTGCTGGCAGATGAGCCTTCGGGAAGTTTGGACTCGCACAATAAGACCGAACTGCACCAACTCTTCTTCGACCTGCGTCGGGAGTTCGGCCAGACATTCGTCATCGTAACACACGATGAGGAGCTTTCGCAAATCACCGACCGCACCATCCGCATTGTGGATGGCATCGTAGACACCTCCACCCACGAAGAACCGACAACCGCTGACACGGCACCCACACTTTAATCCCGACAAGCAAAAAATCTTCACCATGATTAAACTTGGCGATTGGAACGAATTAAAAATAAAACGCTTCACCGAACACGGCGCACAGCTTGACGGCGGTTCGGTGGGCAAGATTTTGATGCCGGCACGCTATGTGCAACGAAACATGCGCCCCGGACAAATGGTAACTGTGTTTGTTTATCTCGACCAAAGCGACCGTCTCGTGGCCACCACCGAGACGCCATTGGCCAGAGTGGGCGACTTCGCTTTTCTGGAAGTGGCTTGGGTTAACGAACATGGAGCTTTTCTGAACTGGGGACTAATGAAAGACCTTTTCGTCCCTTTCAGCGAACAGAAAATGCGCATGGAGCAAGGCCACAGCTACCTTGTGCACATCCACATTGACGAAGAGACTCATCGCATCGTGGCTTCCGCCAAAGTGGAACGCTATCTGCAGGAGCCGGCTCGCAAAGAGTATTATCGCGGCCGGGACGTTGAAGTCTTGCTTTGGCACAAAACACCATTAGGCTTCAAGGTCATCGTTGACAATTCCTACCCCGGCCTCATCTACGACAACCAGATATACACCGAACTCCACAGCGGCGAACGCCACATCGGGCAGGTCATCACTTTGCGTGAAGACGGACGCATGGACGTGGCTTTGGGACGCATCGGCAAGGGACGCTTCCGCGACTTTGCCGAACAATTGCGCGACGAACTGGCAGCCGCTCCCGACGGTCGCTTACCTTTCAACGACCACAGCAGCGCGGAAGAGATTGCCGAGCGTTTCGGTGTCAGCAAAAAAACATTCAAGCGAGCCGTAGGCACTCTCTATCGCAATCGTGAAATCACAATCGAAGAAAGCGGAATTGCTCTCAATGCACTAAAATCCGAAACAAAAACAGCCGAATAGTTACAAAAACAACAAAAAAGCACATTTTTTTGCTGTTTTGTTTGGTTGAAAACATCGTACCCCCTATATTTGCAATCGTAAAACGAAACGAAATAGTTTTTTCATCTCTATATAAGTTCTGTGAGGGAATGCTCCGTTGTGAAACGAGGTATTCCCATTTTTTGCTCCCAACCCGACATAGCCTCCCTCGCAACTCCGACTCACTCCTCATCTGAAACATTTTTGCAAATGTCGTGCAAAAGCATGGCATCCCTAAGCGCAAAAATCTGCAAGGCGTTTAGAATTTTCTACAAGCACTGCAGAAAATTCTACAAGCACTGCAGAAATCTCCCTCTCGCACGGCAGTGCGAGCAGTCCCCTCTTTACACTCTTCGCAGTGCAGTGAATTTCAGTTTCACACCGACCCGTTTTCACCAAACGCCGTAGCCACATTGTGGCATACCGAGCAAAAAGATTTACTCTCATTTTGCAACATCAAGTATCGTTTTTTGAAAAAGCACCCCACTTTTAACATTTATCACAACACACTGAATATAAACTTACTACGGTTCTATAAATCCAAAAAAACATTTCAGCGTAAAAAAATATGTTTATAAGGTGGGGAAAAGTGGGGAGAAAATTCTTACCTTTGAAAACTAATTTTCCATTCATGCGCTTCACAGGAACCATACATGCTCGATTAGACGCAAAAAATCGCGTTTTTCTCCCTTCGGCCTACCGTAAGGTTTTAGCCGAAACGGGAGCGCAGAGTTTTGTGATGAAGCGTGATGTTTTTCAGCCGTGTCTGGTACTCTATCCCTATGATGTTTGGGAACACGAGGTGGAGGAACTGAAATCACGGTTAAACCTTTGGTCTTCAGCTGATGCCATGCTGTTGCGTCAATTCCTGAGCGATGTTGAAGTGTTCGAACTTGACACAAACGGCCGCTTCATCTTGCCCAAACGCCACCAGGAATGCATCGGCGCGCATCAGGAGGTAACATTCGTAGGTTTGGACGACCGCTTGGAAGTGTGGAGCAAGGAGCATCTCGATGCCTCTTTCATGCCTGCCGAAGACTTTGCCTCCGCCCTGCAAAGCAAAATGAGTTCGCTATGATAACGAAAGCTCCCACTTATCACGTTCCCGTGCTGCTTACCGAGAGTGTAGACGGGTTGGTTCTGCGCCCCGACGGTGTTTACGTGGATGTAACATTTGGTGGCGGCGGCCACAGCCGCGAAATATTGCGACGACTTTCAGCCGAAGGCCGCCTGTATAGTTTCGACCAGGATGCCGATGCCGAGCAAAACATTCCCGAAGGCGATGAGCGCTTTACCTTTGTGCGCAGCAACTTTCGCTATCTCACCAATTGGTTGCGCTATTACGGCGAACCTTGCGTAGATGGTGTAATGGCTGATTTGGGAGTTTCCAGCCACCATTTCGATGCCGAAGAACGCGGTTTCTCATTTCGCTACGATGCCCGTTTGGACATGCGCATGAACGGTCGCGGTGGCACCACGGCAGCCGACATCGTCAACACTTATAGCGAAGAAGACCTGGCGCGTATCCTGTATCTCTATGGCGAACTCAAAAACAGCCGAAAACTGGCTTCTGCCATCGTCAAGGGAAGAGCAGAAAAATCCGTTGAAACCGTAGAAAATCTGTTAACCTTGCTACGTCCCTATCTGCCACGCGAACGCGAGAAGAAAGAGGCAGCACGTGTTTTTCAGGCACTCCGCATCGAAGTAAACCACGAAATGGACGCCCTGGCCGAGATGCTGAAAGCCGCCTTGCAATCACTGCGTCCCGGCGGACGACTGGTGGTGCTCACCTACCACTCTTTGGAAGACCGCATGGTGAAGAATTTCATGCGCTCGGGCAATATCGAGGGCAAAGTGGAAGAAGACTTTTTCGGCAACCGTCTTTCGCCCATCCGACCGGTAAGCAACAAAGTGATTGTGCCCGACCGAGAAGAACAAGAAAGCAACCCACGCAGCCGAAGTGCCAAGCTGCGCATTGCCGAACGTATCAAATAAGTTGCCATCAACAAGAGAACCACACACGAAAAGTAAGGAAGTTTATACAAATAGGGGAATTACGCGATGAAATCGGACAAAAACGAATATAACAAAGAGGAAGAAATACCGGTGAGCACCGAAACAACCGATGAAAGTGTTGATGAAAGCGCTGAACCCTCTCCCGAAGAGCCTGAGTGCCCGACTGAAGAGGCCGGCAGCACACGCGAAACCATCAAAGCCCTGAAGAAATTTGCGGCAGAGGACGACGAAGCCCCTGTCAACTTCACATGGCGCTCGGTGTTGGGCGGAGAAATCTTGGCAGGAGGTTGGTTGCGCAAACAGTTTGGAATGATTGTGCTCATCACCGTCTGCACCATTGTTTATATCAGCAACCGATATTCCTGTCAGCAGGAAATGATTACGGCCGGCGACCTTGTGGACACACTGCTCGACCGCAAATACAAAGCCTTGACTTGTTCAAGCGAACTGCTCGAGAAAACACTTCGCAGCAACGTAGAGGAAGGACTTGCCGACTCAACAATCCAAACTTCGACCACTCCACACTATAGCATAAAAGCACACGAATGAATTTTCCAAGCAAACAAGTCATGACCCGCTATGTAGTCGTAGCCATTGTGCTGGGACTGCTGGCCGTATGGATTCTGGGGAAAGCCACCTACATCATCGTCAAAGAACGTGATTTCTGGATGGAGGTGCGCCGACTCAACTATAACAAGCAGAACCATGAGCTTCCGGCCACTCGCGGAAACATTCTGGCAGCCAACGGCGAACTATTGGCCGGAACGTTGCCGCAATACAGAATGTACATGGACTTCATGTCTTGGGAAAAAGATAAGGAAGACAGCATCAAAGACCAGCATCGCCGCGACAGTTTGTTGAATGCTAAAATGGACAGCATCTGCTATGGGATGGCCAAAATCTTTCCGGATGTTGAGCCTGCCAAACTTCGTGCACACTTACAGAAAGGCCGCGACAAGAAAAGCCACTATTGGCCGATATATCCACGACGGGTTACCTATCTGCAATACCTCGAAACAAAAAAACTTCCGCTTTTCAATTTGCCAAGATACAAGAGCGGTTTCAACGCGACGAAATACGAGCTTCGCAAGAAGCCTTACGGACGTTTGGCCAATCGAACCATCGGCGACCTCTACGCGGAGGACAACAAAGCCCGCAGTGGTTTGGAACTCAGTTTCGACTCTGTGTTACGCGGCAAGCCCGGACGCTATCACTGGAAAAAGGTGCGAAATCGCAATGTGAAGCAGATTGACGAACCGGCCGTAGCAGGGCTTGACATTCAAACCACCTTGGACATTGGCATGCAGGACGTCTGCGAGAAAGCACTCGCCGACCGCATGCGCGAACTCGGTGCCACCTATTCCGGCGTATGTATTCTCATGGAGGTGGCCACCGGCGACATCAAAGCCATCACGAGTTTGTCGCAAACATCCAACGGTGATTTCATTGAACAAAGCACAGCGGCCGTCAGCAACCTCTATGAACCTGGTTCCGTATTTAAGCCCATGTCTTTCATGGTTGCCATGAACGATGGTCATCTCTCCATGACAGATGGAGTGAATGTGGGCTGCGGAGTGGTGGAACTGCATGGCCGAAACATGAAAGACCACAACTGGCGCAAAGGAGGCTATAACCAATTTTTGGATGTCTCCGGCATTTTGCAACGCTCCTCTAACGTGGGGGTCAGCGTACTGATTGACCGCTTCTACAAGGACAACCCACAGCAGTTTGTCGATGGTCTGCATCGTCTCGGCATAGCCGATGACTTGCAGGTTCCCATCCCCGGTTACACCAAAGCACGCATTAAAGATCCTAAGAGCAGCACGGCATATTGGGCAAAGACCGACCTGCCTTGGATGAGCATCGGATATGTTACACAGTTGCCACCCATCGCCACCGTCAGCTTCTACAACGGTGTGGCCAACGGAGGTAAAATGATGCGTCCCCGATTGGTGAAAGCCGTATTGCGCAATGGCGAAGTGGTGCGCGAATATCCCGTCAGCGTAGTACGCGAACAAATGTGCAAGCCCGAAGTGGCCAAAAACATACAGCAATGTCTTTTTGATGTTGTGAATGCCAAAACCGGAACCGGAAAGGCTGCAGGTTCACGCATGTTCCACGTAGCCGGAAAAACAGGCACGGCTCAAATTTGGACAAAAGCCGGCCAAACATCAAGATACCTTGTTTCGTTCGCCGGATACTTCCCGGCTGAAAAGCCGATATACTCTTGCATCGTCTGCTTGGAACGTAGCGGTATGATTTCGGGCGGTGGCGACTGCGGACCGGTATTCAAACGTGTCGCTGAAACCGTGATGGCACTCCACACCAGCAACGATTTCAACCAGGCACGCGACACCGTGAACGTACACACCCCGCTGACAAGACCGGGCAACCTTACGGCCACAGCCCAAGTACTTGCCTCATTAGGCATACACCACGAAAATCCTTTCGGACATGATGGCAAAGAAATCACATGGGGCAGTGCAGAAACCACACCTACGTCTCTTGTTTTGAAAGCCGAAAGCTATAAAACAGGCACAGTGCCCGATGTCTCCGGTTACGGATTGCGTGATGCACTGTTCCGCCTTGAGAAATTAGGTCTTCGTGTCAAAGTGAAAGGAGTTGGTCGCGTAAGTGCCCAGAGTTTGGCTCCGGGCCATCGTTTCACCAAGGGAGAAGTGATTGAACTCACACTAAAAAAAGTAAAGATGCAACCATTGGCCCTGCCGGCAGCACCAAAGCCGGCACAAGTGGCGTTACCCGATACCGCACAAAGCGACACGGCAAACACACCAGCTCCGCCCAAAAACGTTCCCGGCAACGGCAACTCTTCGAACAGCAACGAACAAACGGCCGGCAGCATGGCGTGGGCTTTGCTTCCCGAACAAAAAAACAGAGTAAGAACCATATAAAATTCTACGACAATGATATTGTCTGAAATTCTCAAGAAAGTAAATCCGCTGGAGCATCGCGGAAGTCTGGACATTGAAATCGGAGGTGTAAACATCGACTCACGCATCGTTGCCCCGGGCGACCTCTTTATTGCCGTCAAAGGCACACAAACCGATGGACACGCTTACATTGAAAAAGCATTGGAGCGCGGTGCACGTGCCGTGCTTGTCAGCAATCCCATCCCCGAAGGCTACTCTTCCGACATTACTTTTGTGAGAGTGGCCGACACTGAAGATGCCGTCGGAAAGGTTGCCACACAATTCTATGGCGACCCCACATCACATCTGAAGCTCATCGGTGTAACCGGCACCAATGGTAAGACAACCATAGCCACCTTGCTCTATCATTTGTTCCGCGGTTTTGGTTATAAATGCGGCCTTTGTTCAACCGTTTGCAACTACATTGACGGGCAGGAATATCCCACCGAACATACCACACCCGACCCCATTACGCTGAACCGCCTTCTGAGCGAAATGGTAAAGGAAGGCTGCGAATATGCTTTCATGGAATGCAGTTCGCACGCCATTCAGCAAAAACGTATCGGTGGTCTGACCTTTACCGGAGCCTTGTTTACTAACTTGACACGCGACCATTTGGATTATCACAAAACATTCGAGAATTATCGCGATGCCAAGAAAGCTTTTTTTGATGCCTTGCCTAAAAGTGCTTTTGCCATCACCAATGCAGACGATCGCAACGGCAATATCATGCTTCAGAACTGCAAGGCTCAACTCCGCACTTACTCCACTCGCACTGCCGCCGACTTCAAAGGGCGCATCTTGGAAGAATCCATTGAAGGCATGCTGCTTGACATAGACGGTCGCGAGGTCAGTGTACGTTTCGTGGGCAGATTTAACGTGTCCAACCTATTGGCTGTCTATGGTGCTGCCGTGATGTTGGGACACACCGCTGAAGATGTGCTTCGCGTTCTCTCGACGCTACATCCCGTGAATGGTCGCTTCGAAACGATTCGTTCACCGCAAGGATTCAGTGCCGTAGTCGATTACGCCCACACACCGGATGCGCTGCAGAATGTGCTGACTTCCATCCGCGAGATTTTGAAAAACAAAGGGCAAATTATCACCGTGTGCGGTGCAGGTGGAAATCGCGACAAGGGAAAGCGCCCCTTGATGGCACAAGAAGCAGCCGAGCAAAGCGACCGCGTGATTATCACCAGCGACAATCCAAGATTTGAAGAACCGCAGGATATCATCAATGACATGCTGGCCGGCCTCAGTCCAAAGCATTTGAAAAAAACTATCAGCATCGTCGATCGTCGGGAAGCCATCCGTGCCGCAGCCATGATGGCACAACCGGGCGATGTCATCCTTGTGGCAGGAAAGGGACACGAACCCTACCAAGACATCAAGGGAGTGAAACATCACTTTGACGACCACGAGGAAATACGTGCCGCATTTGGAATTTCCTAAAGGCATCTTTCCACGATGAAATCACGGTTTTTATTCTTTCACACTGAAAACAGAAAAATCAACATCGCATCATGCTTTACTACTTGTTCAGATATTTAGAGCAATTCGGCGTAACCGGTTCCGGCCTTTGGTCTTACATTTCTTTCCGTTCGTTACTGGCACTGATGTTAGCCCTCTTCGTATCCTTATGGTTCGGAGAGTATTTCATCAAGTGGATGAAGAAACGCAACATCACGGAAGTGCAACGCGATGCCTCCATTGACCCCTATGGTGTCAACAAGGTGGGCGTTCCATCCATGGGAGGAATCATTATCATTGTTGCCATATTGGTGCCTTGTTTGTTATTGGGACGTTTGCGCAACATCTATATGATTTTGATGCTCGTAACCACAGTTTGGCTCGGGCTTATCGGATTCTTGGACGATTACATCAAAATTTTCAAGAAGAACAAGGAAGGATTGGCCGGCAAGTATAAAATCTTGGGACAAACGCTTTTGGGCTTGTTCGTAGGGCTTACGCTTTATTTGAGTCCCGATGCCGTTATTCGGGAAAATATTGAGGTGCAACGCCAAGGCACCACCACTGAGGTGGTTCACAAGAGCGAAGCCGTGAAAAGCACAAAAACCACTATTCCCTTTGTGAAGAACAACAATCTTGACTATGCCGAGATTATGTCGTTCTGCGGAAAATACAAGACGCAAGCCGGCTGGATTTTGTTTGTGCTCGTAACCGTCTTTGTGGTTACCGCGGTATCAAACGGCACCAACTTGAACGATGGTATGGACGGCATGGCAGCCGGCAACAGTGCCATCATCTGCTTTGCACTCGGCATCCTGGCTTATGTGTCAAGCCATTTGGAATTTGCCGGTTACTTGAACATCATGTATATCCCGGGCTCTCAGGAATTGGTTATCTACACTTGTGCCATGATGGGAGCACTGATAGGATTTTTGTGGTACAATGCCTATCCTGCCCAAATCTTTATGGGAGATACAGGCTCTCTGTCCATTGGAGGTGTTATCGCCGTTTTGGCCATCATTATTCACAAAGAATTGCTCATCCCAATCCTTTGTGGAATCTTCCTCTTCGAAAGCTTGAGTGTCATTCTGCAAGTGGAATACTTCAAATGGGGCAAAAAGCGCGGACGCAAACAGCGCATTTTCAAGCGCACCCCCATTCATGACAACTTCCGCGTGCTGCCTTCACAACTCGACCCCGAATGCCATTACGTGTTGGGCAAATGGCCGAAGGGGAGCTGGCATGAATCAAAAATCACCGTCCGCTTCTGGATTACCACCATCCTCTTGGCCGCGGCCACTATCATCACTTTGAAAATCAGATAACGCAAAAGCAAAAACGATGGCAAGACTTGCAGTGTTAGGAGCCGCCGAAAGCGGTGTCGGAACCGCCATTTTGGCACAACAGAAAGGGTATGAAGTTTTCATATCAGACATGGGTAACATCAAGGAGAAATATAAGAACCTCCTCGATGCCCACGGACTTTCATGGGAGGAAGGCCGACATTCCGAAAGTGAAATTCTGAACGCTGACGAGATTGTGAAAAGCCCCGGAATACCCGACACAGCCCCCATTGTGGCAGAAGCCTATCGTCGCGGCATACCCGTCATCAGCGAAATTGAGTTTGCAGCTCGCTACACGCATGCCAAAATGCTTTGCATCACGGGCAGCAACGGAAAAACCACCACCACATCTCTGATTTATCACATTCTGAAAACTGCAGGTTTCAACGTGGGTCTTGGCGGTAATATCGGGAAAAGTCTGGCCCTGCAGGTGGCTGAGGGTGAACGCGACTGGTATGTCATCGAGTTGTCATCGTTTCAGTTGGACAATATGTACAAGTTCCGCGCTGACATTGCCGTTTTGCTCAACATCACACCCGACCATCTGGACCGCTACGACTTCTGCATGAAAAACTACGTCGATTCCAAACTCCGCATTCTGCAGAACCAAAGAGCAGAAGATACGTTTATCTATTGGGCCGGAGATGCTTGGATTGGCAAGGAACTGCCCAATCACAAAGTCGGAAGTCATGTATGCGCTTTTAGCGACACAAAAGAAGAAACCCTCGGCAGCACAGCTGCGTATTCGGAGAATGGAAAATTGGTGGTCAACATTCCGCAACACTTCGAGATGCCCCTCGACGAACTCTCTTTGCCTGGTCGCCACAATCTGCGCAACTGCATGGCAGCAGCCATCGCCACGCTGTCGGCCGGTGTTTCCCCGGAAGTGTTGCGTCAATGCCTGAGCGATTTTCCGGGCGTTGAGCACCGCTTGGAGAAAGTTTGTACGGCAGGTGGAGTTACCTACATCAACGATTCCAAGGCCACCAACGTTGATGCATGCTATTGTGCCCTTGAGAGCATGACGGCTCCTGTGGTACTGATTGTTGGCGGAAAGGACAAAGGAAACGATTATGCCCCATTGCACCCATTGATCAGCCGGAAATGCAGAGCCATTGTGTATTTGGGTGCAGACAACAGCAAATTGCACCATTCTTTCGACGATTTGGGATTGCCCGTGGCCGACACCAACAGCATGCAAGCCTGCGTGGAAGCCTGTGTATCGTTGGCACACCCCGGCGATGTGGTATTGCTGAGTCCCTGCTGTGCCAGTTTCGATTTATTCAAGAACATGGAAGACCGCGGTGAGCAATTCAAGACACTGGCGCATCAACTTCCGAAATAACCCCATCACAGACAAAGATGTTTAAGACAAATCGCATTTTTCAAGGCGACCGTGCCATTTGGGCCGTGTTCTTCTTTTTGTGCCTCATCTCGCTCATCGAGGTGTTCAGTGCAGCCAGTATGCTTTCCTACAAGGCCGGTTCTTTTTGGGATCCGCTCATCAAGCAAGCTATATTCCTTGGCATCGGCACCCTCGTGGTCATCGGCATTCACAACATTCCTTGCCGCTATTTCAAGTTGCTGCCGATGATTTTGGTGCCACTGTCCGTGGTGCTGTTGTTGCTGGCTTCGTTGGTCGGCGGCGACATCAATGGTGCGGGACGTTGGTTGAAGGTGTTCGGTGTTTCCATCCAGCCTTCCGAATTTGCCAAAGGAGCCATGATTATCACCGAAGCCTTCATTCTCTCGTTCATGCAACGAAAAGACGGAGCCGATCCCAGGGCTTTCAAGCTGATTTTGGGGTTTGCCATCGTGCTGTGCGGACTCATCTTTGCCGACAACATCTCCACCGCCCTGATGCTCTTCACCGTAGTATTTATCATGATGTTCATCGGGCGCGTCCCATTGATGCTGATAGGCAAGCTCCTGGGAGTACTTGCCTTGTGTGCCGTGGCCGGTTTCTTTGTGCTGAAAGCCCTGCCCGACGACCCGAAAGACCCCATCTATGACAAACCTTTGATGGGACGTATGGCCACCGCCAAAGCGCGTGTGGAGAAATTCGGAGAGCAAACTGAAATTACCAAACCCGAAGATTTCGACATGGATCGCGACGCACAAGTGGGACATGCCCACATTGCCATCGCTTCAAGCAACGGTGTGGGACTCATGCCGGGTAATTCGGTGGAAAGAGACTATCTGAGCCATGCCGATTGCGACTTCATTTACGCCATCGTCATCGAAGAAATGGGGCTGTGGGGAGCTTTCGGTGTGATATTCCTATACACCGTGCTACTCATACGTGCCGGCCGCATTGCCAGTCGGTGCGAACGCAATTTCCCGGCTTTCTTGGTCATGGGTTTGGCACTGCTACTGGTGTTTCAAGCCATCTTGAACATGTTGGTAGCCGTTGGTATTTTCCCCGTTACGGGTCAACCGTTGCCACTCATCAGTCGCGGAGGTTCGTCCACGCTCATCAATTGCGCCTACATCGGAATGATACTCAGCGTGAGCCGTTATGCACGCAAGAACGAACAACCTATTTCTCAGCCCACCGAGAGCAGCGAAATCGCGGAAGAATTTTATAACGACAAAAACCTGCAATAAGTCTCCGCTCACCCAAGGCAGCGACACGACTCCCAACGCTTAAGCAGCCACACTCCGAGTACACAACCGAGTACACATTTTTCAAAAAACAACCATTTCATCGGTTTTTTCCGCACAACCATGCGCCACATTATTTACCCGATTCTGCTGTTGCTATGTGCCTTCCTTGCCTTGCCCGAGGGACAGGCAAAGACCACGGATAAACGCCCCAAGGTAATATTCACCACCACAATGGGCGAATTCACCATCGAACTTTTCAACGAAACACCGCAGCACCGCGACAACTTCTTGAAACTGGTGCGCGAGGGCTATTATGACGGTTTTCTGTTCCATCGCATCATTCGCAACTTCATGGTGCAAACCGGCGACCCACATTCGCGCAATGCCACTCCTGAGACACCTCTGGGCGAAGGCGGCCCTGACTACACCTTGCCGTTGGAGCTGGATTTGCCCTACCATTACCACTATCGTGGTGCCGTGGCCGCAGCGCGCGAACCGGACGAAGTGAACCCCGAACGGCGCAGCAGTGGTTCGCAATTCTATGTGGTGTGGGGCAAAACGCACACACCGCGTGAAATGTCGGCCATGGCAGATTTCGTCAGTGAGCAGACCGGCGGCTATGCCGAAATCACACCGGAAATGTCGCAGGACTATCAATCGCGCGGAGGCACGCCGCATCTTGACGGACAATACACCGTCTTCGGAGAGGTGATAAAAGGTTTGAGTGTCATAGGTAAAATGCACAAAGTTCCCACACATCCGAACGACCGCCCCATTGCAGACGTACGAATCATCTCTGCAAAAGTCCTGGAGTGATTGGGACAACTCGCATACGCTTGACGAAAAAATGCGCAGTGCTTGCAGAAAATTCTGCAAGCACTGCGCATTTTTCTAAACGCCTTGTAGATTTACGGCCAAAGCACCCCGAAGAAGCAGCTGCGTTTTTCAGGGTTTCAACTCCCCAACAAAGAGCAATAACAACGAATGGCATCTTCCACCTCTTGCCGCCGGATGTATTCATCTGCCGTATGCGAACGGGCCGAATCGCCGGGACCCATCTTGAACGAGGGGAAAGGCATCAATGCTTGGTCGCTCAATGTGGGAGAGGCAAACGGCTTCTTTCCCATAGCCACAGCACGTTGCACCAACGGATGTTCGAGCGATATGCCTGAAGAGTTGAGACGGGTGGAACGGGCCACCACTTCGGACTTCACATTTCGCACGATTTCATCCAGCAATTCCGTGTTTTGATAGCATTCGTTGCTACGCACATCCACCGTGAACCGACACTCGGCCGGCACCACGTTGTGCTGCGTGCCGGCTTGGATAACCGTTACTGTCATCTTGACTTCGCCCAACAGGGGCGAAATTTTCTCGAAATGGTGCGAGCGAAACCACTCGATGTCCGCCAATGCTTCGTAGATGGCATTCACACCCTCATTACGCGCAGCATGGCCGGCCTTGCCGCGTGCCACCACATCAAGCACCATCAACCCTTTCTCGGCAATGGCCGGCTGCATGCCCGTCGGCTCTCCCACAATGGCCACATCGATATGGGGCAACAATGGCAAGACACTCTCAATGCCCCCCTTGCCGGACACCTCTTCCTCAGCCGAAGCCAGAAAAATGAGATTATATGGCAAATTTTCATCACAACGAAGCAGCATGAAAGCCATCAGCAGACTCACCAAGCCTCCGCCACAATCGTTGCTACCCAATCCATAGAGGCTGTCGCCCTCATAGGTGGGAGTAAATGGGTTGTGCTTCCACCCGGCTGCCGGCTTGACCGTATCAAGATGAGCATTGAGTAGCAAAGTGGGACGTTCAGACTTCATGGTCGGCGAAACGCACCACAGATTATTACCTGCGCGCTGCGGATTTAATTGACACTTCTGCATGAAATCCTCGATGAAATCGGCAACCGCTGTTTCTTCGCGGCTGAATGACGGACGGGCAATCATACCCTCCAACAACTGCATGGCTTGTGTGGCAGCTCGGCTGATTATTTCTTCCTGCATACTTTCTTTTTTTATCTTCCGTTTGCAAAAATAATGCAAGGCGAGGGGAATACAAAGAAAGGCTGTAAGCATTTCTTTTGTTTCCAAGCCGCAGCCCGTCTATGTAAAAAGAGGAAAGGCGAGTGGAAAGCAAAAAATAAGAAACGCTTTTGAGTGTTTGTGCCTACCCGTGATAAGCCTGCGGCTAAGAACAACATGTCGGAGTATGGCAGAAGAGTGACAGCAGTGACAGATGAATCTGTTTACTGTCACCATTTCTGTCACCGTGCAACCCACTACCATGCAGGAGGTTACAACGAAAAGTGACAGATGAGCAGTAAAAAACGAAAACAAAAAGCTGCGGAGAGAGAAGGTCGAAGCAGCCCACAGGGCACAGACATATTGAGATACACCCCGAAAGACCTATTCGCACTCAGAACTCACTTATTGTATAGTTCCGAAAACTTACTTTTTTGTACAAAGGACCACACACTTCCCCCAACCTGCAATCGTACACACAATTATGTAGGAGTATCCAATAGTGTACGCTATATTTGAAAAAAATCATCAAGACCCACCGAAAACGTTTGTCAATGAAGCAAACTTATAAAAAAGAAAAGCATCCGTTGAGAGGAACGCAGAGATTTGCTTAAAAAACTTTAAAACTAATTACAGGTGTTTACCGAATGATTACAAATGATTACAAAAACACCGTTTCAAACTTCTACTTTTGCCCTACATCTTTTGTTTAATACCCAACTATTTAATCTATGAACAAAAACATTTTCGCATTCTGCTTTCTTATCGCCACAAGCGGTATTCCGGGAAATTCGACCGAGGTAGATCCGATTGACAGCAGTCCAATCGTCAACTTACAAGGCCAACTCATCTGGCATCTGAACGATGATCCGAATAAAGATCTTATCCCTCGTACCACGTTCAACCTTCCGGTGACCACACAAAAAGATAGGAATATAGTTTTTACCACGACCAACAGTCTTTCCATTCCTTACTCTATCAGCCGGAACGACGAGCTAATAGAAAGAGGTACGCTTTTCTTATCTTCAACAGAAGAGAATGTTTTATCCTTGGAACATTTGGAAGATGGGAATTATACTATCACCATTGATATCTTTGGACAGAGATACTATGCTGATATTTTAATATAACGCACCCATTAAGTCTATCCTACGGATGAGGATTTGAGGTGGAATAAACATTGTAAGATGACACATTCTCCTAAAACAAGAAGTAAACAATTGTAAACAACCCACAAAATAAAACTTCACGGACACACTTGCAACCATCTGAAAACAAGAAAACTAAAAATTGGGTACTCAATTGTGTACTCGAATCTGAAAAGAACATTTAAGCAATCTCTAAATTTGCCATCACGAAACAACTTAAAAACTCTAAAACAAATTATTATGACAAAGCATCTTCCCACTTTCTTATTTGTCCTTATTGGGTGAAGTGCCTTCTTTTTCTCTTGTGATGAGACACACATCCGATGTGATATTTCCGAAATTTCAGTAAACAAATACTATCCATGCAATCCAGCAGATTTAGTTTGGTATTATTCAGCCATAGAAGAAGATGGTAGCGGATGGTAACCCTTTCAAAATCAAAAATAGTAAAGCCATGTTACAGAAAAACATTTTTCATATCATTCTTGTGTCTTTGGCCTTGATGACAACCTCATGCGCCAGTGAATATGAACCACCGGTATACCCCACCGTAGAAACAGAAGATGGGAACATCGTGAAGTATATTGAACAAGACACCACCATCTGCCTACGCAAAGACTTTCCTCTCTTCAATGGAAACATCTCGCTTTCGGAGGTTGTCTGCGATTCGGTGGAAGGTTACAGGCGTTACGAAGAGCCTAAATACTGGGCAATGGCATACTTCATTGCGGATAGCAGTATTGACTTGCCACAAGGCAGATACCTCTACAAGGAAATCACCTACTTTCATCATATGCCGGCACGAGCCAACGAACGGATTAAACCCATCACTCCTTATTTCGGAAGAATGGGCATTCATCCCCGAAGTACTGCTGAGGATTGCCGTATCGGATATGAAGCCGACATAGTGAATGAGGCTGGATATGTTTGGGGAGAAACCAGAATTCTGCACATCAAATATGATGCAAACGGAAAACTTATTGACCTCTGGTGGCCATGCCATCCGGATAAACTTCGTTGGCACTTCACTTGGAAAGCCTGGATTGACCCTTGGGAATGATCTGTTGCATCTACATGGAGAACGGTTTCAAGATTATTTTTACGGACTCCCATAAAATAAGTTGTTAAATAGCTTGCTGCTTCAAAAAAAAAAAAAACAGATTTGCAGAAGTTTCTATATCAACCCTCTAAACCGAAGCCCTATGAAAAAGATTTTTACTCTCTTTGCCTTTGTGCTTCTTGCTGTAAGCATGCAGGCTCGTCCCTTTGTGGAAGAAGGAAAGACATGGTTCATGGAAGAACGCAGTCCGCAAGCATCACTTTATCCCGAAGAGGGTATTCCCTCCAAATTCTATACCCTCAAAATAGAGGGCGACAGCCTCATCGGAGGCACAAAGTGGAAACGAGTGTTCACCAACTACCATTCCACCGATGGAAGTTTTGCATTGATGGCACTTGTGCGTGAAGAGAATGGACGAGTTTATATGCTGCCTTTCAGCAACTCCGCAGAAGCCATCATGATTTACGACTTCGACATGGATGTGAATGAGAAAGTAATGGTAACTCTGCCGGAAAATGTCTCACCGATTTTATGGGGTGCTCCGGCCTGTGATATGCATCAATATGAGATGTGTCTGACCAAGCGATACAGCGAAGCACGTTTGGGCCACGAACTTCTGATTAACGAAATGAGCCTTTTGATGGAGGGATACCATCAAGATTTTAACTACACATGGATTGACGGTGTGGGCAACCCCTACGGTCCTTTTTCGATGACACATCCTGAAGCTGTGGGTGCTTATTCGAAACAAGTCTTAAAGTGCACGGTGGGCGAGGAAGTGCTCTATGAAGTCCAAGCGTGGGACATCACCGGCATCGACACCATTACCCCAACAGACAACAAATGTTCTGACACCATCCACGATTTGTCCGGACGCCGACTTCCCGGCATACCCAAAACGGGAATCTACATCCAAGGCGGTAAAAAGCATTGGGCAAAGTAGCACAAGAACAACCAAAAATTTCCGAAAACACAGGGGCGGCAGAGGTGTCGCCCCTGTGTCGTAACATCATGAAGCGGAGGATTTCAATCCGAACTGGAAGACACCACAAAGGAGCTTGAGATTAAACGCTGATACTTGAAATGTTTGGAGCATCAAAGGAAAATAATCGACAAAACGCCACCACACCCATGTATGCACCGATGCAGTATTTCTCCATAATTGGGTATAAACACAGGCAAACAGCCAAAAAACGATGGCACAATGCAGTTAGTTTCAAATTAAACCAATACCTTTGCGATAACATGAGGGAGCATCGGCCGGATGCTTTGCCATTTTCAGACCTCCCCTCTTCTTAACCTGAAACAAAATGTAAGAGTTATGCAAAACAATGCGCATCTTTCAGTTCTGATACAAGAGCAAGCCAAACGCTACGGTGAACGTACGGCCTTGCAATACCGTGATTACGAAATCGGGAAATGGCTCCCCGTGTCATGGAACACCTTTTCCGAAAAAGCCACAGCCGTTTCGCACGCACTGCTTTCGTTAGGTGTGAAAGTGCAGGAGAATATCGCCATCTTCTCACAAAATAAGCCCGAATGCCTTTATACCGATTTCGGTGCCTATGGTGTGAGAGCCGTAACCATACCCTTTTATGCCACAAGCAGCGGAGCGCAAGTTTCATACATGATGAACGATGCTGCAGTTCGCATTCTTTTTGTCGGAGAACAGGCACAATATGACACTGCTTTCGGTGTGATTTCACTCTGCTCGCATTTGGAAAAAATCGTGATCTTTGATCGCAATGTCAAAAAGAACAAACAAGACCACGTGTCCATGTATTTTGATGACTTTCTGCAACTTGGAAGTTCCAACCATGCCGAAGAGCGGGTGCACCGACAGGCTGAAGCAACCATGGACGACTTGGCCTGCATTCTCTACACCAGCGGTACCACAGGCAACAGCAAGGGAGTGATGCTGACTTGCGGAATGTTTCATGAAGCATTCCGTGTGCATGATTTAATGCTCGAACTGGACGAAAACGACATCACACTGAACTTTCTGCCGTTCACGCATGTATTTGAGCGTGCTTGGTCTTATCACTGCCTCACCGAAGGCGCACGTTTGGCCATCAACCTGCGACCGCTTGATGTGCAGAAGTCGATGCAGGAAGTGCATCCCACGTGTATGTGCTCCGTTCCCCGATTTTGGGAGAAAGTGTATCAGGCCGTGCTCGACAAGATGGAAAACGGCAGCCCCGTGTTGCGAAAACTCATCCGCGAAGCTTTGGATGTCGGCGGCCGCTACTGGGAAGACTATAAGGCCAAAGGCATCACTCCACCGCTTGGTCTGAGCCTGAAGTTTGCCTTTTTCAATCGCACCGTTATCAAACTGCTGCGCAAACAACTGGGTCTGGAGCGCGCCAACTTCTTCCCCACAGCCGGTGCTGCTGTTCCGCGTGAGGTGGAACGCTTCGTGCATGCCGCCGGTCTGAACATGAAAGTGGGTTATGGTCTGACCGAAAGCACGGCCACCGTGTCGTGCGACCGCGACGGACAAGTCATCACTCCGGGTTCGGTGGGCCGAGTAATCGATGGTTTGGAAATAAAAATCGGCGAAAACAATGAAGTGTTGCTTCGCGGCAAGACCATCACTCCGGGGTATTACAAACAAGAGAGTGCCACCCGTGAAGCCATCGATGCTGACGGTTGGTTTCACACCGGTGATGCCGGATACATCAAAGATGGAGAACTATTCCTCACGGAACGTATCAAGGACCTTTTCAAGACGAGCAACGGAAAATACATCGCTCCACAGATGATCGAGTCGAAGCTTGTAATCGATCGCTACATCGAACAGGCTGTTATCGTGGCCGATGAACGAAAGTTTGTCTCTGCATTGATTGTGCCCGACTACAAATTGTTGGAACGCTACGCCAACGAGCAAGGCATCATCGTGGGCAGTCGGGAAGTGTTATGCAAAGAACCGACCGTGCTCAAAATGTTGGCCGAGCGCATCGAAACCTTGCAACAAGACTTGGCCCACTACGAGAAAATCAAACGTTTTCTGTTGCTGACCGAGCCTTTCAGCATTGAAAACGGCGAACTCACCAATACGCTCAAGGTGAAGCGGCGCGTGGTGTACCAACGATATGCCACTGAAATCGACAAAATCTATGCAGAAGCCGAAAAGGAGCACACCCCCAAGGCATGAAAGGCACGAAAAAGGGCGTAGATAGCAGTTTTTTTGTACCTTCGCACCGAAAAAGAATTTTTAACACGCATGATAACCATTGAACAACTCAAGGCGGCAAAGGACCGCACAGAGGCCCTGCATCGCTACCTTGACATCGACGCAAAGACCATACAACTCGAAGAAGAGCAACTCCGCACACAGGATCCCGGATTCTGGGATGACGCCAAGCGTGCAGAGGAGCAAATGAAAAAGGTGAAAAGCCTGGAAAAATGGATTGTCGGCTATAAGGAAGTGAAACTCCTGGTGGACGAATTGGAATTGGCTTTCGACTTCTACAAAGACGAAATGGTAACGGAGGAAGAGGTGGACGAAGCCTACGCCAAGACCATGGAAGCGCTGGAAGACCTTGAGCTGAAAAACATGCTGCGTCAGGAAGAAGACAGCATGGATGCCGTGCTCAAAATCAACTCCGGTGCCGGTGGCACAGAGAGTCAGGACTGGGCTTCGATGCTCATGCGAATGTATATGCGCTATGCCGAAGCACAAGGTTACAAAGTTACTATCTCCAACCTGCAGGAAGGCGACGAAGCCGGCATCAAAACCGTCACGATGGAAATTGAAGGTGAAATGGCCTACGGATTTCTGAAGTCGGAAAACGGTGTGCATCGTCTGGTGCGCGTTTCGCCCTACAATGCACAGGGCAAGCGAATGACCAGTTTCGCTTCCGTCTTTGTTACCCCCCTTGTGGACGACACCATCGAGGTTTACGTTGACCCGTCAAAGATCAGCTGGGACCTCTTCCGCTCCGGAGGAGCCGGCGGACAGAACGTGAACAAGGTGGAAACAGGCGTGCGTCTGCGTTATCAGTACAAAGACCCCGACACCGGCGAGGAAGAAGAAATCCTCATTGAGAACACAGAGAGCCGAAAGCAACTCGAAAATCGCGAAAACGCTATGCGATTGCTCCGCTCACAACTCTACGATCGCGCCTTGCAAAAGCGAAAAGCCGCACAAGCCAAAATTGAAGCCGGCAAGAAGAAAATCGAATGGGGAAGCCAGATCCGCAGCTACGTCTTTGACGACCGCCGCGTGAAAGACCATCGCACAGGCCACCAAACCAGCGATGTGGGCGGTGTGATGGACGGAAAAATCGACGGATTCATCAAGGCTTATCTCATGGAGTTCTCCGGTGAAGACACCGAGGGATAACAAACACCAAGCCCCATCAAAAAGAAACGAACATTAACCTTATAAAATCTTATCAACTATGAGCAAAAAACATAAAGCCAAAGCCAAGGCTCGCAGTGAGCGCGAAGCACGCCAAGCACGCCGTGTGGTAAACGGAATTTTCATCGGATTGATAGCCGCCATGGTGGTGGCACTTCTGTGCTACTACGTTGCAGCCGGAGCTTAAGACACATGAGCATCGAAATAGAACGTAAGTTTTTGGTGAATGGCGACTACAAAAGTGTCGCCATTTCTCATACCCGCATCATCCAAGGATACATCTGCAGCCAGCGCGGACGGACGGTGCGTGTTCGCATCCGCGACCGACAAGGTTACCTCACCATCAAGGGGCCTTCGATGTCCGGCGGGTTGTCGCGCTACGAATTCGAAAAAGAAATCACACTCGACGAAGCCCTCTCCCTGCTACGCATCTGCGAACCGGGCATCATCGATAAGGTGCGTTGGCTCGTACCGATGGGAAAACACACCTTCGAAGTGGATGAATTCTTCGGCGAAAACGAGGGTTTGGTGATGGCCGAGGTGGAGCTTTCGGACGAAAACGAAGCCTACGAACGCCCTCCTTTCCTCGGACGTGAAGTAACTGGCGACCGACGCTTCTATAACTCATGCCTCCGCATTCATCCTTTCAAAGAGTGGAAAGAAGAACTTTCTTCTGAAACTTAAATACGCATCTGCCATGGGCATAAATCTACACGGCGTTTAAAAATTTCTACGCGGCTTCCGGAAATTTCTAAACGCCGTGTAGTTTTTTTGTGCGGGCACGGCCACAACTGAAGAAAGAAGAGAAAAATCACACCAATAAACCTTGCAATTTGTTAGCAAATATGCACATTTCCTAAAAAATACCATTTTATTACACGCAAAAAGGAAATTTTTGCATACTTTTCATTCAAGAACGTATATTTGTGCCAAAATCCTTATTTGAATAATATGAAAACTCATCTACTGACTGCATTGCTTTGGGGAATAATGTGTGCAATTCCCATGCAAGCTTCATCTCATCTCATCTCGTTTCCATTCTTTATCAAGGACACGGGCCGGTCTGAACGAAAGTATGAACCATGCGACCCCTACAAGTATCAAAGCAACATGACTATGATTGCCATCGTGCAACAACAAGGTGCGGTGGTTCCCGATTGTGAGGTTGCCGTATTCGATAGCAGTGGAGAATGCCGTGCCAGCAGTTTCTCAACACCGGCAGACAATCATCGGGTATATCTTACCATACAAGGTGAAGGCGGTGGCGAACCACTCACGTTCCGAGTGGTTTACCAAGGAACAGAAGGAACGATTGATGTCGCTGCAGCTGAAACCTATACCTACAACAGCGATGCCATGGCCGGAACATTGTCAACTCCCTTTGTGCTAACCATTCCGACCGAAACCACCGGTTTGCACAAGATTTCAAGCACAACCGTCAATGTTTGCTCCACACAGGGTGGGTTGGAACTCAAGGCAACACAAGCCTCTGATGTGCGAATCTGCTCATCATCCGGCAGAGTATACATAATACATGTAACAAATCGGGAAACAGTATCACTGCCTGCCGGAATATATATAGTGAACAATAAAAAATATGTAGTGAAATAACTAAACACAAAACTATATGAAAAACATTTTTACTAAACAAATACCAAGTTTCTTTGAGAGGCTTACACAATCGATGCTATGCCATAAAAGGAGAATATCACTGCCCATATTGATGGCTTTCTGCAGTTTGTCTGTATGGGGGACCGAACCAACCATTTCTTTGTTGGATTCAAATGTTACTCCAAAGAGTCCTTCCTTCAAGGTTCGGCTGTTGATGGCTGACCATGATGGGAAACCCAGTTTTTGGGATAAGGCCGAACCTGTTACCATTAAGGTATATAAGGGCAGCGAAATCATCTTTACTTGGGAGGGGATCACAGACTTCTCTGTAAAGCACTATGGAAGTGGAGGTACACCAAATACCGGTGCTCAAGAAGATATTGAAGATGATGTACGAGCTATTGCCAGCACTTATTCAGGTTCTGTGATGAATGGCTATATTGGAGAGAAAGCCGCAGTCCTAATATACAATGCTCACGGTGGTGGCAACAAACAATACTTTGTTGAGTTTGAAATAATGCCACTTTTAGAAATAAACGAAAATGATGTCTTCAAATTTGAAGTCTCCGGATTTTGGTCCGCCGATCAGAATTCGTCAAGCTCTAAAACGTGTACAATTTCAAGTAGTGCAGTTCCTACCATTTTCCCGAAGGACACAGATGGCAGCTATAGTCGTTACAACAAACGTTTGAGCTACTCCACAAAACTGCCATCTTCTTATACCCAGAACTATGATGAGCACCAAAGCATTTGGACCGATTTTTATAATGACAATACTCGTGACGGAAGCCCCTTGTTAGGTCTTAATGAAGATAAAACCAGGGGAGAGGCATCCATTAGCTTGGATAATAACACTTCCCTTATAAAGGCTAAAATCAAATTCCGAACGGAAGACAACTTTATTTTTACCTGTCTGACTAACACCGAGGAAATTTCCAATTGGGACAAAACATGGAATACTTGGATTAATAAAAGAATGCAAATCCGTTTTGCCAAAGACAATTGCATGATAAAAGATGTTCAAGGCTTTTACTCGGTAAAGAATTTAACAGCAACCAGTGATCCGTGGAATAATAAGATTACATTGAATTGGCAGAACGGCAATGTCTCTCAAAATGGGGACGGATATTGGTATGTATTTAGATATAAGAAAGCGGAAGGGGCGAATTCGCGTGTCCAGATTGCCAAGCTATCTTCTAACGAGTTGTCGTATAGTGACACCAATGCTGAGTTTGACATAGAGTATAATTATATCGTAACTTTCACCCCCTCTCATTGGAACACAAATCCTGTAGAGATAGCTGATGATTTGAGCCAAACAGTAACGGTTAAAATGAATTGCTACTTCCCCATTAAACTCTCAGCTACCAATCTGGAAGGGGGAGTGCTACTATCTTGGGAAAATCAGGAATTCGGCAACAACGAGAAGTATACGTTCGATATCCTGCGTTCAAAAAACGACACCCTATCGTACGAAAAGCTGGCAGAGGTTCAAGTAACAGACAGACATAAACTTGATTACGAGTACACCGACCTTGATATGGCTTCGGCATGTGATGTTTATTACTACAAAGTAACTGTAACTGCCATGGGCAGACAACACGTTTCGAACTCCGTATCAGGAAAAATGTTAGGAACAACTCAGGTCAACGATTTCACAGCTTCGAAAGGAGCCTATGCAAATTTGGTAAAATTGTGGTGGAGTGTGGATCAATTTGGTTCCGAAGACACCCGATATATATTATATAGGCGATTAAATGGCCACACTTGGGATGAGTGGACAAAGATTTACACAACCACAGGCACAGATGCTCAATACTCATTTGAAGACGTGTCGGTGAAGCCGGGATTGTATTATGAATACATGTTGGAAGTGTCTATTTCTTGCGGAGGAAGTTTTACCTCTCCCATTTACTTCTACCAAGATGGATTCGGCATGGCCACCGGTGTGGTGTCCGGTCGCGTAACATACGGTACCGGCACCTCTGTTGCAGATGTCAAGGTTATGGCTGTGCCGGCTTCCGACCCGGACCACCCAGTGGAACAGCAAATGTATGCACTTCGCGGACAAGGCCTAAAAGGCGGCATCGTTGTTCCGATGGACAGCACCAAGATGACAAACATCTTTGGTGGAGAAAAAGGCTTCTCTGCCGAAATGTGGGTAAGCCTTGATAAAGATATTGTAGATTTGAAAGACGAAGCAAGCTATGCCGAGCCGATGCTATTGGAAATAAGTAATGCCTTTGCCTTTTATGCCAAGCGTCAAGATAATGGCAATTACAATTTGGTAGCAAAAGTGCCAAATGCCAATGGCTCGTTCCAAACAAAAGAAACAGACATTGAGCTAACAGCACACACCTATCACCACCTTACATTTACCTACGACACCTACAAGCAAGAGTGGCGTATCGTGGAAGCAGGAGATAGCATTTTGCAGGAAGCCATTATCAATCAATCGTCCTTGTTCTCCGTGGAGAATATACCACAGAAGAAACGTGCACTTATGTTTGGCATCAACGCAGACACCTTGACTTCCCATAATTTCCGAGGCTATATGGACGAACTTCGTTTATGGAAACGACCTTTGAGCAATGAAGACATCCTACGCAATTGTGGACGCTTACTCGATGGCCAAGAAGATGGCTTAGCACTCTATTACCCCCTTGATGAGAACATTGAGGGACAGCGAACAGCTTATGACTACTCTCGCACAGCCGGTGTAACCAACAATATGCATGGTGTTATCGGTGTTGGAGGTTCTATCTCTTCCCACACACCTACTGATGAACAACTTGCCAACTATGGAATCACCGATGCCAACGGCAACTACATCCTGCGAAACCTCTCTACAGGTAAGGATGGAATGACCTATAACATCACCCCCGTGATGGGAGTGCATGATTTTTCCCCCATCAATGAGCCCCGTTTCATATCTGAAAATTCTTTGGTCTACAGCGATGTGAACTTCCAAGACGTTTCAAGCTTTGAAGTGAGCGGTGTGGTTTATTATGAAAACACCACATATCCGGTGAAAGGGTGTCAGATTTTGATTGATGGTGAGCCTTGCATCTACAACAATCGCATCGTGGAAACAGATGACAATGGAGAATTCACCATCAGCGTGCCCATTGGTGACCACTACATTAGCCTTAAAAAAGAAGGACACGTTTTTGCCGATGGTGGTCGCTATCCGGCTGACCCCGACAGCATTGGCACATTGCACACTTTCGACCGTGATATTTACGGACTAACCTTCACAGACAACACCAAGGTGCTTGTCATCGGGCGTGTCAGCGGCGGTAAGGTTCAGAAAGAACTACCCATCGGGTTCGGAGAGAGTCGAGCCAACATCGGGCAAGCAGTCATCGAACTCAATGCCGGTGATAGAAAAATGAACGTCGTAATGAAATCGGAGGGAGTAAGTGTTTCTTATGAAAATGCTACTGTTCCGTTATCTTACACCAATGACCTAAAAAATGTAAACAGCACCGCAGTGGTGGGTGGAGGCAGTGAAACTGCTGTTCGTACCATTACCATTACCACTGACGCGCAAACCGGAGAATTTGCTGCATGGTTACCTCCGGTTCAATACACCGTGAAGAGTGTTCTGGTAAAGAATCCAAATGTGTCATTTGAGAATTTACCCATTCTGGACGCCTCGGAAGCATTGAACAGACATAAATCTGTTTTGATAAAACTTAATGAAGAAGGGACAGAAGTCAGATTGGATTCTTTATTCTACAACACCTCTTTCAACTTAAGTTATCGCAGTCCGTCTCAACTGCAATTAACTGACATTTCGGAACAGAATCCGGGATTGGGCGGTATTGGTGAACAATTCTACTGTGTATCAAAATCTGTGGAAGAAGATGGTAAGGTTGTTACAAAGACTGACACATTGGAACTCTATACCATCGCTACAAACCCTGAGACCCAAGAAAAGACTGTAAGTTATCTCACAGGATATCCGTGTATCATCAGTGAGACCCCCTATACTTATCGAATAAAGGGGTTTGAAGTTTACGAAAATCATGATGATGAGACTAACATTCTGCAAGATTTGGTATATTTAGAAGGAGCAGTATTAACTATATCCAACGAGTTTGCCGGCGACACTCCTATGAGCAATGACGAAACGGCTGAAACCACTGTGGGCAATCCTGAATCGCACGAACTAATTCTGAACGAAGAAGGTGAGGTGGAATACAGCTTCATAGGTGGTCTGCCCAATATTCAGGAACCTTACACATTGGGTATGAGCATCACTTACGAGTATGACGGCAACTTCCATTCTTGGGATCAAAACGGAAAGTTCTATGCCATAGTCTTAGGCTCCATCCCCACTGGAACCAACTTTGTGACCAAAGGACCAGACAAAGTATTGGCAGTACTACGAGACCCACCGGGTTCAAACTCTTCTTCTGCTTGGTCAGAGGGAACGGTAATCAACACCAGGGTTTCCGATATGGGAAATTTCGGAATAAACCAAAATTTAATGGGAACTTTTAAGTGGGGTGTACAATACAAGTATGCATCCGGCGTTCCGGGAATGTATGTCTTGCAACAATTTGAACGTCTAAAAGACAGAAGTTTGGGAGTTGATATTTCTGTTCTTGGAAAATACGGTGAATACGATACTTATAAAACTGTAACGACTAAAACCATTACAACAAGTTCGTCTCCCGAATATGTCGGAGCAAATGGCGACTTATTCTATGGTTTGTCAACCAATCTCACCTTCGGAGAAGCTCGCGAAGTTGGTTTCCATGAGGTTGAGGGAGGTGCTATTGAATTAGGGTTGAAAGATATTATCAGTGTGGGAGAAGAATTTGAAACAGCTTTCCTCTATACTCAGCATTACATTGAATCTTCTTTGATTCCCAATCTTACACATTTGCGAAATGGCGTATTGCGACCGGTTGGAACAATTGTGCAGAATGCAGTTGTCGATACGGTATATTATGTTTCCAATCTTTCGACTGATGATCCGATGTATGGGACAAGCAATTACGACGAAGCTTGGGGGAAACAAAAACTTGACCCAAACAATCCAATTATAACAGACGACAACAAATGCATCGGTCCAAGTTATACCATCTATTTCCCTTCTGATTTCACTGACGGCAAGGAGGAGAGCATCAAGAATGCGATGAAGGTTGACAGTGTCTACCTTTACAACGAGCAAATTCGTCTGTGGAAACAGCAATTGGCCAATAATGAGAAGGTAAAAGTTTGTGCCATTGAAGATGGAGAAACGGTGGAAAACGTTTCCTTTGATGCAGGAACAGTTCACACCCGCGTGCAACAAACGGAAGATGGCGAAGGTGTTACTTGGGATGCTGGTTTTAAGTTGGCTTTCATGTATAAAAAGATAAAGGGATTCAATTTGAATGAATCCAAAGGTCTACAAATCAATTTTGATTTAAAGCTGAACGGAGATTACACCCATTCAAGCGATAGCACTCAAACAACTTCCACTACCACTCAATACACTCTTGCCGAGAGCGGCACTCGTGATGCACTTTCAGTGGATGTTTACAGCATCAAGGGAGAGGCCAGTCCTGTGTTTCGCACCCGTGGTGGTCAGACCAGCTGTCCGTACGAGGGTGAAGTAAAAACCAAGTATTATCTCACGCAAAACAACGATTCCTACACCATCTCGGAAGCCACCATGCAGATTGAGAAGCCTGCTATCCTGTGTGCCGAACCTGTGAAAACCGGTGTGCCGGTGGGTGGAAAGGCTTATTTCACCTTCGAGTTACAGAACAATAGCGAGATAGATACAGATGTGTGGTATAGTTTCGGCACCGTCGAGGCTTCCAACAAGAATGGAGCCAGGGTTCTCATCAATGGCACACCGGGTGGGAAGAACTTGCTTATCCCTGCCGGACAGAGCGTCACACAAGTGGTAACCATCGAACAAGGTGATCCCTCTGTGCTCGACTATGACAGCATCTCAGTCTTCCTCTCATCACAATGCCAAGGCGACCCCACCAGCCCCAATGGTGCCATCTCTGTGTCTGTTCCCATTTCGGCTCATTTCGTTCCGGCTTGTTCGGAAGTGCGTCTGCAAGCCTCCGAAGAGGTGATCAACACCATTACCGGCTCGGAACTCGAATTGACCATTGATGGTTATGACCCCAATCATCGTAGTTTGAGAAGTATTCAAATACAGAAAAAGACAGCTGGCAGTGATTGGGTGTCCATCATGGGCTATTTTGTTGACAAATCCGACTCCACTTCTGTGGTTTGCAAACCATTAGGGCAAGAAGGTTCACACTCTTTCAAACTCTCCATGGCAGATGCCATTACGTATCCGGATCAAATTTACGAATTCCGTGCCATCACGGTTTGCGATTTTGGGGCAGGGGAAGTGAACAACGAGAGTCCAATTATCACTATTGTGAAAGACATGCAGCTCCCGGCATTGCTCGCCATGCCTTCACCGAGTGATGGAGTTTATGACGTGGGCGACGAAATTGCCATTTACTTCAATGAAGAAATCTTAAGTGGAGCCATCACCGAAGTGGACAACATTTCCGTGACGGGACTGCTCAATGAGAACGCGGTAGATCATAGTGTTGCTTATCATGCCGAAGGTGGAGAACCGGCCAAGACCGAAGCCATTATTGACCTGAGTCGCCGTTCGTTTGCTGTTAATCTTTGGATGAACTATAGTCAACCCGGAACATTGTTCAGCCACGGCAGCAAGGAAAATGGGCTGGCTGTGGTCCTTGAAGAAGATGCCACTATTATAACAATCGGCGACTCCGTTATTGCCAAGGGCAAGGCCATTCCAAGAAACACTTGGTCGTTTATCAACGCTTCTGTCCACTATAACGAAGATGAAAATATGGCTTCTCTCTCCGTGCATTGTGCTTACAACGACGCTGTTGACACCCTTTTCTACGAACTCCCGATGGGTAACTACACCGGTCGCGGAACACTTGCCTTTGGTGGAGGTCTTACGGGCTTCATCCACGAAGCCACGCTCTGGAATTCATCACGGGGTGCTGCCGTGGCTATTAGCGAGAAAAACATGACAAAAGCACCTTATACTCCCGGGCTTATCGGATATTGGAAGTTTGATGAAGGACATGGTCACACCGCTGCTGATGTAGCGCGTAACAGACATATCATTCTGCCGAATGACAATGCATGGATGCTCGGCAATGTGGGTAAAGCTCTGCAACTTGATGGTAACTCTTATGCCTCTATTTCGTTAGGCGCATGCCCCACTACCGACACAGACGACTACATGTTGGAGTTGTGGTTCAGAGCTGACACCACAGCACTGGAGTTTCCGGTAACCATTTTCTCAGCCGGCGACAATATGCTGAGCTTGAATGTTGGGAAGTTGGATTACGAGCAAGGCGATGTCTCTATTGATAAGGAGGTGATGTACCTCATTGCTAACGGTCGGCGATACATCATTCCCAATGGTGCCAACTGTCTGGGCGGTGCATGGCATCACATATCTCTGAACGTATTAAATCAAATGCAAGGAGTTTCCACCCTCTACATCGATGGTGTGGCTATGCGCCAATTTGATGCCGGCATCATACCCGGTTTGCAGGCTGAAAGTCTCATCCTCGGTGCTCGCAGTAGCAAGGATGCAGCCAACATGTACGTCTATGATCAACCGCTGAGGGGATGCTTTGATGAAGTGCGTTACTGGAAAGGAACGTACTCTGCCCAGGTGATACGCAACAATAGGTACCACCGTTTGCAGGATGCCGAAACAGGATTGTTAGGCTATTATCCTTTCGAACGAAACACGCTTGATGAGGGCAACCAGCCCATTGTGGAAGCCGACCTCTCTGACCATAGTTCACTCGCTTCACCGGCTGCAAGAGTGTTCAGCCTTTCCGGCAACGAACACACAGCCGCAACTACGGATCAAGCACCTCCCTTGAAGGCCGCTCCTGTTCTGCAGAATGTTCCTTTCACATTCGTTACTGCCGACAGGATGTTGCGTATTGTTCCCGACGTTGCAACTGAACGCATCGAAGGAACCACACTCAACTTCAAGGTTAATGGCATACGTGACATCCATGGCAACTATTCGGGAGAATACAAATGGAGTGCTCTCGTGCGTCAGAATCCACTCACATGGGAACAATCAACCATTGACATCACGAAAGAAAGTGAGGCCACGGCACAATTCACCGTCAGCATCACGAATGCAGGCAACACCACCGAGAATTGGAACCTCTACTCCCTGCCTTCATGGCTTGAAGCTGATCGGACAGCCGGCATGTTGCAACCCCTATCGTCCACAGAAGTAACCTTCACGGTTTCAAGTGCTGCAACGGTGGGAAGATATGAAACCATCGTCTACCTCATCGGAAACAGCAATATCGCTACTCCGCTTGAAATCAATGTCAGGTCCGTTGGCGATGTGCCTGACTGGTCTGTCAATCCCTCCGACCACATGACATCGATGAACATCATCGGCCGGCTGCGCATCGATGGCAAGATTAGCGAAAATCCCGATAACATGTTGGCAGCTTTCAAGGGCGACACATGTGTGGGTGTGGCACACCCCATCTACATGGAACGCTATGATGCCTATTACGTGATGATGACCATTTATGGTAATCCTGAGGATAACAACAAGCTCCTTACTTTCAGGGCCTACGATGCTGAGACCGGCATCATTCATCCGTCTGTGAAGACCATCAATGCCGTAACCTTCATGGGAGAACATCTCATGGGTTCTTATGGAGACCCGCTTCTGTTCTTCACAACCAATGAAATCGAACAAGTGGTATGTATCGACAAGGGATGGCAGTGGCGTTCGCTTTATGTAACTCCCACCCAGCCCGATCTCAAATCGCTTTTGGCACCGGTAGCCGGCAATCTCACATACATCAAGACCCGTGACAGTTTCAGCACATACAATGAAGCAGGCAACTCATGGAGTGGTGGAAACTTCAACATGCTTCAGCCCGGCGGAATGTATAAGATGTATGCAGCCAAGGAAGCTTCGTTCCCTGTGATAGGTTTGGGTGTTGACTTAAAGCAACACAACGTGCCCATCATGAGAGGATGGAACTGGATTGGCTTCGCTTCACCCGTAGGCATGACGGTGGCAGACGCCTTTGCATTGCTCAGTCCCGAAGATGGCGACATTGTTAAGAATCAATTCGACTTTGCCATTTACGATGGTTATGCATGGGAGGGAACACTTCAGGCACTTGTGCCCGGTGAAGGCTATATCTATTATTCTGATTATGCCGGCACCAAACAACTCGCCTATCCCTCGTCTGATTACCAACGTAAAGCTCCGGCCAAGCTATCGACTCGCTCAGCACATAAGCAAACTCGAAGCAGTGCTTATCCAAGCAACATGAACATTATTGCTCTTGTGAAGAATGGGGAGGAAGTAATGACAGATGCCAAGGTGCAAATTTATGCCAACGAAGAGTTGCGTGGTCAATCCTCGCAAAGCCTCACACACGATTTGCACTTCATCACCGTGCAAGGCCAAGGCAGTGGAGTCATGCTCAATATTGTTGTTGAATGTGATGGCAGCACCTTTGAAGTGTCCGAACCCATCTTCTTCAACGAAGACATGCTCCTCGGAAGCATGCAACAACCCTATGTGATACAACTCGACCCGACAACCTCCATCACAAACATCTCATTCAAGAAGGACAAGTTCGGTTTCCTGTTGCAAAGTGGCTCTCCGTTACGCAGTGTCAACATCTACGATGCTTCCGGTCGCAACGTCTACTCCGGTGGAAACAACACTTCCGAAGTGCGCATCTCGATGGAACAATTCGCAAGTGGCGTTTATCTGGTGGAAACAACACTTATGAACGGCCGCCGTCGCACGTTCAATGTGTTGTGGTAATAACACACGTTTTTTCGACTTTATCAACCTATTGGTAAGAACCATTCTGACAGAGAGCGCGTCCATGAGGCACGCTCTCTGTCTTTTACAATAAAAACAGGCTTTGCCATACCGACACTCCGGTCGCAAAGTTTCTGCCCCCACTCGAACATCAATTTATCTCTAAAGGCTTCTCCGTTTTTCCGCAATGCTTGCAGAATTTTCCGCAGTGCTCGCAGAAAATTCTGCAAGCACTGCGGAAATAGCTACTCAAACGAACTGTTTTTGCACACCCAATCCGGCAGTAGCCGAAATTGAGTAATCATTTTTCGGAAGACACGCATGCTCCAAGGCCTAAGCACCGGACATACGTCGCGGGAAAGCATATCTAAAAACAACATTTATGCTTGGCTTTCCGCTCGCCTTGCATACTTCGACGGATGCTCAAGTCGGGCAGCGGCTCGGTATACAGAAGAAAAACAAGTTTTCCTTTTGTTCTGCACTCGCCTTGCACTAACTTTGCGTATCATTACAAGAGAGAGGGGCAAGATTATCTCCTTCACACAAACACTACAGCAAAGACAGATCATGGAATTGGAAAAATTTGACCGGCAACTGCGACTCATGGTGTTGCTGGCACAAAACAAACAACACACGGTGGAAGATATCAGCCGATTGCTCGGCATGAATCGTCGCTCCATCTACCGATATATCGAGGCTTTTCGTCAAATGGGATTCATCGTTATCAAGGAAGGCACTAAGTATCGCATCGACCACAACTCACCTTTCTTCAGACAAATCACCGAGTACACGCATTTCAGCGAAGACGAGGCCATGACCATCAACCAAGTGTTGAACTCCGTGTATGACACTTCGCCACAAATACGCCGCTTACGCGAAAAGCTGGCCTCACTCTACGATTTCAAGGTCTTGGCCCGTCATGGAGTTGACACACTCATTGCCCACAATCTGAGCACTCTCTACAAGGCATGCACCCTCGAGCGAGTGGCCATCTTGCGCGACTACACCTCACCCAACAGCGGAGCGGTGCGCGACCGCATTGTGGAACCCTACCTCTTCCTGTCCGAGAACAGCGAGGTGCGATGCTACGAACCGGAGAGCGGCATGAACAAAACTTTCAAAATCAGCCGCGCCAAGCGCGTGGACCTGCTCGATTTGCTCTGGAGCCACAAAGACAAGCACAAACCCTTGCACTACGATTTGTTCCACTTCTCCGGCGAACGACGTTTCCGCGTACGACTTCTAATGGGCTACCTGGCCATGAGCTTGTTGCTGGAAGAACATCCCGAAGCCGAAAAGCAAATTCATCTGCACAACGACGGACGCTGGATGCTCGACACGCAGGTGTGCAGCTTCAAAGGCATCGGACGCTTTGTGCTGGGCCTCTTCGACGACATCGAAGTGGTAGATTCGCCGGAGTTTTCCGCTTGGATCAACACCCGAATAAAAGATTTAACACAGAAATACGGAAATTGACGCAGCCTGTCGCAAAAGAGGAAGATTTTTGCATCGTAAACCTTTCACAAGCGCGAGAAACACCCAATGTCTCGCAAAACCTAAAAAAGCACTACGATGAACAAAATGAACACTTCCACAGCTCACACACTGACTGCCACCGCTCCCCTTTCCCTCACCAACAATCGCGCCATCATCTCATTGGCACGCATCTATAGCGCACTGCTTGAGGAGAATGTTTCACCGGCACGCACCCTGCGTTTGGTGCACGCCCAAATTGCCTGCATCGCAGCCCTGCTGCCTGCTGAAATGCCCATCCTGCTGCACTTGGCACTCCTGGCTTGGGCCGGAATGGCGGTCTACGGATGCCGAAAGAAATGAAGCACTGCAACGAAGATAGGCTTCGGGAGTAGATTTTTCGGAAATAAATGTGTATTTTCGCCGTGCGGTATGTCCGCCATTCCAAAACAACCTTATCACATTTAAATATATACACATTATGGGAAAGAAAGCACTCCTCATGATTCTTGACGGTTGGGGCCACGGCAACCACACCAAAGGTGATGTTATCTACAGCACCCCCACCCCATTTATGGATAGTTTGTATCGCGACTATCCCCACTCCGAACTTCAGGCTTCCGGCGAAAACGTAGGTCTGCCCGACGGACAAATGGGTAACTCGGAAGTGGGACACCTCAACATCGGTGCCGGACGCATTGTTTACCAAGACTTGGTGAAAATCAACCGCGCCTGCGCAGACGGAAGCATCCTCGAAAACCCTGAAGTGAAAGCAGCCTATACTTATGCCAAAGAAAACGGCAAGGCACTGCACCTGATGGGACTTACTTCCGATGGCGGCGTACACTCTTCACTCGACCATCTCTACAAACTCATCGAAATTGCCAAAGAATACGGCTTGGAGAAAACTTTTGTCCACTGCTTCATGGACGGACGCGACACCGACCCGAAGAGCGGCAAAGGATTTATCGAACAACTGCAAGGCGTGTGCAACGCCAATGGTGCAGCCATCGCCTCCATCGTGGGCCGTTTCTATGCCATGGACCGCGACAAACGTTGGGAACGTGTGAAAGAAGCCTATGATCTGTTGGTAAACGGAAAAGGAAAACAAGCCACCGACATGGTGCAAGCCATGCAGGAAAGCTACGATGCCGATGTTACCGACGAATTTGTGCTTCCCATTCACAATAGTACCGTTGACGGAACCATTAAAGAGGGCGATGTGGTTATCTTCTTCAACTATCGCAACGACCGCGCCAAGGAACTCACCGTTGTTCTCACACAACAAGATATGCCCGAAGCCGGCATGAACACCATCCCCGGCCTGCAGTATTTCTGCATGACCCCCTACGATGCCTCATTCACCGGTGTGCACATCCTCTTCCCCAAAGAGAATGTGGAAAACACCCTCGGCGAATATCTCAGCAGCAAGGGACTCACGCAACTCCACACGGCTGAAACCGAGAAATATGCCCACGTAACCTTCTTCTTCAACGGCGGACGCGAAACACCCTACGAGGGCGAAGAGCGCATCCTCGTCGCTTCTCCGAAAGTGGCCACCTATGACCTGCAACCCGAGATGTCGGCTTACGAAGTGAAAGACAAACTTGTGGCTGCCATTAAGGAAAACAAGTACGACTTTATCGTTGTCAACTTTGCCAACGGCGACATGGTGGGTCATACCGGCATATACGAAGCCATTGAGAAAGCAGTGAAAGCTGTGGATGAATGTGTTTCCGAAGTGATTACAGCTGCCAACGAAACGGGTTACGAAACCATTATCATCGCGGACCACGGAAATGCCGACAACGCTGTGAATGCCGACGGCACTCCCAACACGGCTCACTCGCTCAACCCCGTTCCTTTCATTTATGTTACGGAAAACAAGAACGCCCGTGTGAAAAACGGAGTTTTGGCAGACGTTGCCCCCAGCATCTTGCACATCATGGGACTTGCCCAACCTGCAGAGATGACCGGTAAGGATCTGATTGAAGACTGATTTTTCACGCTCTGATATAGCATTCAGGAAAGGCTTCGCCCCAGTTTGAATAACGGGCGAAGCCTTTTTTTGCTTTTCTCAAAATTATCAATGATATTAAGCATTATCAAATAGGCTGCAGTTTGAAAGACCCAATGTATAAGTTCTTCATCATCCACTTTCTTAACACCTTTCTCTATAATGTGCCCGACCCCATCAAAAAATAAGTCATCTATAATAATACCAATCTTTTCATATAAACATGACTCATGGCTTTCAGCTTCGCCTGCAATGTAATCAGCACTGATTGAAACGTATGGATTTGCCCCTTGTTTTAGGAGTTCAACCACTCTGTCGTAATGGAGTTTCATTCCGGCCTCATAAAGATAGCAATCAATCTCTCGATATCCCCGCTCCCGCAGTTTTTCAATATCTCCATCCAACATGTCTTCAATTTCATCCTCTTCATCCCACCATTGAAATCTGCTCCGAACAAAATCCTTGAATGTTTCTTCGTAGTTCTTTGGAACTTCTGTTTTTGAAGCTAAAAAAGATAGAATCTTTTCACAACCTTTCCTGCAAATCTTAATTGTTGAGCGAAGATGTTCACCCCACATCTCATTTTCTAATATCACATGCAACGCATAGCAGCAAGCATATAGATTTGAAATCCCTTGGGAGCAGGAAACACAATTGTTTTGGTTGAATTGTTCAATAAACTCTTCAGAACGACACTGAAGAAGATACGATAATAATTTGTTTGTGGCCATAATGTGTTCTGTGGTTATTACTTTTCAGCCACAAATATAGAACATCTTGTCCATCCTGCAAAAAAAATGTAAGTCGCACAAACATTTCTGCTTGTGCGACTTACGTTTTTTCGTGGACCAGCTTGGGCTTGAACCAAGGACCTCCAGATTATGAGTCTGTTGCTCTAACCAACTGAGCTACAAGTCCGATGAACTTACTTTGGGTTTGTTCGATGCAAAAGTAGTGTTTTTTGCGTACTCCACCAAGATTTGAAGACTTTTTATTGCTTTCTTGTTCTTGCTGAAAGTTTTCAGAAAGTTCAAGCTTCGGCGAGCATCCGCCCTCATATCGGTGAGATGCTCGCCGAAACTTTATGGTTAATCAAGACTTAACTTTCCGTTTTTCAGGGAAGCACGATAGGTTTTGCCTTTCTTGGTTTCAAATTTCAAGACATCCTCTCCGTATCGCAAAACGCAAGGCAAACCTGATTGGCTCAGCACTTTCACTTCTGTCAACTTGCCACCGGCCCATGCGATGTCGACACCAAAATTTCCACGGGCACGCAGACCGCTGATGCTACCCTTTGTCCACGCGTCGGGAAGCGACGGCAACAAATGTATGCAGCCGGCATGGCTCTGCATCAGCATTTCCGTTACGCCGGCCGTGCCACCAAAGTTTCCGTCAATCTGGAAAGGAGGATGCACATCCCACAGATTGTTGGTCGTGCCGTTTTTGAGGAGATTGGAATAGAGCTTGTACGAACGATTACCGTCATGCAGACGTGCCCACTGGTTGAGCTTCCATCCCATGCTCCATCCTGTGGCTCCGTCACCGCGATGTTCGAGCACCACGCGTGAGGCCTCGGCCAATTCGGGGGTGGTGAGGGGCGAGATGGTGTGCCCGGGATGAAGTCCATAGAGGTGGTTCACGTGTCTGTGCTTGTCGTTGGGGTCGTCGATGTCGCGACTCCATTCCATCAGTTGGCCGTAGCGACCGATGCGATAGGGAGCCAAATGTTGCAACACGTCTTGCCACTTTGCCACAGCGTCGGCATCGACGTTCAACACCTTGGCCGCATCGATGCTTTGCAACAGGATTTCGCGAATCACGGCGTGCGTAAAGGTAGTTCCCTCGTCGATAGGTCCGTGTTCGGGCGAGGTTGACGGAGCAGCCGTGTAG
Source organism: Bacteroidaceae bacterium (assembly GCA_017547385.1). GTDB lineage: Bacteria > Bacteroidota > Bacteroidia > Bacteroidales > Bacteroidaceae > Alloprevotella. The sequence continues at coordinate 65,681 of JAFYPU010000001.1, forward strand.
ATGCCATCGGATTTGCGCCACAAGAAATCCTCGCAGAACTCCGCACACCCTTTCATCAACGGATAAGCCGTTTCGCGCAAGAAGCGTTCGTCGCGAGTGTAGTCATAATACTCCCACAGATGTGTGGCCAACCACGATGCGGCCATCGGATTGTAGTTCCACGACATATCCATTCCCTCCAACGGGGCGGTGAAGCCAAAGATGTTGGCCGAAATGCCGGCAGCCCAACCGCGAGCGCCCCAATAGGCTTTTGCCGTAACACGACCGGGTTTCTCAAGCAAGCGAATGAAGTCGGTCAAAGGCTCAGCGCACTCCTCAAGATGCGTTGACAGGGCCGGCCAATAGTTCATTTGAAGGTTGATGTTGTTGTGGTAGTCCACACGCCACGGACCATCCACATTGTTGTGCCAGATGCCTTGCAGGTTGGCAGGAAGGTTGCCCGGACGCGACGAGGCTATGAGCAGATAGCGTCCGAACTGATAGTAGAGCGTTTCGAGTCCTCTGTCGGTATTTCCCTCACGGTATGCCTGGAGGCGGCGATAGGTAGGAAGGTCGGACGACGGCCCTTCAAGATGGAACTTCACGCGGCCATAAAGCGCGGCATAGTCCTCATAATGTTCGGCAAAGAGTTTTTCCCAACTTTTGCGCAAGGCACGTTTCATCCATTGCTTTGTGGTTTTGTCGGGATCCACTCCGACGTAGGCTTTCGGGTCGTTGAAATCGGGAGCATAGTTGGGCTTGTAATCGGTATCGGCAGTGAGAAGAATTTCCACCTCATCTGCATTTTTCACCACGATAGCTCCATTCTCGCAAGTGAGTTCTCCTCCCTTGGCGCGGGCTGCGATGCGCACCACATAGGCCATGCCGTTATTGTCGAGCGTTCCGCGGAACACGATGGCCGATGCTCCCTCTTTTGAGAAGCATCCCTCGGAAACGGGGTTCTTGTCGTAAACGATGCGAAGGTTTTGTGCGCCCTGCTTGTCGGCACTGAAGCGAACGGCCATCACATTGTGGGGATAGGACACAAAGGTGCGGCGCTCATAATGTGTTCCCTCATGAACGAACGAGACGGTTGCCACGGCCGAATCCACGGACAAGGCTCTGCGGTAGCCACTCACGTGTTCGGGATTAAGGCCTGTCTCGATGCAGAGTTCGCCCAGGGTGGTGTAAGAACCGAAGCGGAATTCCGGTTCGCGGGTGGCTTCATAGGGCACGGGACTATTAAAATTGCGTGCCGTGAGTTGCGAGGCCTTGTTGAGGTCGCCATCGGCAAAGGCCTGACGTATCTCCGGCAAGAGGTGCGCCGATTGTTTGTTCATGTCCCAATAGTGTGCAGCCCCTTTGGCTGTGCCGGGTCCGCCACGCCACAAGGTTTTTTCGTTCAGCGTATAGCGTTCCACGGCTATGGAGCCCATCACGTTGGTACCGATGGAGCCGTTGCCCAGCGGCAGCGAACTGCTCTCCCATTCTGGGTCTGTGTTGTAGGCTGCATCGCCGGCACTCACAGGCTTGTTATCGGGGCCGTAACGTTCGGGATGTCCGCCATACCAGGTGGCACGGCCTTTCAGCGAAGTGGGTTGGTCAAACCACACGGTGTTTTGCGAAGAAGCGGAAAGCGACAGCCAGCCGCCCAACAGTGCTAAGTAGATGTTTTTCATATCATAAAAGGTTTGTTTGCAAAGCAATAAGGAGCACGAGATGCCGACACCGGTGTGCCGCCTCCCATGCTCCATGTAGGATGATACCGTTTATGTTTCTCGGCCTTCACTCGGGGTGTCGGCACAAGGGGTTTATTCGAATGCAGCCAGTATCTTCGCTGCTATTTCCTGCATCTCGGAAGCCGGGAGTTGCAATTTCTCCTTTCTGAAATCCATATCACCCTCGCTGTGAAGCGGAATGAGATGGATGTGAGCGTGTGCCACTTCCAAGCCTAGCACTGCCATTCCCACCTTGCGGCAAGGGAAAGCCGTGTTGATGGCCTTAGCCACGCGCTTGGCAAAGATAGTCATTTCGGCCAAGGAGTTGTCGTCCATGTCGAACAAATAATCCACTTCTTGCTTGGGGATGACGAGTGTGTGTGCCTTGGCCACGGGGTTGATGTCGAGAAAGGCATAGAACTTGTCGCTCTCCGCACACTTGTAGGAAGGAATTTCGCCGGCGGCAATCTTACTGAAAATTGTCATACGTGCTTCTGTATTTATGCATCCACGCTTAGTTGATGCTGATGCTGAGAATTTCGAGACTGATGGTGCCTTGGGGGATTTTCACTTCCACCACGTCGCCCACTTTCTTGCCGAGCAAACCTTGTGCAATGGGTGTGGTGGACGAAATTTTGCCTTCGCGAAGATTGGCTTCGCTCTCGCTGACAATGGTATACTTCATCACCATGCCGGTCTTGGTGTTGCGCATTTCCACGGTCGAGAGGATTTGCACCACGTCGGTGCGCAGCATGGCGGGGTCAATGATTTTGGCATCGGCAATGGCAGCTTTCAAGTTGCTGATTTTCATTTCCAACATTCCCTGTGCCTCTTTGGCAGCGTCGTATTCGCTGTTCTCGGACAGGTCGCCCTTGTCGCGTGCTTCGGCGATGGCAGCCGAGGCAGCCGGGCGGTCAATCGTCTCCATTTTGCGGAGTTGGGCCACCATCTTGTCGTAGCCCTCTTGTGTCATGTAAGCCATAATATCTTTTTCTTTTGTTGATTGTTTCTTTCTAATCGAATGCGGGGATTGCGCCGGTGCGCTGCCCGGGGTTGGGGCGCATTTTGGTTCTCTCGGGCACGGTTTCTCATGCACCTCAGGATGCAGTAAAAAAACCGAAAGAACTCCCGCTTTCTTCTGCTGCGGAAATTCCTTCTTATCACCCTTTAGTTTGATTGTGTTTCCGCGGCAAAGGTACATCTTTTTTGCCGCACGCCAAACTTTTACCACAAAATAAGCCGCAGCGAGAAGCACAAGGGGAGACTTCCGGAGTGCCTGCAGATGGTTCGAAAAGCACTCTGTAGTGTACTAAATAAGTTGACACAATTAAAAAAGTTATGTCACGCTTAATTAGTAATTCATTGCGATTGGAAATCGTGAGGGCCTGTTACTATGGTCATCTAAAGAAGAGAGAAATTTGTAAGAAATATGGTGTGTCCAATGCGACATTATACCGTATTCTTAATACCTTTGCTTCAGAGAACGGCCTTAACCTGAGTATGTCAACGCCCTTGAAAAATCCGTCTTTGAGCGATAGCGAGTCAGAAATTCT
>JAFYPU010000015.1 GCA_017547385.1 Bacteroidaceae bacterium
AAGTGGAAGAGGGAAAGAATAAAATGTCCGTTCTGAACGCTATCAGAGCCAAAATTGTTCACGCTATGTTTGCGGTTGTAAGAAATAACACCATGTTCGATAAAAATTATAACATTTCTCTTGCATAAACCATAAGAATAGTGGGACAGCTCCGTCCGGCTTGTTTGCATGCAGCGTTTGCTAACTTAAATCCCCGTCCGGTCAGTTCGCACGCTGCGTTTAGTTGTCAGCAAACTAATTCCGTTTCCCTCAGCCTACGGGCCATCCGGACGGTGCTGCTCCCCTGAGGCAGGGGAGCTCCGCGTAGCGGTGATGGGTATGAGCTTCCGCAGCTTTACATGTTGTTTAGCTTTTGTCTCATACCCCCTCCGCTTCGCTCGTCCCCCTACCTTAGGGGGACAGCTCCATCCGGCTTGTTCGCACGCTGCGTTTGCTTGCTCATATTCCCGTCCGGTTTGTTCGCACGCTGTGTTTGCTTGCTTAAATCCCCGTCCGGTCAGTTCGCACGCTGCGTTTAGTTGTCAGCAAACTAATTCCGTTTCCCTCAGCCTACGGGCCATCCGGACGGCGCTGCTCCCCTGAGGCAGGGGAGCTCCGCGTAGCGGTGAGGGGTATGAACTTTTAATCTTCCACACCCCCTTTCACCCCTCTGCATAATCACCAAAACAGCTTCCGACGAGCACTTTTGTTTTATTATCATGCGCATGAGAAGAATTTATCATCGTGGTGAGAAGAACTTATCATGCGCATGATAAGAACGTTTCATGCGCATGATAACAAATCCGGAAGGCGTTTCGCTGCCCCTTGCAGTGAGGTTCGATGCATTCAATGTGCTTGTTGATACGTTTGAAAGGCACGATTGTATGTTTCGGTGTTTATCGATGCGCATAGCTTGTGCGTTGGCATCTCTTTTCCTGTTGAGTGAGGAAAAGGATGAAGCCGTTTGGGTGGTGTGTCGGGGGTAAACTGAAAAACAGACCGCACCGTCTTATATCGGTGGGCCTGTTTATGTGTGACTGGAGAAAGGTTGGAATAATTAGAACTTCTTGAACGCTATCCAATAGTCGTAGTTGGGCCATGTGTAGTCGGGGCCGTAATAAGAGCTGAGCTGTTTGCTTTGATACATGCCGCCTCCGTCATATTTACGCTCCGTGAGCCAAAGTTTGTAGAACTCTTCTTCCAATTTCTGTACTTCCACCCATTTCTGCACCTGGCGTTTCAGCTGAACGTTCCATTCGTAGCGCGCTTCCTTGGTTACGCGGAAGCGATAACTCCACATGTTGGCACAGATGTACATCTTGCCTTTGTCACCTCTGCGAGTGGAGGAGTAAAGGCTGATGGGGTAGAAGTAGGGGAAACCGTTCTGCTTGGAGATTTGGTTGAGGGCTTGCGCCTTGTTCTTGCTGATGGAGATGCTGTTGCAATAATGCCATACGTCATTCCATCCGCCCAAGAACCAGCCTTTGCCCAAGGATTGCGCCCAGGCAAATTCAGGAAAATACTTCGCCATGTCGATGCCCTTTTCTTGACAATAGCGAACGATGGTTTGTTGGTTCTGTTCGCCAAAGTCGTTGGCCAGGCTGCCAAGGATGGGGAGCACGTAAGCATCTTCTTCCCTCTCTTTCACTTCGGGCAGAGGCATGCCATAGAGACGTCCGAGCTCAAGCATGCGCAATGCATCGTCCGTGTTCTTGCCTCTGAACTTCTTGTCGATGAATTTCTGAGGGGTGTATTTGTCTTTACCATAGAAGAAGAGCGACGGGCCAGCAGCCAATCCGTGTTCACCGGTGCTGTCAACACGCACCACAACGCAATTGTGGCCGTCGAGCGTGATGATTTGTCCCAACTGATACTTCTGCGCTGATGCGGCAAGCGAGAGGCAGAGTAGGGAGGCCATCGTGATAAGTCGGTTGATGCTTTTCATAGTATTAGGTGTGTTTGTTATTAGGGATAGGTTGGTTCGACGGTTTTCCGGCAGGATTATCTGGTGTAGCCGCGTCCGCCACAGCTTCCGCACGTAACATGCGAATGCCCTCTGCTGCTTGGAAAAGTCTGTCCGCATTCGGAACAATACTTCGGGTAGCTTCTCGAACCGGAATACTGCGGGGGATATGAATCATAAACAACGCGTCCTTTGCCGTTACATTTGCGACACACAACTCTGCCGCTCTGCTGCGAACCTCTGTTGTAGTTCGGCTGTGAAGGTGCGGAAGTACCGCCCGTCGATACGGGTACTTGCGAATAAAGAATCAATGACGTATGGGTTTGTCCCCAAAAAGTGAGAGCCAACACTTCTGCAATGTCAAGATTGTTGCTGACAAGATAGTATCTAGCGGGATATTCTTGGCCGTTTGCTCCTTGTGAGACATACTTTTTTCCGGTGAAGCCATAAACCGTGGCATCGCCTCTTCGCACGGCTCTTGTACCGTCGGAAAGTTGTAGGTGGGTGTCGTAAACTTTGAAACCCACAGAACCGGTTGCTCCCGTCTGTGTCCATTGTGTTCCATCGAAAGATAGTCCCGCGTGATAGTAAGTCTTGTTGACAAGGAGCCTTTGCGCTTCGGCCACATGGCTTGCGGCAAATATCAATGCGGCAAGCAGCAGAAGTTTCATGGTTTGTTTCATAATTCTTAGTGCTTAAAGGAGTTTGACAACAGGAGACAAGTGCCACAGAAAGCGATATCTAAAGTGCTACTTTGTATGTGCGGCTGCCTACCTTTATTATATATATGCCGGATTGGGGCACCGCGAATGTGCCGGTGGAGGCAGATTGATGCAACAGGCTGCCCGACAAATCGTATATCCCGATACTTTCGTTGTGAGCAACGATGGAAATGGTTTGGTTCGTTATAGAGATTTCGGCTTCCTCTGCCAGTGTTTGGGTGGCGGATGTGCCTTTCTTCTCAAAGACGATGGCAACGGATTGGTTTGCCGTGATGTTTTTCAGAGGGAGTTGGGAATTTTGCACCTGCGCTGTCATGTCCACATTGTTCACATATACGGATTTGATCACCCATCCGGCTTCCGGCTCGATGCTCAGCTCAATGTTTCCTCCCGAGGCTATGGGGAATGCCACGGCACCTCCGTCTACGCAGACAAGGCGTATCATGCAATTGGGGGTGGAGAACTTCACTTCAATCTTCAAGTTTTCTTCCACGCCGTCCAAGTAGAGCGTGTTGTTCTCCAAGTCTCCGATTCTTTCTACGCCGTTGACAAGCACACTGCTTACCTCTTTGCCTCGTGCCGGTTGGATGGTAACTTCAAGGTCGGTGCCTTTCTCGAAAATCAACTCTCCATTGTAGAGTGTCTTGTTCACATAGACGCTTCCCAACTCTGCGTCATAGTCCACGTTCACCTTGACGGAGTTTTCTTCGATGGCCGTGAGTTTCACGAATTTGCTCCAGTTTTTTGCAGAGCGATAGGTCTCCAACGCTTCCGCCGGCACTTTCACATTGAGCGTGATGTAGAGCAAATCTTCGAAAGTGGTGTCTGTGATTTTGGGAGGCGTCAGCGCATGGATGGTCAGCTCTTTCAGGTTGTCATGTCCGGCATACCCAAGGTGTGAAATGTCCGTTACATATTTTCCCACTTCGATCTTTTCAAGTGTTCCTACACCGTAGAATGGTTCAAAATGACGATAGTATTCCGAATAAGGGATAAACCCCAAGTCTCGCCCCAAGTACAAGTTTTTGCATTGCGTCGTGCCGAATTGCCCTAAGTATAAATCATTAACGCCCTTAAGGGCTGTGCAATCCAGAATTTCAGGTGAATCAGATATGATAATGGTTTCAATCCCATCCCAACCATTATAAAATGCGCCTTCCTGTAAAAGTTTAATTGAAGGCGGGATGGTTACACTTTTTATGTCCCATGTACCAAATGCCAACTGGTCCACTCGGATAACAGAAAAGTTTACTCCTTCAAATTCGATATTTTCGGGTATTACATAAATGCCATCTTCGTTGTTTTCAACGTATGCAACACTAACGGTTCTGTCTGTAACAGATATGATACGGTAGTCGAAATCACCCACGTTGAAGTCGTAATATTTTTGAGCATAAATGGAGAAAGGAATAATGCTCAGAAAGAGTGAAAAGAGGAACTTTCTCATAACATCATTGTATTTAAGGATTAGACATAAGGGCTTGGTGTACGGGTACAAAAAAGCGCGGAGAGCTAACCACCACGTCCTAATCCGGTATCGGCAAACACCATAGAGAAACGGGAATGGAAACAATAACCCCACGCTGTTGCATATACCGGAAAGCCACAATGATGTTGTGGTACTATATATACAAACAGAATGAGCGTTTTCTTATTCCATCTTTCTCTATGTTGAAATTTTGCCGATTTCGATTAGAAAATGAAAAGCCTAACGCCTTCTTTCTTACTTCATGGGCACTCCCATGACACTGCAAAGATAGTGCAAGGCGAGAGGAATACAAAGAAAGACCGCAAGTTTTTCTTTTATTCCCGAGCCGCCGCCAATCTTGCGCGATAGCCGCGTACAAAAAAAGACGAGAAACGTCTCGATAGTAGAGGCATCTCTCGTCTTGATTGATGAATGTTCATTCCGGCTTTCGTTAAGCCCTTTTTTTACGTTACTCTTATAGTGAATCACCGAAGTCGGCACGGAACTTCTCGGCCAGGCGTTCCTGCCAATCGCCGATGGGCTGCAGGCGGCCGAAGAAGAAGCGGAGCACGCGTGGCTCGTCCTCCCAGCGCAGACCACCGATGAGTTCGCGATTGTCGTAAACCCATTTCACGCGGTCAATGCAGTATTTCAGTTGTGAGAGAGTGAACACGCGGCGTGGCACGGCCAGTCGCACCAGTTCCATGTCGGCAAAGCGTTCCGTTCCATCGGGGTTTCGCTGCTCGGAAAGCGTTCCGCGCTCCATGCCGCGCACACCACCGGCAATGTAGAGGGCTGTGGCCAGAGCTGCTGCCGGATATTGGCTCTGGGGGATGTGAGGCAGAATTTCGCGCGCATTGATGTGAGCTCCCAGTCCGCCGGCAGGTTTCACCACGGGCACACCGGCTTTGTCGAGCTCCTTAATCATGTATTCAATGAAGAGCGGTCCTTGGCTGATATACTCCATGTCGAGCGTTTCGCGCAGCCCCACAGCCATGGCTTCCATGGAGCGCACTTCCATGCCGCCATAGGTAAGGAAGCCTTCGTACAAGGGAATGTACTCCTTCATGCGTAGGATGTAGTCCTCATTGTGTGAGATGATGGCTCCACCGCGTGCAAATCCCAATTTGCGCGCTGAGAAATAAACGATGTCCATCACGCCGGCCAGCTTGTGCATGATGTCCTTGATGCTCATGTTCTTGCACATTTCCTCACGCATCTTCATGAAGTAGAGGTTGTCTTGCAAGAGCGAGGCGTCGAGGATGCTCATAATGCCGTTCTCCTTACAGATTTTTGCCACCTCAAGCATGTTTTCCAAACTGACGGGCTGACCACCGATAAGATTGGTGCCGGCTTCGATACGCACGAAGGCAATGTTCTTCGCTCCGAGTTCTTTGATGATTTGTTTGGTACGTTCAATGTCGAAGTTGCCCTTGAAAGGATGTTGGCTGTCGGTAACAAGTCCCTCTGCTCCCACCAGTTCAATCACACTGCCTCCCATGCGGGTGATGTGTGCTTTGGTGGTGGTGAAATGGAAGTTCATCAGCACAAACTGTCCGGGCTTGACAAAGGTCTCGGCCAGGATGTTTTCGCAAGCGCGTCCCTGGTGAGCCGGCAAGAAGTGGCGCACGCCAAACACTTCCTCGATGGCATCGATCAAGCGGTTGCAGGTTTCGGAACCGGCATACGAGTCGTCGGCAATGCCCATGGCTGCCACCTGATTGTCGCTCATGGCATTCACGCCGGAGTCGGTGAGCATGTCCATAAAGACGTCCCTGTTCTGCAACAAGAAGGTGTTGTTGCCGGCTTCTTTGATTTTTGCCAGACGTTCTTCCACCGGGAGCAGGTGTAACTTCTGCACCACGCGCACTTTGTGCATCTCCATCGGAACTTGGTTCTCGGAATTATAGAACTTGATTTGCATATCTTCAGTTTGATTTAATGATAATTGTAAATGTGTTTTCAGTATTCGGTTGCAAACTTAAAACATTTTTCTTTTGTTTGTGTGCATTTTGAAAGAAATGTGGATAAAAAGGTGTTGTTTTGATAGTTTTTGGTGTTGTTAGATGAAAACTTGCTGCAGTTTGTCTGAGTTTTTGCAGAGATGTCGCAAGTTTCTGCGAGCCGAATACCTATTCCTATATATATAATAATGGTGTTCCGCAAGGCTTTTCTGAGGCCGAAATGCTCCGATGAGACGATTGTTTCGAGAGACTTGGATTTGTGGGTAAGCATTCGGTGTTTTGATGGCGTGCTTTGCGTGCAATTCTGCAAGGCGTTTAGAAAATTCTGCAAGCACTGCAGAATTTTCTACAAGCACTGCGCAAAACCACCGGATGCGCAGAGGGATTTTAGCTTTGGAATGCACCGTTGCCGAATGCGATGAAACCTACTCCCCAAGCTCAGTCGGCATTTCGGAAGAGGGTGGGGAAGCAATGAGGTTCGTTCAGGAGGATTTTCCGGTGTTCGCCACAGTCCCGGATGTGCTATTTTGGTTCAGACAATCGGTAGTTGCGTTGTGGTTGACCTTGCTAAAATTTTGGTTGCAGACGATGGAAGACGAAAAAGTTTGTTATCTTTGTGCCCAAATCAAAAATAAAAGCATTCAAAAGCATGGACGCAAACAATCTGATGCAAGGACGCATCTCGCAGATTATCGGCCCGGTGGTCGATGTTTGCTTCGAGACAAACGGCAAAAAGGCCGACGAAGTTCTCCCCAAAATTCATGAAGCCTTGGAAATCACTCACCCCGATGGTCGCACCATTGTGGTGGAAGTGCAACAGCATATCGGTGAAGACACAGTGCGCACCGTGGCAATGGACAACACCGACGGTTTGAAGCGTGGCTTGGCCGTACGTCCTTTGGGCACTCCGATTTCGATGCCCACAGGTGTGCAAATCAAGGGACGCATGATGAACGTTACGGGTGAGAGCATCGACGGTCTGAAAGAGCTGAGCAAGGCTGAGGGAGCTTATCCCATCCACCGCGAAGCGCCGCAGTTCGAGGAATTGAAAACAAGCCGTGAAGTGCTTTATACCGGTATCAAGGTGATTGACTTGCTGGAGCCTTATATGAAGGGCGGTAAGATTGGTCTCTTCGGCGGTGCCGGTGTGGGAAAGACCGTGCTCATCATGGAACTTATCAACAACATCGCCAAGGGTCACGACGGCTTCTCTGTGTTTGCCGGTGTGGGCGAACGTACCCGTGAGGGTAACGACCTGCTTCGCGAAATGATTGAGAGCGGAGTGGTGAAGTATGGTGAGAAATTCGTGGAAGCCATGGAGCGTGGCGAATGGGATCTCTCCAAAGTGGATTATGCCGAAATGGAGAAGAGTCAGGCAACGCTGGTGTATGGTCAGATGAACGAGCCTCCCGGTGCCCGTGCTTCGGTGGCCTTGTCGGGTCTCTCCATTGCCGAGTCTTTCCGCGACAGTGGAGCAGCCGAAGGTAAACAAACTGATATTCTTTTCTTTATTGATAACATTTTCCGTTTTACGCAGGCCGGTTCTGAAGTGTCGGCCTTGTTGGGACGTATGCCTTCGGCCGTGGGTTATCAGCCTACGTTGGCCAGTGAGATGGGTGCCATGCAGGAACGTATCACATCTACAAAGAATGGTTCAATCACTTCCATTCAGGCTGTGTATGTGCCGGCGGACGACTTGACCGACCCTGCACCCGCTACAACCTTTACGCACTTGGATGCCACTACCGTGTTGAGCCGTAAAATCACAGAGTTGGGTATCTATCCGGCTGTGGACCCTCTGGACTCCACCTCGCGCATCTTGGATCCCAACGTGATTGGTGCGGAGCACTACAATTGCGCACAACGTGTGAAGCAAATTCTTCAGAAGTATAAGGAACTGCAGGACATTATCGCCATTCTCGGTATGGATGAGCTTTCTGACGAAGACCGTTTGACCGTGAACCGTGCTCGTCGTGTGCAGCGCTTCTTGAGTCAGCCCTTTACCGTGGCTGAGAAGTTTACGGGCGTTCCGGGCGTCATGGTGCCCATCGAGGAATGTATCCGTGGCTTCAACATGATTTTGGATGGTGAAGTTGACCATTTGCCGGAACAAGCCTTCTTGAACGTGGGAACCATCGACGATGCCATTGCCAAGGGTGAGAAACTTTTGGCAGCTGCTCAAGCCTAACGAAGATAAATGTCGGAAATGAAAGTCATTGTTGTAAGTCCCGAGAAAACGCTCTATTCCGGCGATGCCGAGCGTGTGGAAGTGCCCGGCACGAAAGGTCGCTTTGAGGTGTTGCGTCATCATGCTCCCATCGTGTCGTCGTTGACCGAAGGAGTGGTGAAAGTGAATGGCGAAGCACCTGCCGAATTTGCCATCAAAGGCGGATTTGTGGAAGTGTCAGCCGATTGTGTAAACGTTTGTGTGGAGGAAAGAAATTAAACGATGAAGTGGATGTCTGTGTTCTTTTTGGCACTGATGTATGTGATCATCGGGCCGTTGCTCTTCTTCATTGAGAGCAAGTGGATGCCCGGATTTAACGTTGCAGAAGTGGTGTCGTGCATTTGGGGCATGGGTGTTGTGTTCTTCATCTTCTCATGGGCTGAATTGGTGCTGACGGAACGCTATCGTCGCACGCAGCCCGGAGCACTGACGGGATTGTATCTTGCTTTCAAGGGATTGCGTTTCTTCCTTGCCTTTATGGCAGTGGTGGTTTATGGCGTTCTTGGTGGCTCTTCAATACTTTTATTCAGTATAAATATCGTTGTATTCTATCTTGCCACGATGGTGTTCATGACAATACAAACCGTGCGCGGCGAGCAAAAACAATAAGATGAACGCATTTATGAAACAGATAACACTTCGCACACTGTGCCTCGCCTTGTTGGCGCTTCTCACGTTTGCTCCGATGCAAGCGGCGCATGCGTCCGAAGGGGGCGGTGTCGATGTTGAGGAAATTGTGTTAGGTCACATGGCCGATGCCTACGATTGGCACATCACCACTTGGGGTGGAAAGCACATCAGTCTGCCTTTGCCTGTGATTGTGCGCAGCGAGCGTACCGGCGAGTGGAACATTTTCAGCAGCGGTGAAATGACGGAAGCCATCCATCATGGTGCTGCCGATTACAAAGGTTTCTATTTCAATGAAGAGCGCAACGGCAAAATCTATGAACGTATGCCTGACGGAACCTCGGTGCGTCCGTGGGATTTGAGCATCACGAAAAGTGTTGTTCAGATTTGGATTGTGGTGTTTGTGCTGTTGGCAGTGTTCCTCACTTGTGCGCGTTGGTACAAGAAGCACGATGTGCGTCGTGAGTCCCCTCGTGGCTTCATCTGCATGATTGAGATGTTGGTGATGACCATCAACGACGATCTCATCAAAGGCTCAATCGGTGAAAAGCACTACCGTCCGTATGCACCTTATCTGCTGACGGTGTTCTTCTTTATCTTCGTGACAAATCTTTTAGGTCTCCTTCCGGTATTCCCCGGTGGAGCCAACGTAACCGGAAATATCAATATCACATTCTTCTTGGCACTTTGCACCATGTTGGCCATCAATCTGTTTGGCAACAAGGAGTATTGGAAAGAAATCTTCTGGCCCGATGTGCCCATATTCCTCAAGGCTTATCCTCTGCCCATCATGCCTCTCATAGAGGTGTTCGGCATTATCACCAAACCCTTTGCCTTGATGGTGCGTCTGTTTGCCAATATGATGGCCGGCCACGCAATTATTCTTTCGTTTGCCAGTATCATCTTCATCACATGGCAGGTCAATGCTTATATCGGAAGCGGTCTGACCGTGTTGAGCTTTGTGATGATGCTTTTCATGAACTGTCTGGAAGTTTTGGTGGCCTTTGTTCAGGCTTATGTGTTCACTTTGCTTTCTGCCGTGTTTATCGGTTTTGCGCATCCCGAGCACGAGTCTCATCACAAGGATTGAGGTGTAATCATTCAGCAACAATCTAAAAAATAATATCAACCTAAACAATTTATCATTATGATTTTATTAGCTCTTCTTGAAGCAGCAGGTCTTGCTAAGTTTGGTGCCGGTATCGGTGCAGGTATTGCCGCTATTGGTGCCGGTATGGGTATCGGTCGCATTGGTAGCAGTGCAATGGAAGCTATTGCGCGTCAGCCCGAAGCTACAGGCGATATTCGTACCAACATGATTCTGACTGCCGCTTTCGTTGAGGGTGTGGCTCTCTTCGCTGTGGTGGTATGTGCGCTCTGCGTGTTCATGTAATTTGAGGAGGAAGGTTTCAGCCTCCACGTAAAGTTAATGATGCCTTCTTCTCTCTTTGCTGAGAGAAAGGATGATGCAATGCGAAAGATAAGCAAAACTTGCCGGCGTGCTGCACCATGTGTTGCAACACCCAGCAAGTTCTGCCGGAAACACAAATGTTCGTGGCAGAAAAGTCTTTTCGCGGTGTATCTCTCTCTTGAAGGCAATTAAAATCCATTAAACTCCCTAAAAATGGAAAGTTTAAACTTGCCGGGTATTCTTACTCCTGATTTCGGACTCTTCTTTTGGATGATGATAGCGTTCATAACGCTGTTCGTCATTCTCGCAAAGTTTGCCTTCCCCACTATCACCAAGATGGTGGAGTCGCGCAGCAACTTTATCAATGAGAGTTTGCAGAATGCCCATGAAGCTAATAGCAAATTGGCTTCCATTCGCACAGAGGGTGAAAACATTCTCCGTGAAGCCCGAGAGAAGCAAGCCGACATTTTGAAGGAAGCAATGGCAACGAGAGACAGCATTGTTCGCGAAGCACAAGTCAAAGCACAAGCCGAAGGAGCAAAGTTGCTTGAAGAGGCTAAGTTGCAAATTGAAGCAGAAAAGCAGAAGGCTTTGCGCGAAATTCGTTCGCAAGTGGCCGCCCTTTCTGTTCAAATTGCCGAAAAGGTGATATTGCAGCAGCTCAAAGACGAAGCCGAACAGCAAAAGTTCATTGAACGCATTCTCGACGAAACAACCAAATAAAATCGAAGAGATTAAGTTATGGACAACGGAATCATTGCAGTGCGATATGCCAAAGCCTTGCTGAAATTTGCCGGAGAAAATGGCGAACAAGCGCAGGTGTATGCAGAAATGCAACAACTCTCAGCCAATCTTCTGAAAGTTCCGGCATTGGCACAAACCATGCAAAACCCAACCCTCAAAGCTGAAGACGTGAAAGAATTACTCTGTGCGGCTGTGCTTTCGAAGGGTAATCAAGGGGTGAGCAAAACTGTGGAGAGATTTTTCTCTTTGTTGCTCGAAAACAAAAGAAGCGATTTGATGCTTTTCATCGCGAAAGCATATCAAACACTCTATCGTAAGCAAAATCATCTGGTCGGTGCGCGTCTCATAGCTGCCGTTCAGCCCACTGAAACCACCGTGGCACGCTTGCAGCAGCTTGTGAGCCAACATGCCGGCGGGAAGGTGGATTTCGAGGTAGAAGTGGATGCTTCTTTGATGGGTGGTTTCATTCTTGAATATGACACCTATCGCATGGACGCTTCAGTCAAAGGACGTTTGGCCGGCTTGAAAAGAGCGTTGCTCTGATATATAAAGAAACAAAATCACATTTTAGAAAGACAATGGCAAACAACATAAAACCCGGCGAAGTGTCGGATGTGCTCTTGCAAAAACTTCAAAACCTCAATGTCGAAGCACAGTTTGAGGAAGTGGGCACCGTGCTGACTGTCGGTGATGGTGTAGCTCACATTTATGGTTTGACCAACGTTACAGAAAACGAATTGGTTGAATTCGAAAATGGTGTAATGGCTGTGGCCATGAACCTGGAAGAAGACAACGTTGGTGCTGTGTTGCTTGGTTCGAGCGAAGGCATCAAGGAAGGCCAAACCGTGAAGCGTACAGGCCGTGTGGCTTCCATCATGGTCAGCGAGCAAATGCTTGGTCGTGTTATCAATCCCTTGGGACAACCGCTGGATGGTAACGGAGAAATCGGTGGAGAAAAATTCCTCATGCCGCTCGACCGTAAGGCTCCCGGTGTGATCTATCGTCAGCCTGTGAACCAGCCTTTGCAGACCGGTTTGAAGAGTGTTGACTCCATGATTCCCATCGGACGTGGTCAGCGCGAACTTATCATCGGCGACCGTCAAACAGGTAAAACAGCCATCGCAATCGACACCATTATCAATCAGCGTTCCAATTATGAGAATGGTGATCCTGTTTATTGCATTTATGTAGCCATCGGTCAGAAAGCTTCCACAGTTGCAAACATTGTTAATACGCTCAAGGAAGCCGGAGCCATGGATTACACCGTAGTGGTAAGTGCCACAGCTGCAGAGTCTGCTGCTTTGCAATACTTTGCTCCCATGGCCGGTGCTGCCATCGGTGAATACTTCCGCGACCGAGGTTTGCATGCTCTCGTGGTTTATGACGACCTCTCCAAGCAGGCTGTGGCCTATCGTGAAGTGTCGCTCATCTTGCGACGTCCTTCCGGTCGTGAAGCCTATCCCGGTGATGTGTTCTATTTGCACTCACGTTTGTTGGAGCGTGCCGCAAAAATCAACAATCAGGAAGAGGTGGCTCGCCAAATGAACGACCTTCCCGAATGTCTCAAGGATAAGGTAAAGGGCGGTGGTTCGCTCACAGCATTGCCTATCATCGAGACACAGGCCGGCGACGTTTCGGCTTACATTCCCACCAACGTGATTTCCATTACCGACGGACAGATTTATCTTGATACCAACCTCTTCAACCAGGGCTTCCGTCCTGCCATCGATGTGGGTATCTCCGTGAGTCGTGTGGGTGGAGCTGCGCAAATCAAGAGTATGAAGAAGGTGGCCGGTACATTGAAAATTGACCAAGCGCAATATCGTGAGTTGGAATCGTTTGCCAAGTTCTCCAGCGATATGGATGCCGTTACGGCCATGACCATTGACCGAGGACGCAAGAACAACCAACTTCTCATTCAGTCGCAATATAGTCCTATGCCTGTGGCTGAGCAGGTGGCTATACTCTATTGCGGTACACGCGGATTGCTCAAGGAAGTACCTCTCGATAAGGTGCGTGAGTTCCAAGACAATTTCTTGCAAATCATGCGTGCCAGTCATGCAGACGATGTGTTGGCCGAGCTGCAGAAAGGAAACCTTTCGGACGATGTGTGTCGCCTCATCGAAACCACAGCCGCAGAAGTGGCAAGCCGCTACGCATAAATAAGAACATTCAATGGCATCACTCAAGGAAGTAAAAAACAGAATTTCCTCTGTCAAAAACACTCGCAAAATCACGAGTGCCATGAAGATGGTGGCTTCCTCCAAATTGCATCATGCCCGCCAAGCCATAGAGCGCATGCGCCCCTATGAAACCCGTCTCAAGGGAATTATGGCGGCCTTTGTGGGCCATCTTGAGGAAGACATACACTCGCCTTATGCCGAAAAGCGTGAGGTGAAGAAGGTGGCCATCGTTGTTATCTCGTCCAATTCCGGATTGTGCGGAGGCTTCAATGGCAATGTCATCAAGCAGCTGCGCAAAACGGTTGAGCACTATCGCGAGGCCGGAACTGAGATTGTGCGCATCGTGCCCATTGGTCGCAAAGCCACCGAAGCCACAGTCAAACTTGGATTTTCGACGGATGCTGAAGCTTCTGCCTTGCTAGACCATCCTCGCTATGAAGGTTGCGTCCAGGTGGCGGAAAGTCTGATGCAAATGTACGAAACCGGCGAGGTGGACAAAGTGGAGCTCATCTATCATCATTATAAGAGCGCTTCCACCCAAGAACTTCTCCATGAGGAATATCTCCCGGTGAACCTTGCTACTGAAGGTGAGGCTGCAACTTCTCAGGCACTCGACTACATTGTTGAACCTTCTGCCACCGATTTGTTGACACAGCTTGTGCCCAAGGCTTTGCACCTGCAGCTCTTCACGGCTCTGCTTGATAGTTTGGCCAGCGAGCATGCCGCACGTGTCATCGCCATGCAGGTGGCTACCGATAATGCTGATGAGCTCTTGGCTGACCTCACGTTGATGTATAACAAAACACGTCAGCAAGCCATCACAGCCGAGTTGCTCGACATCGTCGGCGGTTCGTTGCAGTAAGATAAAAAGCATAAACTTTGAAAGAGGTAAGGACACAAATCCTTATCTCTTTCTTTGTTTATGATTTGTTGTAATGTTTTTTGTTATTCGTTTTTACGCAGTGCTGTAACCATCAAAGCATTTCTCGCTTTTTCCTTTGGTAATTTCATGCGCATGCAGTATTTTTGTATGATATGTCAATAAAAGAAAAGAACGCATGCAGATAAAAGCACAATTCGATGGAGCGTTTAATTTGTTGCCCGTAGGCACTTGTCTTCACAATGGGCAATATCGCATCATTCGTCATTTGGCTTCAGGAGGCTTTGGTAATACTTACGAAGCCGTTGATGTGGCACTCGAACGTCGTGTTGCCATCAAGGAGTTCTATCCCAAATCGCTCTGTGGTCGTACCACATCAGCCGGTGATGTTACTTTGTTGAGTACGGAGCATGTTGAGATGTTCACACAACTGCGTGCCAAGTTCCGCAAAGAAGCAGTACGCTTGAGCCAGCTGAACAACCACTACATTGTGCGTGTTCACACTTATTTTGAAGAGCTTGGCACAGCATTCTATGTGATGGACTACCTGCAAGGTGAGAGCCTATCGGCTCGCATGAAGCGCACCGGTCGGCCATTGACAGAGGCAGAAGCCCTTAAATACACTTCACAAGTGCTCGAAGCCTTGGCAGAAGTTCATGCACAGAACATTTGGCACCTCGATCTCAAGCCAGCCAACATCATGGTGAATGAGCGCGATGAGGCAGTGTTGATAGATTTCGGTGCGAGCAAGCAACTTCAATCCATCGACGGATACACCATCTCCACCTCACAGAATGTGGCATACACGCAGGGTTATGCTCCTTTGGAATTGGTTAGTGGAGACATGAACAAGTTTGGCCCGTGGACCGACTTATACTCCCTTGGTGCTACGCTCTATGCTTTGTTCACCATGACCACGCCCCCCACGGCTGCCACCATCATGGACGATGGTCTGCCGGCACTCCCCACCTCGCTTTCAGCCTCCACGCAGGAACTTATTGCCTGGTTGATGCAACCGGCAAAGAGTGGCCGTCCGCAGTCGGCGCAAGAAGTGCAAACCCAATTGCATCTTCCTCCCTCTGTGCCTGCACTGCTGCCCATCGCGGACGTTGAAGTGGTAGTTGAGGATAGCGATAATGATGAACACAAGGAAATCACACTTTCTTCTCAGAGAGAGGAAGCGAAAGAAGAAATAATATCACCGGTTGCGCAAAAGGCATCTTCAAGCTCTTGGGGCTTACTTTTAGGCTTTGCTGTGGTGATTGCAGTGATAACAGGTGTTGCGGTGAATAAATGCAGCGGTGGTAAAGGAGGTTCTGCAGAGGAGACAACAGTTGATTCTATAGTGAGGCCAACAGTTGATACTGTGATAGCGGATACTCCAGTTGCAACTTTGGATGTCCCGGAGAATTGTCCTGAAGTAATAAAGCAGCTCGTTGCCAACATGGTCCGCGTTGAGGGTGGCATATTCACCATGGGTGCTACGCCTGAGCAGGGCAGCGATGTGGAAGATAACGAGAAACCGACTCACAAAGTTACTTTGAGCGACTTCTACATTGGCAAGTACGAAGTAACACAGGCGGAATGGAAAGCCGTGATGGGAAAGAATCCTTCCCACTTCAAAGGCGACAATTTCCCCGTTGAGAACGTAAATTGGTCTGACTGCGAAGAATTTATTCGCAAGTTGAACGAACTGACGGGCAAGAATTTCCGCTTGCCAACGGAAGCCGAATGGGAATATGCTGCCCGCGGTGGTCGTCACAGCTATGGTGTGAAATATGCTGGCGGTAGCGATATTGATAATGTAGCGTGGCATGCAGACAACGGCAACAACACTACACACCCCGTCGGCACAAAGCGTGCAAACGAATTAGGTCTCTACGATATGTCCGGCAACGTATGGGAATGGTGTCAGGATTGGTATGGCAGTTATTCTTCCTCCTCTCAAACAAATCCCGCCGGTCCCAGCTCAGGCTCTGAACGCGTGCTTCGTGGTGGCGGCTGGAGCAACGTTGTTGGGGGCTGCCATGTGTCGCACCGCGGTAGAACCCTCCTGATTACGCCGACAACAATATTGGGCTGCGCCTAGTCTTCCCAGGTTAATAATGTTCTACATTCTAAGCTAAAGAAGGCGAACGAAGAACACCGAAAGCACTCGGCTGAGTAACAGAAGAGGTTCGGGACCCTCAAGCCAAGCTCCGACAAGGAGATTAGCTGCCGGTGGAAAAACATTCTTGGCTTTGCAGCATTTGTTCTTTGTATGCAAGCCGAAAGCAATTCCATTCCCCGGATGGGATTTCCTTCCTTCGAAAACATGGGGGGCTTGAAAGGGGTGTTCTGCACTGCGATGTGGGTTTGAGGAAACGTTGTTGTTCAAACTGATAAAATTAGTCATAAAAACTTGTTGTGTACTAAATAAGTTGACACAATTAAAAAAAGTTATGTCACGCTTAATTAGTAATTCATTGCGATTGGAAATCGTGAGGGCCTGCTACTATGGTCATCTAAAGAAGACGGAAATTTGTAAGAAATATGGTGTGT
>JAFYPU010000016.1 GCA_017547385.1 Bacteroidaceae bacterium
AGAAATACAAAGAATTTGGAGTGTAAACTCAGATAGTATTATCTTTGCCAAGTGTCAACTGCTATAGGCATAAAAAAAAGAAGTGTAAACCGGTATAGTATTTAAAGTTTAAACTGTCAACTTTTTTCAGTACACCTCAAATAATTAATTATCTATGCCAAAGATATGCACTATCTTCATCAACGATGAGGTATATCTCCGGCATAGATAATGGGTATCTCTGAATGAGGATTTTTGCATGCCGTGTAGCAATGTTTTTGGGGGCACAAAATCACTTTAGTTGAGGATGAGCACTTTCAGGTAGTCTTTCAGGCGGAAAGGTCCTTTGCCCATGCCTCCTTGCGAGTCGGCCACGAGCAATAAAGTTTGGCGGCCGTCATCGAGCCGTATGCCCAAGCACATTCCCTCGTAGTTGGCAAAACCGATTTTGGTCAAGGAGAGTTTTGTCTTGAAGTATGCCACGATTTCTTTCACCATGAACAAGTTGGGGTCAAGGGTGTCGAGGCGTGTGCTACCATCGATTTGATGGCTCTGTGCCGGGTGCACACGGAAGAGTTTGCAGGCCACACTTGAGCCAAGATAATTCTTCGTTACGTTAGCTTCACGTTCCATTACGAGCAAACTTCCGTCGGGCATGGCTGTGATGAGAGGCACACCATAGATGTAGGTGGGACCGAACACCTTGATGGCCGGAGCATCCATGCGGTAAGCATATTGTGCCGTAGGCTGCAAGGTTTCGTCAAATTGCTGCAGACGCAGGAGGTTGTGCCCTTCGGGATTGAGCGGGCCGGCTGCCACACCGTCAGGGCGCAGCACACTCTCGGTGATGGTCCAAAAGCTTTCATGCTCGGCACTGTATCCCAATGCTTCAAAACCATAGTTGGGGAAAATGTGTTCCTTTCCCATCTGTTCGGGCACGGCCAGCGAACGACCGGTGGGGCTGCCTTCCATGTTGTATTCCAAGATTTGTTGGTCGCCTTCGCCCGAAATAAACACAGTGTTGGTGGACGGATGATAAACAATGCCTTCTGCATCGCGCAGACTCATGCCGCGTGTGTCGAGAGCGGTGGCCGGACTGCCATAAAAGCCCTCCAGTGCCACATTCACCACTTCGCCGGTCAAAGGGCTTTGTTCGATGTGCATCACGAAGAAGCCATCTGATGGTTCATCATCACTGACAAGGGCATAACGTCCATTGCCCAAAGGGGTGATGCCGCTGTATTGTGCCGTTCCCACACCCCATCGTGCCAAATCCACCTCTTTGTGTTCGGCGGCATACTGTGCGTGCAGTGTGAAAGGGGCAGTCAGGGTCAGGGCCATCACTGCCAGTTTTTTCATAATCAAGGGTTGTTTCATTATGGTTGTTGTTTAGTGTTTGAACATTCAATCTGTGTGGCTCTTCACTCATCGAGCATCAAGGGCATGTTGAGGCTGCATTCTGAGAATGCAAAGGCTGCCAACTGCCCGGGGGTAAAGACTTTCGCGGGTGGCATTTGTGTGGTGTGGCACGTACCCTGCGCAAGCGCATAGCGCCCATTGTTTTGTGGAAATGCTTCATCGCTCACCACTTCAATGATAGTCTCCCACTCGGGATTCCATTGTGCCAATTGTTGCAAGAATTGTGGAACATTTATCACCCTTGCCATAGCGTAGGGTTGGGCTTTGGCATGATGTGAGGGCACAGCTTTTTTCTGCACAATCACGATGTCGCTGCCCAGCGTGCACTGTGCTTTGCGCAACAAGGAAGCTGCTACGGTGGGTGTTGTGCAGCGAATGTCGCGCAACGTCCAGTGTTTTTCGCCCTCAGGTACCAGCATGGCCCAACCCACCGTTTGCCCTTGGCTGTGGGCTATCCAAACTTGGCCTTGCTCCAGGCGGCACAAATCCATGGCTGCAGAGAAATCAGAGGGCGATGGCTGCAAAAAGGATGTTTCTTCTCGCAGTCTGTTAAGGAAGAAGTCATAATACGCTTCTGCATTGTCTGTAACCGGCTGGCACTCCAAATCTTCAAGTGTGGCCTTGCCCAAATCCGGCTTTGCCACTTGACGAAAAGCCACCGTTTCGTAAGCTCCGTTGCGCGGTGCTCGATAATAGGCACGCAAGGCTTCGTTGCCCGGAATTAAGAACGAAAGCAGGGCATCGGTGTCTGCCAAACGATGGTGTGCTTCGTGCAAAATTCGGGAAGCATATCCTTTGCCGCGATAGGCAGGAAGTGTGGCCAATCCTGAGATGTAGCCCACGGGCATGGCCTTGCCATACATGCCCAGCA
Organism: Bacteroidaceae bacterium; assembly: GCA_017547385.1. GTDB lineage: Bacteria > Bacteroidota > Bacteroidia > Bacteroidales > Bacteroidaceae > Alloprevotella. Next base: position 2,270 of record JAFYPU010000016.1, read on the forward strand.
CATAAGGCAACAATTGCGTGGCTGCCACCACTGTCCCGTCTGCTTGACGCACAATGTTGGAGGCAGGGGTATATTTCTTTGAGAAGTAGATTTCCATGAATGCTTCGGAGTCGCCAAAACATGTTTTCCACAAATGGCGTGTCTGAAGCAGGATGTTGTGTTCGCTCATGCCTTTCATGCTTTCTTCAGGTTGTGAGGACAATGCTGTTGTGTGTGCTTACCCTTTCTTCATAGGATGTTTGGCCATCACGGTGTATTTGTGCAGCAACAAATAGGGATGATAAGATGTTTTGGCTCGGCGCAAACCTTCGATGCCAAGGTCTTCCTCTCGATTGATCAGAACAAACCTTTCGGGCAGCGTGCGCACAAACTCCCGGTTGATGGCGGCATAAATACCCTCGTAGCTTGTGTCGGCTTTCTCAATGCACACATCAAAGGTGTCATAGTTGATGGGAGCACCATAGGTGAAAGCCACGATGCGCCCTTTCACTTCCATCACACCGCCCAGTGCATCAAGTTTGTCCCAATGCCTGATAACAGTTTCTGCTGACCGAAATTCGGATTCGTGTGTGTGCCTGTCTTTGTCATCGTTGTGCGTAGCAGACCACTGCTTCATCAATGAGAGGCAGGCCGGGACATCACGTTGTTCCAAAGGGCGAAATATGGCATCGGGGTAGGAACGAAAAAAACGATTGGCATGGTTGCGCTTGGGTTGCAACTGCTTGCCGGAGAGTGTCTCCAGGGTCTCCCGTTTGTAGATATAGTCTGTGTAAGCGCGGTCGCAGGTGGCATAGAAAAAGCCGGGCATGGCTCGATTGAGCAGGGACAAACTCTCTTCCGTGGCTCCCAGCAACAAGAACGGCTCTCCATCAGCTTCGGCATCGTTCAGCAGTTCCCGAACGATGCAGCTCCACTGGCAGCGACGAGCTGTTTGGGTGCAGATGCCTTGACGCACGTCTGAGATGTAGTTGCCTGTGCCCACAGGGGCTAAATAAGCCCGATGACCATTGGCCTTGAAGCGAAAAACAAGCCAGCCGTTGTGCACTGCCACCTCAGTGTCATAGAGAAAACGCCAACTCAAGAGATTGACAAAATTCAAGTCGCAGTTGCGGCATTCCGTGTCGTGCACAAAGTGTTGCACCACCTCTTTGTCGGCAATGGTCAATGGGTGGAAGTCGATGCGTTCCATGTTAGTTTTTGTGTGTTGGGTTGCAATGGGCAGAACGCACGCTCCCCATGAGGAGAGCGTGCGTTTGTATGGTTTTTACTGCTGCACGGAAAGTTGGTTCAGCACAGGATTGGCATACATCTCCAAGATGCGTTCACGCAGATAAGCAGTGTCAGGGTTGGAAAGTTCCACCAAGGCTATGCGGCTCTGCACATATTTCTCGAATTGCTGTTTTTGCTCTTCGGTGTAGTGGGAGGCAAAACGTGTGCTGCCTTCCAATAAATCAACAGCCACATAATTGCCGGGATAGAGGCGATAGTTTCGGAAGATGTCGGCATCCATGCGTTGGGCCACGGCCGCGAAAAATTCTCCCTTGGGCAATGTGCTCATCTCGTCAAGCCATTCGTTGATGCAAGGAGCTGCTTGATAATGCACCTGACCTTTGTAACCAAAGATACCGGTCTGCATGTTTTTCAGGTCGTCCTCACGCGATTTCTTGAAATCGGGGTTGTCGCGCTTTTGCTGGAATTCCTGTGCTTTCAGGTAGTCGCACGGATCGTACTCATAGGAGATGGAGAGTGGTGCGATGTTGAGCGACTTGAGACGTTCGGTGGGAGTGCCTTCACCGCCCATGGCCATCATTTTCAGTACCGATTCCTGTGTGCGGTCGTTTGAATCCTTGGCACGTCCTTCGCGTTGGGCAATCCAGATGCTCTGTTGCTTTTCGTTGATGGCATAATGCATGTAACTGCTCATGCGCCGGCTGCTTTCCAGCATTTCACGCATGGACAACGAGCGTTGCACGATGAATGACTTGTTGACACGCACCAATTTCTTAATCCAAGGATAAATCAAGAGGTTGTCGCCGATGGCAATTTCGGGAGTATCTTCAAATCCATTCTCGATGAGCACAATCGACAGAAGGGCTGAATCAAGCACAATGTCGCGATGATTGGAGACATAGGTGTAGCATTTTGTCGGTTCGAGAGCACTTTCGAAAGTCAAACCGGCGCAGTTTTTGGCCAATAGTTGCTTGATCAAAGGATAAATGAATGCTTTCTGGAACTCCAAGTTGTTCCGACAAGAGAGCATCTTGGCTTTCAATGCTTCAACGGGCACTCCCTGAAAGAAGTTCTGCACGATGGTTGTAAACATGGGGTCTTCCAGAAGTTCGGACAGCACCGCAGGTAATTCTTCCGGGCTGTAAGGACGAATTTCGTCGTATTGGCTAAGCTGTTCACTCATAATCGGAAAATGCTTAAGGTGATTATTGGGGGTGAAAAGGATTCAGCACTTTCCTTCGATGATGTCGGAAAGCACGTCTTTGATGTCGATGCCGGCAGCACGCACCTGTTGCGGAATGAAACTTGTGGTGGTCATTCCGGGCGTGGTGTTGATTTCGAGCAGGTTGATTTGCTCGTTGCCGGGAGTGCCGCTCAGAATATAGTCGATGCGGATGATGCCGTAGCAACCCAACACTTGGTAAATGCGGCGTGTCATTTCGCTGACGCGTTGGGCTGTGGTGGGAGCGATGCGGGCCGGTGTGATTTCTTCTACCTTGCCATTGTATTTTGCATCGTAGTCGAAAAACTCCTGTGTCGTAACCACTTCGGTGATGGGGAAAGTGATGATGTCGTTCCCCTTGCGATAGCATCCGCAAGTGATTTCGGTGCCGCTCATCATGCGCTCCACCATTACTTCGTCGCTCTCATTCATGGCTTTTTCGATGGCGGGCAGCAAATCCTCGGTTTGCTTTACCTTGGTTACGCCAAAGGAACTGCCACCGGCGTTGGGCTTCACGAAACAGGGCAGACCGAGTCGTTCCACCGTGGCTGCGGCATCGGGGAGGACTTCTCCTCGGCGCACCATGATGGAGTCGGACACATGCACCTTGGGCAAGGCACGCAGGAAATTGTTGAGTGCATACTTATTGAAAGTGAGGGCTTCGACCAATACACCGCCGGTGGAATAGGGCATACCAATCATGTCAAGATAGCCTTGCAGAATGCCGTCCTCGCCCGGTGTGCCGTGGATGGTGATATAGGCAAAGTGGAAAGCATGTCGGCCGTCGGCGGCAGCGAATGTGAAGTCGGCCTTGTTCACGGGACAGCGTTCATCGCCGTAGTGCACTTCCCACAAGTCGCCGCTCATCTCCACGATGTAACAATTGTATTTGTCCTTGTCCATGAACGACATGATGCCTTCGGCACTGCGCATGGACACTCCGTGTTCGGAGGAATCGCCTCCGGCTATGATGGCAATGTTTTTTTTCATTTTATGGTTGATTATGTTCAAATTTTCATCAGGTTGTCGGGTGAAACACTTGCGAAGCTCTTTCATTCGGCTTCGTTGCGTATGCCGCCGATATAGGTGCGCCATTTTTCGAGCAATGCTTGCATGTCGGGGGGGAGGGGAGCGGTGAAATCCATCTCCTCTTCCGTCAGCGGATGACGGAAACCCAGGGTGAGGGCATGCAGTGCCTGACGTGGGCAAAGGGCATAACAATTGCGGATAAAGTTATTGTAAGTGCCGCTTTGCGTTCCGCGCAGTATGCGGTCGCCGCCATAACGTTCGTCATTGAAGAGCGGATGCCCCAAATGGGTCATGTGGGCACGTATCTGGTGCGTACGACCGGTTTCGAGCACACATTCCACCAACGTAACATATCCGAAACGTTCTAAAACCTTGTAGTGTGTAACGGCATGTTTGCCGATGTCGGAGTCGGGAGGGAACACGGCCATTTGCATGCGGTCTTTGGGATGGCGACCAATGTTTCCTTCGATGCGTCCGCCCTCTTCCTGAAAGTTGCCCCATACCAGTGCATTGTATCTGCGGCGTGTGGTTTTGTTGAAGAACTGCCACCCCAGATGTGTTTTGGCTTCGGGAGTTTTGGCTACAACCAACAGACCGGAGGTGTCCTTGTCGATGCGATGCACCAAACCCACTTCGGGATTATTGGGGTCGTATTGAGGATTGTCGCGCAAGTGCCAGGCAATGGCATTGACCAACGTACCGGTGTAGTTGCCACAGCCGGGATGCACCACGAGGCCTGCCGGTTTATTGATAACCATCAAGGCGTTGTCCTCATAGACTACGTCGAGCGGAATATCCTCAGGTTCGATTAGGTTTTCGTATCGTGGACGGTCGAGCAACAAAGTTACGACATCGTGAGGTTTCACGCGATAGTTGCTCTTCACGGGCCGGCCATTGACATGCAGAAAACCGGAACGCGAGGCCTGTTGCAAACGGTTGCGCGAGGTGTCGGGCAAGTGGTCGAGCAGGAACTTGTCAATGCGCATCAGTTGCTGGCCACGATCGGCCACTACGCGAAAGTGCTCGTAAAGTGTGCCGTCTCCTTCGCTCGTGTCATCCGTCAATTCGTCTTCGGATTCGTCCGGAAGTATGGCCTCCGTCGGAAAAGAGTCGTCGATGGGAGCGGTTGCGGCAGTGCAAGGCTTTTCTTGGGTTTCCATAAGGGGATTAAGGCATTGCATCTTCGGTGTGCATTTCATCGGAAGGCTTGATTTCTTCCTCGATGGCAGGAATGTCGGTGGGGTCTTCTTCGGTTTCGATGACTTCTTCAGGATATTCTTCCTCATAGTCGCCAAACACCTCGTATTCAAGGCTGTCGTTGCCATTGAAAACTTCTTCGGTTTCTCCATTGCCCACAACCAATGTTACGGCAGAGCCAACCGGAATACGTGTTCCGGCACTCACGGCGCGGCCGTTGACTTTCACGCCATAAACCCAGCCTTTTTCACCCAGAATGAATTCCACCGGTGCCAACTTTAGCCCGATGGCCATCAAGCGCGACTCTGCTTCGCGGCGCGAGCAGTTGTCGGTGAGGTCGGGCAGCGCAATGGTGGGGCTGCCGGCTGAATTGATGGTGAGAGACACCAAGCGTCCGGGTTTGAGCTTGTAGCCGGCACGGATGTTTTGTTCGAGAATGGTGCCGGGAGGCAACGTTTTCACATAGCCGGTATCACTGATTTCGACGCGCAGGTCGAGTGCCTTGAGCTTTTTTACGGCCACTTCTTCACTTTGGCCGCAAAGATTGGGCATTACCACTTCTACGCCGTGGTGAGTGTAATACTCGGCCATCAGCAAGCCGCCAACAGCCAAAAGACCCGTAACTACCAGTGCACCGAGGCAATTGCCCATCACCGGAAATGTGAGAAAATTCTTCAAAAATGTTTTTACTGCCATAGGATGGAGATGTTCAGGTCGACGGTGCGACCTTTTGGGGTTGAGATGAGGAGAACACAGGGCATCAGACCGGAAAATTATCCTCACCATGATGGATTTTCTGCATGGAGGAACACTTCTCTCCACAATAGGCAAAGGTACGCCAAGCCAGGGGAAAGACAAAATAAATATCGGCTTTTTTCTTTTGATTTACATTGCGAAGATGCATGCGTGATTTGAGTGGATAATACTGCCGCGGTGGGCAACATTCTGCAGTGCTTGCAGATTTTTCTAAACGCCTTGCAGAAATTTCTAAACGCCTTGCAGATTTTTGCTCAAAGCAGCGGAGGGGAAACAAGGAGTTTTCGTCCGGTTTCTCAATGCTTGGCAGGTGTGTGGAGAGAGGGGCGAAGTGTCTCTGTTTTTACTGCGGAAAACCAAGAAAGCATGCTTTTCTTTATGCCAAGAGGTAAAGAATGCAAAAAAATGCGTTAAAAAAGCCGTATCGTTTTAGAAAAACTTTACCTTTGCAAGGTATCGGGTCTTGTTGGCATGCTGTGTTAACAACGACCGCGAGAAAAAGTATGAGCAACAAATTTTCAAAAACCTTATAATCATGGAAATGAACCTTGAAAAACCTTATGTGATCGGCCTGGATATGGGCGGAACCAACTCTGTGCTTGGCATTGTTGACCAACGCGGTACCATCAAAGCACAAACTGTGATCAAAACCAAAGGCTATCCCGATGTGAAAGAGTATGTGAAAGCTGCGGTTGAGGCTTTGCAGCCGGCACTTGATGTGGTGGGTGGCATTGAAAACATCAAGGGTATGGGTATTGGTGCTCCCAATGGGAATTATTATTCAGGTACCATTGAGCAAGCCGCTAACCTTGAATGGAAAGGTATTGTTCCCATTGCACAACTCTTTGAAGACGCGCTCGGAATACCGGTGCGTGTTACCAACGATGCCAATGCAGCAGCTCTGGGCGAAATGACCTATGGCGCAGCTCGCGGCATGAAGAACTTCATCATGATTACGTTGGGAACAGGTGTCGGAAGCGGCATCGTGGTGGACGGAAAAGTGGTTTACGGAAGCGACGGCTTTGCAGGCGAATTGGGCCACGTAGTGATTGACCACACTGAGGCCGGACGTAGCTGCGGTTGCGGACGTAAGGGATGTCTCGAAACCTATTGCTCCGCCACAGGTGTGGCTCGCACAGCACGCGAAATCCTTGAAAACACAACCACAGAAAGCCTGTTGCGCAAACTTGACCCCGAAACCATTACCAGTTTCGACGTTTACCAGGCTGCCGAAGCCGGTGACGAAGTGGCACTCAAGATCTTCAATTACACAGGTGATATCCTCGGAAAAGCTTGTGCCGATTTCGCAGCTTTCAACTCTCCCGAAGCTTTTGTCTTTTTCGGTGGTTTGACCAAAGCCGGTGATTACCTGATGAACCCCATCCGCAAGGCTTATGAAGATAACGTGCTCTGCATTTATCAAGGCAAGGCCAAACTCCTCGTTTCGTCGCTCAATGGTAGCGAAGCGGCTGTCTTAGGTGCCAGTGCCTTAGGTTGGGAATAAGATATTGATACATGATAATCAGTAGTGAGCCTGTCCGATTTCTGTTTCGGACAGGCTCATTCTTTTATTAGGGATTTAGCGTTTGGTACTAAATCTTTTTTATGCCTTATGCAAAGTCACGTAGCGTTTTTACTATTGATATGCAGAAACATTCATGTGGGATGAAGATTGCTATGTAGCGGATTGCTTGAATTGAGCAAGAGATAATAAAAAGTGTGCCGGGCTTTTAGAGCTCAGCACACTTTCTATAGAGATTTTCTTAGTTGAGAACGAATTGGATGGGGCAGGTGAACCAAACCTTAACGGGCTTACCCTGCTGCCTGCCCGGGGTAAAGCGTTTAAGCTTCTTAATGGCTTTCTTTGCTGCGTTGTCGCATTCGGGATCTAAGCTTCTTTGGATTACTATATCTCCGACCTTGCCATCTTCGAGCACTACAAATCGTACAACGACGATGCCTTGTATCTCGTTTCTTCTTGCAGATTTTGGATATTTCAAGTTTTTAGCAATACAAGCAAGGAGGGCTTGTTCACCACCGGGGTAGGTTGGCATTACTTCCACGACATTGTAAACCTTTTCCTCTTCCACTTCGGGAGTTGCAGTACCGCCGGCAGAAATTCCCATGACGAGTTCCGGAGTTCTATGGCTGTTTCTGACATTCTCAGAGGATGTCATTACGTCTGATGGAGTGGTATTATGAGATATTCCGGCATCGTTTGTGCTTTTGCAGTTGGACAGCAAAAATATCAACCCACAGATGATAAATGTATCTAAGGTAATTTTCATAACAAAAATCTTTGTTGTGTTAATTTATGAATGGTCTCTCTCTATGTTGAATTTGTTGCCTGAGATAACACCGCTTCTCTACGTGTTCCATAGCGGGGAGAATTAGTCCCTTGAAAAAAAACAAAAAAAGTGTGCCGGACTTTTAGAGCTCAGCACACTTTCTATAGAGATTTTCTTAGTTGATAACGAAACGGATGGGGCAGGTGAACCACACCTTAACGGGTTTACCCTGCTGCTTACCCGGGATGAAGCGAGGCAGCGACTTAACGCACTTAACAGCGGCCTTGTCGCACTCGGGGTGCAATCCCTTCTGGATGACAGCATCACCCACTGTACCGTCTTCAAGTACCACGAAGCGTACTACAACCACACCTTGAATTTCCTGCTCCTGAGCAATGGAGGGATATTTCAAGTTCTTACCGATCCAGGCGAGGAGGGCTTGTTCACCACCGGGGAACGTAGGCATTACTTCCACGACGTTGTAAACCTTTTCCTCTTCCACTTCGGGAGTTGCAGTACCGCCGGCAGACTGGTTGGCCTGGAGGTCGTCCATGTTGATGGTACCACCCACGTCACCCTTATAAGTGGCAGAGCTGATGGCGGCCTTACTTTGAGTAAGTTCGTCCTGGCTCTTCAGCTCGTTGTCCTTAACCACCTTGTCGTCGTCCACAATCTTAGGAATTGTAAACTGGATAGAGGCTTTGACGGCCACCTTTTCAGGTTTCGGCTCTTCGTACTTGAGTTCGATTTCCTTTTCTTTCTTTTCTTCCTTCTTCTGTTCCTTCTGCAACTTGGCCATTTCGAGGGCGGCGTCATACTGTTCGCCTTCTCCCTTGTTCATGGCTTTCACTGCTGCATTGATTCCCACAACGGCAAGAATCACTGCCAACAGAAGAATAACGATTAACAAAGCTCGCAATTGACGCTTTCCCGCGTTGGCACGCATACGATAAGCACCGTACTCTTTGTTACGTCCTTCGAAGACTATGTCGCACCACTCCCGTGATACCAAATCTATTTTAGACATATCTTTCTATACTTTACTTATTCGTTACTTACTGCGCAGGGTTGGCCTTGAAGGCTTCGATCTTGGCACGATCGCCATCTGCAAAGTTGTCAATCACATATTTACCGATGCTGCAAATTTGCATCTCGTCCAGAATGTCAATCAAGTTTTTGTAGGAAGACTTATCGCTTGCCTTGATGATTACGTTGGGCGTATCATCGCTGTTCTTGATGTCTTTAAGCTTTTGCTTATACTCTTCTTGCATTTTTGCTTCCTGAACGGCGTTGGAAGTGCGCTTGAGGCTGTATTCGCGCTTGAGGGCATCAACCTTTTGGCGTGCCACTACGTTGCGTTTCAACAGTTCTGCACGAATACCATCTTTACCATATACGGTTTTTTCGAGTTTTGCCTCGTCGGGTTTACCGGTATAGAAGTAAAGTGTGTTGTCGTCGTCAATCAGGATCGTGATAGCCTTGGATGCTGCGATTTGGCTCTGATTTTCCTCATTGAGGTCTTCTTTGTCAGAAGGCATGGTGAGTTCCATGGTCTGAGGCTTGATCAAAGTTGTACACAGCATGAAGAATGTCACGAGCAGCATGATCATGTCCACCATCGGCGTAAAGTCGACGCGGGCTTCCATTTTCTTTTGTTTAGATCCACCTTTTTTTGCCATAACATTCTTCTGTTTTATTCTTCACCGGCTTTGAGTGAAGTGATGAGGTTATAACGGTTCACGTCGATTTCGCGGAGTGAAGCCATTACTCGTTTGATAACTGCATACTGAGTGGTTTGGTCTGCCTTGATGGCAACACGCATACCTTCTCCGCATGCCTCAGTCGCTGCTTTCACCCAAATCTTCAGCTCGTCAGTGATGCTGTCGCAGGGAATACCGGCTACTTCGCTTTTGGGGTCGGTCAGCATTTTTGTTCTGACAGCGGCCTCTTGGTTCAACCAAGCCTTTGTATAGTCAAGCGGCATACCGAAAGTGGGAGCTTCGGCCAGAATTTGTCTTTCTTTTGCAGAAAGCTCAAATGCGCCGTCTTCCATCATCTTGTCAACCAACTTGCCTTGGGCGATGGGGTTGTCCATGCACATGAACACCTTGCCGGACTTCTCAACGAAGATGGTGAGAAGATTGTTTTCGGGTATCTTAACTTCCGACACAGAGCCGGGAGTGTTAACCTTGACGGGTTCTTCCTTTACAAAGGTTGCGGTAAGCATAAAGAAGGTAAGCAGCAGGACCATGACGTCGCTCATCGGCGTCATGTCGATGAACGTGTCTTGTTTTTTTACTTTAAAACGTCCCATTCTTATACCTTATTTATGATTAGTGAGTAGCGGCGAATGTCTGTACGATAGAGAAACCAACTTCGTCGAGGCTGAAAGTCAGACGGTCGATCTTGTTAGTGTAGTAGTTGTAGAAGATAACTGAGAGAGCACCGGTGGCGATACCAGAAGCGGTATTTACGAGGGCCTCAGAGATACCTTGAGAAAGGGCAGTTGAGTCAGCACCACCTTCACCGGTAGCCATAGCAGAGAACGACTTGATCATACCCAACACAGTACCGAACAGACCGACGAGTGTACCGAGTGTGATGATAGTACCGAGGATGGGGAGGTTTTCCTGCATCATAGGCATTTCGAGAGCAGTTGCTTCTTCGAGTTCCTTCTGGATGGCGAGGATCTTCTGCTCCTTAGAGAGCTCATTGTTTTCCTCCATTTCTTTGTACTTCTTCAGAGTTGCACCTACTACGTTGGCAACAGAACCGCGTTGCTTGTCGCAGATGGCTTGAGCAGCAGCGAGGTCGTGCTTAGAGAGGGCAGCTTTGATTTCAGCAACGAACTTGGCAAGGCTGGTCTTACCATAAGCATTTCTGATAGCGAAGAAACGTTCGATACCGAGAGCTACAGAAGTGATAAGGAGTGTCCAGATGATAGGCACCACGAAACCACCATGATAAACTGTACCAACGAGGTTGGCAGACTCGAGAGTTCCGTCAAACTGGTGTGCGAACATGATACCTTCAGGTGCGCCTTGGAAGTTTGACACGTGGCCGGCACCGAAATAGAACAGTGCGTAAGCAATAACTGCACAGCCGATAATCACAGAAAGACCGGATTTGATGCCGGTGAAACCTTGCGATTGTTTCTTTACTTTGGGTGCACTCTTAGGTGCAGTAGCATTTGTAGTTGCCATGTTTTAATAGATTAAAAGTTTATTGAATTTTAGGGTTATTTGGTTAGTATTTATTTCGTTTTGCTTGTCGGGGTTTGCAAAAGAAATAGCTTCTGCGCACACCATACTGCGGGCAAAGATAATGTATTTAGCGGTAAAACAAACATGCTGTGCCAAAAAAATCACACTTTTTTGGTTTCGGGAAGTTGAAAAGTGCTTAGTGTTCCCAGCCTTTTGTTACCTTTCTATGATGTGCTTTTCTTATTGTCTGAGATTAAGCATTAAAATTATGGGAAAGGCTTACAGATATTTATGGAATTTTTAAGTGTTTTTCTTATAGCTGATGATAGCCCAGAGCCATGTCGTTGTGGCAAAAGAACCGAGATAGGTGAGTTGTGGAAGCAAATCAGTGAGATTGCTCCCTCTGAGATAAAGTGCGCGAATGGCTTCGATGAAATGTCGGAGTGGGTTGAACTGTGTCAACATTTGTGCCCATTGCGGCATACTCATGATGGGTGTCAGCAAACCGCTCATTAGGATGAATATGACCAGGAAGAAGAACATTACGAGGGCTGCTTGCCGGATGGTAGAGGAGTAGTTGGATACGATAAGTCCTAAGCTTGAGATGACCAAAAGGAAAACGGTTGTGAAAAGGTATATCACCCACAATTTTCCGGCTGGTGTGAAACCCCAAATTAGGTGTGCCAACAGCATGGAATAGCTTAGGATAAAGATGCCTACGCACCAATAAGGAATGAGCTTTGAAAGAATAAAATCGAATCGGCCGATAGGAGTTACGTTGATTTGTTCGATAGTGCCTTTCTCCTTTTCGCCGACGATGTTGAGTGCCGGCAGAAATCCTACAATCAAGACCAGCATCATGGCGATAAGGGCCGGAACCATGAATATCTTGTAGTCTAGATTTACGTTGTAGAGGTATCGTTGCCTGACTTCGGGGTCGATATTCACATTGTGTGTGTTCAATATGCCATGTTCGTTTCTCAGTTGTTTGGAAAAGTCGTTAATAATTTGTGTCAAATAGGATGAACCCAATCCTCCTTTTACCCCGTTCACGGCATTGCTACTTATTTGCACGCGCGCCTTTCCTTCGCTGATAAGGCGGTGTTCGAAGTCGGGTTCTATCTCGAGAATGGCATCAGCATCGCCGGATTCAATGTGTCGCAGGGCTTCTTCATAATTTGTGCAGATTGCAATCAAGTCGAAAAAATCCGATGCAGCCACTTTTTCCATCAATTTTCCGGATGTGGTGGAGCGGTCATTATCCACGGAGCAGAACTTCAAACCGCGCACTTCTTGTGTGGCAACACGTGGAACGAGATTCATCATGGCTATGGGCAGAAGCAAAAATACAGCTGGCAAAATCCAATTGCGCAGCATCTGTTTGAACTCTTTTTCGAGGAGGTATTTCAGTATCATTTTCCTTACTAATATATTATTATATGTGTGATGTGCCACTCATGTTACTTTCGTCTGAGGATGTAACTTCACGCCATGAAAATGTTCTGATAGAAGGCATGAATTTTTTCTGTATTTAAGGCTTCACTCAAGTCGTTTCTTGAATAGCGATAGCGAGATGGTTATCAGCATGAAGGTCATCAAAGTTAGCACTCCCAATTCGCGTATCACATGTCGTGCTTCAACACCTTGTATCATCAGTTTACGGGCTGCCGAGACATACCAGCGTGCCGGTACAATGGATGAAATATTTTGTAGAGCAGTGGGCATACTTTCCAAAGGAAAGGCCAAACCGGAGAAATAGAGTGAGGGCACAATGAGTAATAAGGATAGTAGCATGGCTGCCAATTGCGTACTCACAAGTGTGGAGATAAGCAGTCCCAAACTCAGACAAGCGAGAATGTAAACAAGGGAAATCCCTAAGAAACAAAACAGACTGCCGGCCATGGGAACTCCCATCAAAAAGTAAGAGAGCATCAATATGGTGGCAATATTTGTGCATGCAATAACGAAGTAGGGCACAAGTTTGGCTAAAATTATGATGATGGGTGGTAACGGCGAAGCCAGCAAAATCTCCATGGTTCCTGTCTCCTTTTCTTTTACAATGGAGACGCTGCTCATCAAGGCGCAAATCAGCATCAAAATGAGACCAATGACACCTGGTACAAAGTTGTATTCGCTTTTCAGCTGTGGGTTGTAGAGCATGCGCACTTCCGGTATGATTTGCATGGAGGTACTCATTGGCTTTCCGCTATGTAACTCTTGCATAAAGGAAGCCATCACTTTTTCGGTGTATCCTGTGCGAACAGAGGCTTGGTTGGGTTCGCTGCCGTCAATCAAGAGTTGTACTGAGGTGTTGCCACCGTGGTGAAAATCGGCCGCAAAACCGGTGGGAAAGACAATGACCATATCAATTTCGCCACGAAGAAACGCTTTCTCTGCCGCGGAAACATTCTCGTAAGCAGCACAAAGCGTGAAATAGGAATGGGTTGCCAGGCGGTCGGTTATCCGGCGTGTTAGTTCGTCTTTTGAAAAATCTACAACAGCCACACGGGAGTCTTTCACCTCGGTTGTAACGGCATAGCCGAAGAGTAAGGTGAGCACCACCGGCATCACCAGTAGTATGAGCATGGTGCGTGAATCGCGAAATATGTGGAAGAATTCCTTACGGACGAACGTGAGAAATTGTTTCATGATTGTGAGTTTTCAGGAATGAATTTAGGAAAGATGGTGTACCTTTTGATTTGAACCGTTGTGCTTAGCCGGCTCCTCGCTTGGCTTTGCGCGCTAATGCGTAAAATACCTCATACATCGTCCCCACACTAAAGTTTTTTTTCAGTTGGGAGGGTGTGTCGAGTGCTTCAATCTTTCCATCAACCATGATGCTTACGCGGTCGCAGTATTCGGCTTCGTCCATGTAGTGCGTAGTTACGAATACTGTGATACCCCTGTCGGCTGCCTCATAAATGAGTTCCCAGAACTGTCGGCGCGTTACCGGGTCTACCCCCCCCGTCGGCTCATCCAGAAATACAATTTTGGGGTTGTGAAAGATGGAAAGTGAGAATGCCAACTTCTGTTTCCATCCCAGTGGAAGCCGTCCTACCATGGCCTTACGCAAATCTGTGAGTCCGAGATTCGACAGCAGATGGTTGGCCTTGTGTTTGATGTCTGCCGATGTCATACCGTAGATGCCTCCGAACAATCGTAGGTTTTCTTCGACGGTCAGGTCGTCATAGAGTGAGAATTTCTGACTCATGTAACCGATGTTCCGCTTCACTTGCTCTGCTTCTCGCTCAACATCAAATCCGGCCACGGTGGCTCGCCCTTCGCTTGGACGACTCAGACCGCACAGCATGCGCATGGCAGTGGTTTTTCCGGCACCGTTGGCTCCGAGAAAACCAAAAATTTCCCCTTTCCTCACTTCGAATGTGATGTGGTCGGTCGCTGTGAATGTGCCAAAGGTTTTTGTGAGTCCTTCGGCCACGATGGCATATTCGCTCATAGCGTTTGGTTCATTAGTTCCATAAAACAATCTTCGATGCTTGGTGCGATGGGGGTAATCTCCACTTGTTCGTGGCCGCAGGTTTCAAGATGTCCTTTCAGTTGTGGGATGGAAAGGCCGTCGGAGAGGGTGATGTGATAGGTTTCGCCGAAACTGAAAGCCGTTTTCACCATATTGAATCGTCGCAGGTCGTGCAATAACTCGTGCATTTGGCGGCTCTTTACGCTCCACAACACGGGTTTATAGCTTTTCACAATGCCGGCCGGTGTGTCCTCTTGCATGAAACGCCCATTCTGAATAAGCGCGATGCGGTCGCACCATGCAGCCTCGTCCATGTAGGGGGTTGAGACCAGAATCGTGATGCCGTGCTCGGTGCGAAGTTTTTGCAACATCTCCCAAAACTCTTTGCGCGACACGGGATCGACTCCGGTGGTGGGTTCGTCAAGAAACAGCACGCGTGGTGCGTGGATGAGGGCGCACGACAAGGCCAACTTCTGTTTCATGCCACCGCTCAAAGCTCCGGCCTTACGAGTGGAGAAGCGTTCAATCTGTCGGTAGATGTCGGCCACCAAGTGATAGTTCGCCTCGATGGTGGTTCCGAAAATGGAGGCAAAAAATTGCAGGTTCTCCTCCACACTCAAATCCGGGTAGAGCGAAAAACGCCCCGGCATGTAGCCGATACGTCGGCGTATTTCGCGATAGTGGCGCACCACGTCGAGACCGTCCACGGTGGCATTGCCACCATCGGGTAGCAACAGGGTGGTCAGAATACGAAAGAGCGAAGTTTTGCCGGCACCGTCGGGGCCGATGATGCCATAGATTTCACCTTCGTTTACCTCAAAGGAAAGGCTGCACAGGGCGTTCACTTTTCCGTATTGCTTTGACAAACTATTGGCAACTACAATGGAACTCATGAATGTTGTGGGCTTATTTTGACGAAGAAGTTACACATATAATATATTTATAGGGAAACTTCCCAACGCATGTCTTGTGCGTTGGAATTTCAGAAGCGAACTTCCCCATACATGCCACGTTTTATCAGTCCGTCGTTGCGCACACTGATTTTCACGGCATAAACAAGGTTAGCGCGTTCGTCTCGTGTTTGGATGGTCTTAGGGGTGAACTCTGCCTTGTCCGAAATCCAAGTAACGGTACCGGCATATTCTTTTCGTCCATCACGTCCGTTGTCGGCATAGACTTTCACTTTCTGCCCCAAGCGTATGCCGTTCACCTGCTCGGCTGTGAGATAGGCTCGCAGCTTCATGTCGGTGATGTCGGAGAGTTTGAACAAAGCCCGTCCCGTGGCAGCAAACTCGCCTTGCTCGGCATATTTTTCCAGCACGATGCCGGTGATGGGGGCAGTGATTTGTGATAGGCGCAAACGGTCATCGATTTGTTCAACCTGTGCCATGATGCTTGCCGACTGTCCTTCCAGACTGTTGTTGCTGCTGCTCACTTGCTCGGCCAGAGCGTCCAAATTTCTCTGTAACACCCCGATTTGGTGATTGATGTCGTCCAGTGTTTTCTGTGGCGCGGCATTGTCGCGCACCAATTGCTCGTAGCGCCGCCGCTCGCTCTCTTGCACGGCAATCTGCTCACGCAAGGAGGCCAGTTGTCGTTTCTCTGAAAGTTTCCGGCTGTCGGTGGCTGAGAGCGAAGCCATCAGTTGTTTGCGCTGAAGCACCAGCTGAAGGGTATCGACGCAACCCAAGAGTTGTCCCTGCTTCACCGAAGCCCCTTCTTCGATGGAAAGTTCGATCAGTTCGCCTCCGGTGCGTGCCGAAACAATCACTTCTGTGGTTTCGAAGACACCGGATGCATCATATTGCACTTCGTCTTGATGGCAAGCGCACAGGCTGAGAAGCAGAAGGATGGCAGAAAGATGTGTGGTTTTCATAAGTTGTTTTATGATGTTATTGATTGACTTCATGACGCAGATTGTAGATGTTTCGGAGCATTTCCACTTCGTGTATGGCGCGGTCGATGCAAGCTTTATGCTCTGCTGTGATTTCGCGTAGCAGGAGGTCGGTATCGATGATTCCTCCGGCAAGTTTGGCCTCGGCGGCTTTGCGGACAGTGGTGCGCAGCCGCACAATTTCGTCGTCGCGTTGCATCATTTCACGGTATTGCCCGATGGCTGCATGTGTCTGCACCGTTCTCAGAGAGTTGTTGAAAAGAAACACTTCGCGTTCGTTCTCGATGATGTTTTGTGAGAGTGCAATTTTGGCTTTGTCTCCTTTATAGGTGTAAAGGTGGCTGATGTTCCATGATAGTTTGATGCCGATGATTCCATTGAGCGACCAATTGCGCGACCGCATGTCGGCAAACATATCTAAGCCGGGGTAACCATACCATCCGCGAGCAAAGAGGTTTACTCCCGGCCGCAATCCTGCGTTTAAATTCTTCATTTGTGAGTCGGCGTGTCGGAGACGGGCATCAAACAGTTGCAATTCCGGTCGTTGGTTTTCGAGGCTTTGCGGCTCATCAGCCGATGGTTTCAGCAGGGTGGGCAGGGTGCCTCTGTGTCCGATGAAGATGGAAAGCATGTGTGTGAAGCTTTCGCGTCCGGCTGTGAGTTGCGTGTGTTGCTGTTGCGCATTGAGCAGTTCGGCGCTGATGGCTGCCACATCGCTCTCCATGGCAGTCCCGCTTCGTTGCCAAGCCTCCATCTTGGTGCGGTTGCTGTTTAGCAGCGTCTGTAACTCTTCATTGAGACGCAGTTGCTCGTCAAGCAGCAATATGCCGAAAAACAATTGGTTCACCCTGTCGCGCAGATTGTACATATCGACATCAGTCCGAGCTATCTGCACATCGGCTTCGCGTGCGGCCATCTCGCTGCGCGTCTTGATGTTTCCTCCGTCATAGATGACCTGTGATGCCTCGATTTCGATTTTATACTGGTCGCGTTTCAAGCCGTTGAAGTCTTCTCCCATTTGTTCCAACATGCCTGTGAGAGTTTCAGGCAGCGTGGCCACATCACTCTGATAGGTGGCCTGTGCTCCCAGTGTGAGTTTTGGCAGATAGCCTTTGCGCAGGTTGGTGATGGTGTAGTCCCTGGTTTGGTGCACCAGGTCGTAGCGATTCAGCAGCGGATAGTTTTGCCGGGCACGCTCATGGCATTGTTCCAACGTCAGTTGCCCTTTCGCGGTGTTGGCAAAGAAGGCGAACATCGCCAGCAGGATGAATGGTGTTTTCTGCATCGTTATACATTATTATATTTATAGGTAAATCATTTCCTCTTTCACACTTTGTGTCCGGTTGAGGTCGGCAGTGGCAAGCCGATAAGTCGGGAGAGGATGTGTTCACAGTGCAAAGGTAGGTAAGTCGAAGTATGAAAAAAAGCACAATCATCAATGATAATTGAGCAATATCAACGAAGGGCTGACAAAAGCAATTGTGTAGAGATGGCTTTAATGGTCAAAAAGCTATATTTGCGGACGATAAGTTGGTTACACAATATGGAAAATTATAGTGAAAAACAAATGTTCGACATGGTTCGCGGATTGACAACAGAACCTAAGAATAAGGCCGGACTCTTCCTCTGCACACGGGGAGAGGCAGATGTGATGATTGGGCAACGTGTTTACAAAGTTCGCCCGGGTGTGCTCTATATCATTAGTCCTATCATTGTTGTTGTGAAGCTATCGCAGTCAGATGATTATGCTGGCATCTATATTCTCGATCGTTTGGAGGTGTTCTTCCCTATGGTGCGTTCAATGGCCAACACCATTGTGGGCTTGCGCGTCTATAATAATCCTTGTCAAGTGTTGAAGCAGGAGGAAATTCACTTTATCAGTGAACGTAGTAAATATATCTCAGAAAAAGAGAAAGAACTTGAGGCGTGTGTGATGGTTGAAGAAAAAGAGTTGAGAGCACGTGTCATCGAATTGGTGAAGCAACAGACTATGCTTGAGGTGATATGCATCTATCTGCGTGGGCGCGAACTGCTTCCTCAGCAAGAGGACACGCAGGTGGGAAAACTTTTTACGTTCATCCTGTCTTTGCTGAAAAATTATCGCCGGCATCGCGAAGTGCGTTTTTATGCAGAAGAGGTGGGCTTGTCCTGTGGGCATTTTTCCAATGTGATTAAGCAAAAAACCGGCATGACTCCTTCAACTTGGATCGCACGAATAACCATTTCGAATGCCCAAACATTGTTGTGTGAAACGCAGATGAGTATCAAGGAAATAGCAATGGAACTTAATTTTCCTGAACAGTTTACGTTTCGTAAATACTTCAAAACACACATCGGTATGTCTCCACGTGAATATCGCCGGCGGCACGGAATGGATAAAAGGAATAAAACCTTATAACATAATCAATAAAGATTTTTAGTGTGCGGTGTTTGAAGGGTGGTGGCATGATATATGGATGTGTCGGTACTGTGCCGTAAAAAAACAGTAGTCTTGGACTTTGGCTTTGCCAAATTAAGTTGCGGTTCGGCATAATGAGACTTTCTGAGTGCATTATCCGCTTTTGCGCTCGCCTTGCAGAATTTTTTATAAGCACTGCAGAAAAATCTGCAAGCACTGCAAAAAAATGCCGAATGCATTCATCGGTTGATGCCTAGTTCGATGATATAAAACAAGCATTTCCGGCTTGTTTGCATAGCAGTCATAAAAACCCTTCGACGGCTTCAAATAAATCAAAAAGTTCCTGAGAAACCGATGCTTGGTGATTTCTTGCACTTAAATTGTTTGTAGATGAACAAAAATAGCGTACATTTGCAAGGACGTGGGGTGTGAAACATCCTGCGTTGTGCCAAGGCATTTGGCACAACGGGCTTGAATGAAATCTTATTACTAATAAATTTAATCAATCTGTTTATGAAAAGGTTTTTCCTTCTGTTTGCAGCTGTCATGTGCGCGTCTGTGTGCATTTGGGCTGACAAGGTAACTGACCTGTCGCAACTCAGCAATGACAAGGTCTATTTCATTAAGAGTAAGCGTGCGTTTCTTCTCTATAGTGAGGCGAAAGCAAGCAAACTATGTGCAAGCACAGGTAGTGCTGTAGGGGGTGTAACTCAAGACTTGGCTGATCCCAACCAACAGTTTCAAATCATTAAGAATGGAACGAACTACTATCTTTTTAGTGTTGGAGCGCAGAAGTATGTAGGCCAGAATGGTGATTTAACTGCCAATGCTTCGGCTGTGCTTAACATAACAAAGGAAAGCAATGCCAGCTATCCTTGGAAGCTTTGTGTTGGTTCGCAAGGTTTGAATTCTCAGACTAGTGGTCAGACTGCTGAAGGCGTTATCGTGAATAGCTATACAACAGCTGACGATGGTAACTGTTACTACATCGAGGAAGCTATTCCCATGGCGAAGACCTATGTTATCACGGTGTTGGGTACTGAAGATGCTACCGCCGGTGTTATCTATGATGGACAGACTTACAAGAATGGAAATACCATTGAAACTACTGAGGTTCTGAAAAAAGCTGCTTTCGAAGCTGTGGCAGTTGCCGGCAAAATGCCAGTTGTCTCTGTAGATGGAGTAAATGTTTATGTCAGCTATTTTGATGAGGGCACTAAGTTCTACACCATGCAGAATGGTAAGGGTGGTTATGTCAGCCTCAATCCTGCTTATATGAGTGATGGTGCTATGACGCTGAGCAATTCCTCAGTGCCCGCAGACAATCGTGGTCTTTGGGCTTTTGTGAAGGTTGGCTCATATTATAATGTATATAACTATTCAACAGGCCTTGCAAAAGTGTTGGGTATCACTGGTGATGAAGCAAATGCTCGTGCCAATATGGTTGCGCCTGATGCTACTACTCATAGCACAAAGTTTGCAGGTACTTTCAAGTTGGGTAGTTCTGATCCTTCTTACATTAAAATCAATGGAACAAGCAAGTGGTGGAACAACCGTAACAATTACTTGGCTCTTTGGAATACCGGTAGTGTAACAGGTGACCAAGGTAGTATGTTCTACATTAAAGCTGTTGATGCTACAGAATTCCCTGACGAATATATTCATGAGATTTCAAATATCACCGGCGTGGCTTCGTTTACTCCGAAGAATCCTAACACCCTTTGGTATAAGACTTCGGCAGAAGCTTCCGGTGTGAGCTATCCTTGGATGGAATATGCACTCCCGCTCGGTAATGGCGAATTGGGTTGCATGGTCTTTGGTGGTGTTTATCACGAAGAAATCCAATTCAACGAAAAGACTCTTTGGAGCGGTCCTGCCAACACAGTAGGTGCCGGTGGTGGTAATCGTACCTTCATGAATTACGGTTCTGTAATTGTGGAAAACAAAGATGCTGCTATTCAGAAGGGTGTTACAGACTATGTTCGCTATCTCGATATTGAAGATGGTATTGCTGGCGTGGAATTTAAGAATGCCAATGGCAGCAAGTTTGTTCGTAAGTATCTCAGTTCTGCTCCCGACCAAGTGATTGCTGCACAATATAAAGCAGAGGGTGAAGATAAGATGAACCTCGTGTTCAAGCTTACTCCCGGAAGCGGTATTGGTGCCGGTGATGTGGTTTATGCTGACGGAACGGCTTACTTCACAGGAGCTATGACTGTTAAGTATGCAGCTCGTCTCCATGTTGTGGCTAACGAAGGAGCAACTGTTACCACCAAAGATAATGGTATCGTGGTTGAAAACGCCACTGAGGTTACTTTCTATTTGAAGGGTGCTACGAACTTCAACGGTGATATGGACGTACTTAACAACTACTTCACATCCGAAACTGCCGCTGACGTTAACGAACGCACCAAGGCAGTTGTTGAAGCTGCTGTGGCTAAGGGATATAAATCAGTTGAAGCTGATCACATTGCAGATTTCAATGCTATCACCAAGCGAATGACTTTCGACCTCGGACTTAGCACTCCTACTGTCGATACCAAAACGTTGATTGATAACTATTATCCCAACAACAGTGGTGCAAACAGCACAGCCAATGACCACTTGTTCTTGGAGCAACTCTACTTCCACTTCGGACGTTATCTCGCTATCAGTTCTAACCGCCAGCCCATTGCAGCCCCCAACAACCTGCAAGGTATTTGGAACGACCGTGGCACAGATTCTCCCTGGAACTCTGATATTCATACGAACATCAACATTCAGATGAACTACTGGCCTACTGAAATTACCAACCTTTCAGACCTCCACAAGCCTTTTGTGAACTTCATTATTCGTGGTGCTCAGAGCACAGGTTGGAAGAATGTAGGTAAGCAATACAATGATGGATATGGTTGGAGTGTTCTGACCGAGTCTTCTCTCTACAACAGTATGAGTACATGGGGTAGCAACTATCTTGTTGCCAATGTATGGTACACCAGCCACCTTTGGACACACTGGCGTTACACTCAAGACAAGGAGTTCTTGAAGAAAGCCTTCCCCGTGATGTGGGATTGCGCGAAGTTCTGGTTCCATCGTTTGATTGAAGACCGTGTAGTTAAGGATGGTACCTATGTTGCTCCCGACGAATTCAGTGCAGAACAGCACGGAAACGAAAAAGAAGACGGTACAGCTCACGCTCAACAAATGATTAGCTACCTCTTCGAGAATCTTGCTGAAGCCATCGAAATTCTTGGTGTAGAGAATACTGGTCTTACAGCTGAAGATGTTGAGAAGTTGAACCTCTACCTCGAAAAGACAGATAAGGGTCTTCACACTGAAGTATATGATGGTGCTTGGGGTAATCCCTTCAACGGTGTTAAGACCGGTGACGTTCTTCTTCGCGAATGGAAATACTCTCCCTACAGTGTAGGTGAAAGAGGACACCGTCACATTTCGCACTTGATGGCACTCTTCCCCATGGATCAGATTTCTCCTGAAAGCGAATACTTCGTGCCTGCCGTTAATGCCCTTAAGCATCGTGGCGATGCCGCTACAGGTTGGTCAATGGGTTGGAAGGTTAACCTTTGGGCACGTGCTCAAGATGGTGACCATGCTCATATTATCATTAAGAACGCTCTGAAACACTCAACAACTTATGGCACGGACCAGGGTCAGGGTGGTATCTACTACAACCTCTTCGACTCTCACGCACCATTCCAGATTGATGGTAACTTCGGTGTTTGCTCGGGTATGGCAGAAATGCTCATGCAAAGTGCTCACGGTTACGTTAACATCCTTCCCGCACTTCCCAAGGTTTGGAACAAGCAGGGTGAGGTTAAGGGTATGAAGGCCATGGGTAACTTCACCGTTGACTTCAATTGGAGTGCCGGCAAGTGTCAGCAAGTGCGCATTGTGAGCAATGCCGGTGCAGACCTCAAGGTGCGTTGTGCTCGTGGTGCAATGTCTATCGACAAGGCTCTTGTTACTGTGAATGGGGTGGAAGTTAAGACTGTTGTTGACGAAAACGGTATTGCAACAATCCCCTGTGCTAAGGATGACGTTGTGGTGGTTGATTTTACTCAGGAGACAACCGGTATCAGCGGTGTCGCAACACAAGGTCAGAATGAAGACTCACTTTATGATCTCAGCGGCCGTCGTATTTCGGCATCTGCTGCAGGTCAAGTTTACATTCAAAACGGAGTGAAGAAGCTTTCAAAGTAATTTTCACTGATAAATAATGTGAGGGGGCGCAAATGTATTTGCGCCCCCTCATTGTATATACGTGTTTCACAGTAATGGATAACCCTTAAGCGTCTGCAGTTTACTAAATAGTGTTTTGTTATTGGTGGCGCTTCCCTTCTTAATGTTTATCCTGTTTTAAGGTGATTATGGTGGGAAACATTGAGTTGCTTTCAGGTAGAGCGTGATACCACAAGCTATCAGATGGAATAAGAATGAAAAATGCTTGCCGGAAAACGACAAGCATATACGTATTGATTTATATGTCTTTCGGAACTTCTCCCATGGCATTTGCTCCTCTCGTTTCTTGTAGGGGTTATAGCTCAAAAATATCCTCCGGATAAGTGATGTTGACCAATGATAGTGCATTACCCGGTACAGATTCTCCGGCAGCAGCGCGGCTTTTGCTGTTGATTACATCGGCAAACTGATTTTGGCTCATGCGTCCTCTGCCCACTTCCAAGAGTGTTCCAACAACTGCGCGTACCATGTTACGCAGAAAGCGATCAGCTGTTATTTCAAAGCGATAATATCCCGGCTCAAGTTCCACCCATTTTGCATGACTGACGCGGCAGATATTGGTCTTTACGTCAGTGTGCAACTTGCTGAAGCTTGTGAAGTCGTCAGCAGTCAGCAGTTGGGCTGCCGCAGCGTTCATCGCAACGAAATCGGGATGAAAATGCAACCGCATGGCATAGTGGCGCAGAAATGGGTTCTTTCCGGTGTAAACGTGATAATGGTATGTGCGAGATGTGGCATCAAAACGAGCATGCGCCTTCTCTTTGACAGGGCGAACATTCTGCACTGCAATGTCCGGGGGAAGCAATCTGTTTAGTTTGTCTGTGAGTTGCTTGAGGCGTTGACATAGCTCTTCTTTCTGTTCTGTTTCTTTCCACTCATCAAAAAGCGTGGTCTCAAAATGAGCTGTCATCTTGGCAGCATGCACTCCAGTGTCCGTACGTCCTGCTCCTGTTGTTTCGATGGGAGTGCGCAACAAGGTGCTCAGCGCCTCGTTCAACTTTTGTTGTACGCTGATAGCATTGGGCTGTACTTGCCATCCATGATAAGCAGTGCCGTCGTAGGAAAATTGAATAAAGTATCTGGACATATATTCTGTTTTTTTTGAGAGAAGAAGAGCGAGTGTTTTGTTTCTAATGGGGGAAGTCTTAATCTTTCGCTTGCTATCTGTGTATTTCATGTCAAAAACATAAGACTTCAGACTTAAAACAAAAGAATGCGCCATCCCTCAACTGAGGAACAGCGCATTGTCTTATGCTTTTCCGAAGAATGCAGGTTTTCCTGCATAGGATGGATTAAGCTTCTTCTGCTACTACCTCGAAAGGAATTTCCACAGAAACTTCCTTGTGGAGTTTCACGGTAGCAGTGTAAGCACCAACTTCCTTCACGTCCTTCAGAACAATCTTCTTGCGATCGATGTCGAAGTTGAGTTTCTTCAATTCGTCAGCGATGTGGAGGCTGTTAACCGAACCGTAGATAGCACCAGTGGCGCTAACCTTAGTAGCGATTTTGATGGTTTCGATAGCTCCGAGCTGTTCGCCCAGGGCGATAGCGTCGTTCTTAATCTTTTCGAGCTTGTGAGCGCGTTGCTTCAGTTCTTCAGCAAGCATCTTCTTAGCCGAAACGGAGGCGATGACAGCCTTTCCGGTGGG
The DNA here is from genome assembly GCA_017547385.1 of Bacteroidaceae bacterium. Taxonomy (GTDB): domain Bacteria; phylum Bacteroidota; class Bacteroidia; order Bacteroidales; family Bacteroidaceae; genus Alloprevotella. The sequence continues at coordinate 26,853 of JAFYPU010000016.1, forward strand.
GATGAGGTAATTGCGACCGTATCCGTCTTTCACGGTAACGATGTCGTTCTTATAACCCAAGCCGATAACGTCTTCTTTCAGTATGATTTCCATATTTGTTCCTCCTTTTTATTATTTCATCAAATCGGTTACGAAGGGGAGCAAAGCCAAGTGGCGAGCTCTTTTCACTGCCTGTGCCACACGACGCTGGTATTTCAGCGATGTGCCGGTGATGCGACGGGGAAGGATTTTGCCCTGCTCGTTCAAGAACTTCTTGAGGAATTCGGGATCCTTGTAGTCTACATACTTAATTCCGCTCTTCTTGAAACGGCAGTACTTTTTCTTCTTAACGTCAACAGTGGGCGGGGTCAAATATCTGATTTCTGATTGTGCCATTGCTTAGTCCTCCTTGTTTGATTTGTTATTACGACGCTTTTCGGCGTATTGCGCAGCATATTTTTCCAGTTTCACAGTGAGGAAACGGATGATGCGCTCGTCACGACGGAAGCCAATTTCAAGCTTCTCAACAACTTGAGGCTCGGCTTTGAACTCAATGAGCTGGTAAAAACCGGTGCTCTTCTTTTGGATGGGGTATGCCATTTTCTTCATGCCCCAGCTCTCTTCATTGATAATCTCAGCGCCTTGGGCAGCGAGAATACCCTTGAATTTTTCAACCGTTTCCTTCATCTGTTGGTCAGACAAAACGGGAGTCATAATGAAAACGGTTTCGTACTGATTCATCATAAGTAATTGATAAATTGGTTTGGTTATTTGCAAAATTGCGGGGCAAAGTTAGGTATTATTATGCTAATGACCAAACATGTGCATCAGAAAAGTTGAGATAATGTGCAGAGATAGGCTGATTTAGTATCAATGCTATAGTGGCTTTGTAGAAAAAACGTTACAAAAAGAGGGGTAAAGTTTATCTGACAAAAGGGTGCGGCGGAAGCACGTCCCATCGTCCGCGAGTGAAATCAGGAATACTGACAGGCCGGCTTCCGTTGCGTGCCGAGATTTCTGAGAGTTCGGCAATGCAAGACCATTCAGCGGCATCATAAGCGTCGATGTCGAGCGGAAGTCCCTGTTGCAGACAGTGGATAAGGCGTGAATCCATGGCGTAGTTCATTTCGTTGGGAACGCCGGTGCGGTGCCCTTCTTCCCACAGACGAGCGGCTTCTCCCTTGAAAAACTCCTTGGCTTTCAGTTCTGCTTCTTCGCCTTGCAAACTTTCTTTTGAGTTGAGCTGTAGGGTGGGAGTGGGGTATTTCTGCAAAAAACCATGTGTGCCGCAAACCGTTTGCAGACGGTTGTAAGGACGCGGTGTTGTAACATCGAGTTGCAGCAGAATGCTCTTCCCTTTGATGGTGCGTATCAATGTGTTGTTTACCTTGCAAATGGTATTTCCGCGCATCGCGGTTTCCGAGGTCATCGATACCAGATAATCCATTCTGTCGCCTCTGTGCAGGTTGAGCAACCAACCAATGGGACCCATGCCGTGCGTGGGGTAGGGGTTGCCCTCGTGCAGGCTGCAGTTGTGTGTCATCCACGAGTAAGAGCCGTATTTCCCTTCGTCTGCCTCTCCGAAGTAGTCCATCAGGTTGTGGATGTAAGCACCTTCACAGTGCGTGATCTCTCCCAGGAGTCCTTCCTTCAGAATGTTGTAGGTGGAGATAGAGAATTGGTCGTAGCAGCAATTCTCGGTCATGAAAAGGTGGCGTTGCGTGCGCTCGGCGGTTTCGATAAGGCGGTGGCATTCTTCCACTGTGGTGGCAGCCGGCACTTCCACGGCTACGTGCTTTCCATGGTTTAAGGCTTCGATGGCCATTTCGCAGTGCGTGCTCCAGTCAGTGCAGATATACAATAAATCAATGTCTGCACACGCGCAGATGTCTCTCCATCCTTCTGCACCGAGGCAAGTTTGGGCGATGGGGCGCCCCGAGCGCATCAATGCCTCGTTGGCAGCATTCAGTTTTTCCTCATCCACGTCAGCCAACATGCGGATTTCAGCTCCTTTGATGTTGACATATCGCTCCAGTGTTTTCATGCCTCTTCTGCCTAATCCCACAAGGCCGATGCGAACCAGCGGGATGGGCGGGCAGGATAGGGCCAGTACATGAGGTGAATGAGTGTTGTTTGTCATGAAGCGATTTGAACTTTTTGGGTTGTGGTTGCAAAGATAAGCAAAGAGGACACATCTGTAATAAATGTGTCCTCTGTTTTTTTTAATAATCCTTTTCAGGATTGTGGTATCTCTGCTTACTTCTTGCGAGACTGAGCGTAGCGGCTCATGAACTTGTCTACGCGGCCGGCAGTGTCCACCAACTTGGACTTTCCGGTGTAGAAGGGGTGAGAAGTGCTTGAGATTTCAAGCTTTACTACGGGATAAGTTTCGCCCTCGAACTCAACGGTGTCGTTGGTCTTGCAAGTAGAGCGAGAAAGGAACATGTCGCCGTTACTCATGTCTTTGAACACAACGGGGCGATAGTTCTCGGGATGGATACCTTTTTTCATAATTGCTATAGCTTTTTTTGTTTGTTGTCTATCGTAAAATTGTTTGGTAACAATTGTGTAATGGGCTAAATCGGTTGCAAAAGTACAATATTCTTTTGAAGCAGACAAAGTCTTCGCCTGTTTTTTTGAGAAACTTGCTTTTGTGTGATGGATGAGATGTGCAAGATAAGGACCGGTTGGCGGCTTATTGTCACGTTTCTTGCGTTTTTCGGTAATCATCAGCAAAAGCAAGAAGCAACAACCCCATTTGGCTGTTGCTTCTTGTGTATGTCTGTATAACTTTAGCTCGGATTATTTCTTTCCGTGTACTTCGTCGGATACAGTGAGCTTTTTGCGGCCCTTGGCGCGACGTGAAGCGAGTACGCGACGGCCATTGGCAGTCTGCATGCGTTTGCGGAAACCGTGCTTGTTGTTTCTCTTGCGATTGTGAGGTTGGAATGTTCTTTTCATGATTATATCTTTTATTATTTTTGTTTCAAGAGATGTAATTGTGTTTTTGCCTCACGGCAGTGGTACACTTTTACGGGCTGCAAAGGTAGAAACTTTTTTGTAACCGACAAACTAATTTGCCGAAACTTTTTATCCAAAGCGCTTTGCTTGTTCGGCAATCAGCTCTGCGTCGTCAAAATAGTTGATACGCATGGCGCGGCGCACATCGTCCAGTGTCTGCGCTGCCACTTCGCGTGCGGCTTCCGAACCTTTGCGCAGCATGTCATAGATGGCAGGGATGTCTTTCTCAAACTCCTTGCGGCGGTTGCGGATGGGTTCGAGCTCGGCTTGCAAGATGTTGAGCAGAAAACGCTTCACCTTCATGTCACCCAAGCCTCCGCGCTGATAGTGTGCTTTCAGCTCGTCCAGCGAGTTATATTCCGGATTATACAAGCCGAAGTGTTCGGGCTTACAGAAAGCATCCAGATAAGTAAACACCGTATTGCCCTCGATGTGTCCCGGATCGCTTACGTTGATGTGCAAGGGGTCGGTATACATCGACATCACTTTTTTCTTTACATCCTCTTCCGTGTCCGACAGATAGATGCAGTTGCCCAGCGATTTCGACATCTTGGCCTTGCCGTCAGTGCCCGGCAAGCGCAGGCAAGCATTGTTTTGTGGCAGCATGATGTTGGGCTCCACCAGCGTTTCCCCATAGATGTGGTTGAAGCGGCGCACAATCTCGGTGGCTTGTTCAATCATGGGTTTTTGGTCTTCGCCGGCCGGAACGGTCGTGGCGCGGAAAGCCGTGATGTCGGCAGCTTGCGAAATGGGATAAGTGAAGAAGCCCACCGGAATGCTGCTTTCGAAACCGCGCATTTGAATTTCTGTCTTCACAGTCGGATTGCGTTGCAAGCGGCTCACGCTTACCAGGTTCATGAAGTAGAAAGCTAATTCGCAGAGTTCCGGAATCTGACTCTGTATGAAGAGCGTAACCTTTTCAGGGTCGAGACCGCATGCCAAGTAGTCGAGAGCCACTTCCACCACGTTTTGGCGCACCTTCTCAGGGTTCTCCATGTTGTCGGTGAGTGCTTGGGCGTCGGCCACAAACACAAACATGCGTTGGTAATCGCCTTCGTTTTGCAACTCGATGCGGCGGCGCAACGAGCCAACATAGTGACCTATGTGCAGGCGGCCTGTGGGACGGTCGCCGGTAAGGATGATCTTGTTTGAAGACATATATATAATAATGTATGAAGTTACGTAACTTGTTTTTGTGGTCGCAAAGGTAGTGCTTTTAACGTGAGTTCGGTATAAGAAATTCAAGAAAAAAACCTGAAATGAATATTGAAATCATTGATAAAAGTAGGTTAATTGCGTAAAACTTATACCGAACTCACGTTATATAGAAGTTTTTTTGATACAGAGCCTCATTTCATAACCCCCAAATGATGTTTTTGGTTTTATTGATAATATTGTTATAAAAAGGCAGGAAGGAAACATTATCATTCCCCTCCTGCTTTATTTATTATCAGCGTACATAAACCTTTTTGCCGTTTATGATATAGATACCTGTTGGCAGTTCCTTGCTCAGTTGTTTTGCATCTGCATTACGCTTGATCAATTGGCCATTGATAGAGTAGACGTCAACTCTTGTATCTTTGCTCTCATCAATAGTCACTCCACCGATTTCCGAAAGCACATCTTCGATAAAGAAGAAATCTTTCCACTGATTTGCCGATTGATAGGCAGAAAGTGTGTTCTCTGGTATTTGGAGTGTACATTCCCATTTGTTGATATCATCAAGGGCATTAGTATCACATGTGGGAGGAACTTCTGCGTAGCTAATCAGCTTCTTAAGGTTTACACAGTCCGAGAATGCCTCTTGTCCGATGCTCTTTACGCTTTTACCAAATGAGAAGTAATAAAGATTGCTACATCCGCTAAATGCCCACCTTCCGATAGTATTTATATTATCTCCGATAGTTACATTCTTCAGATTTGTACATCCATAGAATTCGTTGTCAGAGATTTCCTCTTCTTTGTCGGTGATAACCACAGAGCGGAGTGATGTGTTGCGATAGAAAGGTGAATAACCTTTGCTGCTAGATGTGTCATATGATATATTTCCTCCAATATAGACAGAATCTAATGGGCAGTCAGAAAATAGTGGGGAAGAATCATTTGAACCTAAATTTAAAAGCAATTTTCTGTCTTCAATAATAACTTCGGTCAAACTAGCACAACTTTTAAATACGTGATTTCCTATAGAGGTAACATTTGAAGGAATAGAAATTGAGGTTAAACCACATCCATTAAAGCAATAATTACCTATGGACTTTATCGCATTTCCCAAATGGACTGTTGATAATCCCTGAATATCGGCAAAACAATAGTCCGCCAATGTTGTAACTTTATTTGGAATCGTTATAGTCGTGAGGTTCTCACATTGCTGGAATGCGCTTTTACCGAGTGCCGTGATATCGTCTCCCAATGTTAGCGAGGATATACCTGTGCAACCATAGAAAGCTTTTTCTTCAATATTTCCGTTGTTTGTTATATTCAATATAGCATCATCTGCTTTTATTGCACCTTCAAATGCGCTAACACCGATATACCCCTTATTGGCAATAGTAGCTTGTTCTATCCCAGTACAACCATAGAATGCTTTTTCTTCAATATTTCCATTATTAGCAATATTCAATACGGCACCTTCTGCGATCATGGAGTTTTCAAATGCGCTTTTGCCAATAGACCCATCGTTGGCAATAGTAGCATTTGTGATACCTGTGCAACCATAGAAAGCATTATCACCAATATCTGCTTTACTCGTAATAGAAAGTCGTTGTATATTGTTATTCCTGTATGCTAAATATGGCATTATATTTTGTATAGTCATAGTGACCCCTTTATATGAAACGGTTTCGCCAATGTTTATGTCAGTTTGTGTAGAGTCGTAATTACAGTCTATGGCATCGCAGGTACGGTCTGCAGGACTTGTTGGAACATATTTTATACCGTCTGTTTCAAACATTGAACTTAAGAAACCATATACTTTTATATTGTTAGCATAGCCGTATTGTTCGTTAGCGACATAATTGATAGTTCCCTTTAGGTTAGACCATCCTTTGGGTGGAGTGTTAGTTAACCAAATCACTTTTTTGGGAGTACTCTGATATGCACCAATTGAAAGTATTCCTGTTCCAATAGTCATAGATTTTATGTTTGAGCAGCCATAGAATGCACGTTCTCCAATACTAGTTACCGAATTAGGAATTTCAATGCTTGTTAAGCTAGAGCAGCCATAGAATGCACCTTCTCCAATACTAGTTGCTGAATTAGAAATTTCAATGCTTGTTAAGCTAGAGCAGTTATCGAATGCAGCATCTCCAATACTAGTTACCGAATTAGGAATTTCAATGCTTGTTAAGCCTGAGCAGTCTGCGAATGCAGCATCTCCAATACTAGTTACCGAATTAGGAAT
>JAFYPU010000017.1 GCA_017547385.1 Bacteroidaceae bacterium
AGAAATACAAAGAATTTGGAGTGTAAACTCAGATAGTATTATCTTTGCCAAGTGTCAACTGCTATAGGCATAAAAAAAAGAAGTGTAAACAGGTATAGTATTTAAAGTTTAAACTGTCAACTTTTTTCAGTACACCTCACTTTTGTTTTATTATCATGCGCATGAGAAGAACTTATCATCGTGGTGAGAAGAACTTATCATGCGCATGAGAAGAACGTCTCATGCGCATGATAACAAATCCGGAAGGCGTTTCGCTGCCCCTTGCAGTGCCTTTGGTAGCATGCTCCGGTGCTTGTGGTTTCTTCAGAAATTCGCTTTGTGGTGTGCGGAATGCTTGGCGTTTCTTGCCGAAATGCCTATATTTGCGGCATAACCTTGATTAAAAACTTGCAGTTATGAGACTTCGCATCTTGCTTCTCACGCTTTCGTTTTTCCTGCTGGGTGCTGCCGCTGCTCCGGTGCTGGCGCAGCAGGACATCCTCGTGCCGATACCCATCAAGCCCAAACCGAAACCCAAACCCAAGCCTAAACCGAAGCCGAAGCCTCGGCCGGTGAAGCCACGTACCACTCCCTCAAATACTTATCGTCAGCTACCCCCTGCAATTCAGCAGCTCGTGGCCAACATGGTCTACGTCGAGGGTGGCACCTTCATCATGGGTGCTACAGCAGAACATGGCAGTCGTGATTGGTATGACGAAAAACCAGCTCACCAAGTAACGCTGAATGGTTTCTACATTGGCAAGTACGAAGTAACGCAGGCAGAATGGCAGGCAGTGATGGGAACGAACCCTTCCAAGTATAAGGGTGATAATCTTCCCGTGGAGAGCGTGAATTGGTACGATTGTCAAGAGTTTATCCGAAAGTTGAATGAACTGACTGGTAAAAACTTCCGTTTGCCTACGGAAGCCGAATGGGAGTATGCAGCTCGCGGCGGTAAGCGCAGCTATGGTGATAAGTATGCCGGCGGCAGCGACATTGATAATGTTGCGTGGTATGGTGGCAACACTTCTTCTCTACACCCCGTTGGTCAGAAACGCGCAAATGAGTTAGGTCTTTACGATATGTCCGGCAACGTAGCTGAATGGTGTTTCGACTGGTTTGGGAAGTATTCCTCCTCCGCTCAGACAAATCCCACTGGCCCTAGTTCTGGTACTTATCGTATAATGCGTGGTGGGTATTATTACTCCGACGCGAATGGGTGTCTATCCTTAGACCGAATGAACATTCCTCCTGACCACAAAAGTCCATTTAATGGTCTGCGCCTAGCTCTATAGTTTGAGAAGATTTTCCAAGTTCTAATTTAGTAAGCTTCTTGCCTTTACCTATAAAACGAAAGTGCGAAACGACTCTTGTCGTTTCGCACTTTCGCTTTATATAAATGTATGTATTCTTGCGGTGGGGTTAAGAATTCATCGAGATGAGGAACTCTTCGTTGTCGCGTGTGTCTTCCATGCGTTTCTTGAGGTTTTGCATGGCTTCGAGGGGTGTCATGTCGGCAATGTGATTGCGGAGCACCCACATGCGGTTGCGCGTGTTCTCATCCTGCAAGAGGTCGTCGCGACGCGTTCCCGAAGCGATGATGTTCACAGCCGGGAAGATGCGCTTGTTGGCCAAGACGCGGTCGAGCTGCAGTTCCATGTTGCCGGTACCCTTGAACTCTTCGAAGATTACTTCGTCCATCTTCGAACCGGTGTCGATGAGGGCTGTGGCAATGATGGTGAGCGAACCGCCGCCCTCGATGTTGCGGGCTGCACCAAAGAAGCGTTTGGGCTTTTGCAAGGCGTTGGCATCCACACCGCCGGTGAGCACCTTGCCGGAGGCTGGAGCCACGGTGTTGTAAGCTCGGGCCAAGCGGGTGATGGAGTCGAGGAATATCACCACGTCGTGTCCGCTTTCCACCATGCGCTTTGCTTTTTCGAGCACGATGCCGGCAATCTTGACGTGGCGGGCAGCAGGTTCGTCAAAGGTGGAGGCAATCACTTCGGCCTTGACGGTGCGAGCCATGTCGGTAACTTCTTCAGGACGCTCGTCGATGAGGAGCATCATGAGGTAGGTGTCGGGATGGTGCTCCGCAATGGCGTTGGCAATGTCCTTCATCAGGAGTGTTTTACCTGTCTTGGGCTGTGCCACGATGAGGGCGCGTTGTCCCTTACCGATGGGGGCAAAGAGGTCCACGATGCGGCGCGACAGTGTGTCTTTGCTTCCGCCACCGCACAATTGGAACTTCTCATCAGGGAAGAGGGGGGTGAGGTGTTCGAAAGGAGTGCGGTCGCGCACACTCTCGGGAGTACGACCGTTGATGCGTTCGGGCTGAATGAGTGAGAAGAACTTGTCGCCTTCGCGCGGCACTTTCACAATGCCTTCCACCACGTCGCCGGTTTTGAGACCGAGGTTGCGGATTTGCTGCGGCGATACGTAGATGTCGTCGGGAGAGGTGAGATAATTGAAGTCGGCCGAACGCAGGAAGCCATATCCCTCGTTCACGATTTCGAGCACACCGCATCCGTTCAGCGTGTCATCAACCGACTCTTCTTGCTCTGCTTGCACGGGCTCAGGCTTGATGCTCTGTGTGGGCGTGGTGAGGCCCATTCGTTCGTCCTCCTTGAAGCGACGGAACTTCGGCATCGAGGGTACAGGCACTTCGTCGAAGCTGTCGGAATGAATCACGGGGATGTCTTCCAGAATGATGAAGTCGTTGCCGGGAGTAGGGCATTCGATGTTGGCTTCCTGCGCTTCTGTTTTGTTTTGTGCTTCGTTGAAATGACGTTCCAGGGCACTGAGCTCTGTGGGCTCGGCTTGTTCTTCTGTGCGAGCTGCTTCGGCTTGTTCGATTTGCTGACTGATGAAATCGGGCAGCTGGTTTTCAGTGCTCTTTGTTGTTTTGTTATCAATGGTTTTGGCAGCTGCTTCAGTTTGCGCTTCTGCCGGAATGTTTAATTCGGTTTGTGCAGCGGCAAGAGCTGCTTGGCGGGCTGCCAACTCGGCTTTTGAGGGACGGCCGCGCTTCTTCTTGGGAGGCTCGGCAGGCGTTTCGGGAGCTGCAACCTCGGGGGCTGCGTCCGGAAGCGCGGTTGCTGCAGAAGCCTGTGCCTCGGTGGATGTTTCTTCTTTCTTCTCGGAGGACACTTCAGTGGCTTTGGGAGCTACCTCCTCTGTGGCTGCAGGAGCCGGGAAGCGTTGCGTCTGCTCTTTCGAAGCCGAATAGACGCGATCCACTTCTTTCTTCACAATTCTGGTGCGCTTGCGGTGAGGCTCGGCAATGCTTTCTTCGGCACGTGCAATGGCTTGTGCGTCCAAAATGGCGTAGATGAGATCGTCCGCAGGATTGTTATGAGGAATGTTGAGCGTGGAAGCAATGTTGCGCAATTCTTGTTCGCTCATGTTTTCCAGTTGCTCTTTTCTGTAATACTGCATGATGTGTTATTTTATTGTTTTTGTGTGTTTGCTTGTTTGAATGCTCGGATTGATTTTCCCTTTTCTTTTTGCGAGTGTGGAGTACCCGCATTTTCCGATACAATTCATATCCTCGGAATGTGATTCCGCGTAGTTTTGTGTGTATGGTTTGGGGATGAAGGATTGTTTACCGAAAATCGTTACGCATGATGCACAACAAATGGATAATGATGTATCAATGGGAGATTGCTATAAGTGAAAAGCAGATGCGGTAACGCTTTTTCACGATGCAAAAGTAAACAATTTACCTTAACCGCGAAATCTTATGGTGTTTTTTTTATACTTTCGCCGCAAAATATAGGCCTGTTTACGGCAGATTTAATGATTTCTCGGTTCAGTATACAATAATTATATATATACTCGGATGACTCCTTATTTGGACGTACAGCATCTTACTAAGCGTATCGGCGATTTATTGCTCTTTGAGGACATTAGTTTTTCGGTGGGCGAAAGCAGCAAAGTGGGGTTGATTGCGCGCAACGGCACAGGCAAATCCACATTGCTCGATATTCTTGTGGGACGCGATGATTATGAAAGCGGACAGATTGTGTTTCGCCGCGACCTGAAAGTGGGTTATTTGGAGCAAGCTCCGCATTACGACCCTTCCACCACGGTGCTCGATGCTTGTTTTCGGCAGGCCGGTGAATTGTCAGAACTGATTGCTCGCTACGAACGCTGTCTCGAAACTCCCGGAATGCCGGGGTTGGCAGACTTGATGGATGAGATGGAACGGCGTGAGGCATGGAGTTTTGAGCAACGTGCCAAGCAAATTTTGACAAAGCTGCACATCACTGATTTTCAGAAGCCCGTGGGATTGCTTTCGGGGGGCGAACTTAAGCGTGTGGCATTGGCCAACGTGCTGCTCACCGAGCCCGATTTGCTCATCCTTGATGAGCCGACCAACCATTTGGACCTCAATATGATTGAATGGCTGGAGGGATATTTGCAACGCAATGTGAAGTCGCTCTTGATGGTTACGCACGATCGCTATTTCCTTGATCGGGTTTGTTCGAACATCATAGAACTCGACAACCACACGGTTTATTCATATCAAGGCTCTTACGAGTATTATTTGGAGAAGCGCGACGAACGAATCAGCGCTGACAATGCATCGATAGCCCGTGCCGGCAATCGTTACCGCCGTGAGCTGGAGTGGATGCGCCGCACGCCCAGTGCTCGTTCGGGCAAAGCACGTTATCGCAAGGAGGCTTTCTACGAACTGGAGCAAGAAGCAAAGCGTCGCAGGCAGGAGCGCACGGCAAGGTTGGAAATTAAAAGCGGATACATCGGTTCTAAGATTTTTGAAGCCGAATATGTCTGCAAGTCCTTTGCTCCGATATCATCCGACCCCACAGCGGCCACATCTCAATCTCCCAAAGTGATAATGCGTGATTTCTATTACAACTTTTCGCGCTTCGAGAAAATGGGAATTGTCGGTGGTAATGGAACCGGAAAATCCACTTTCATCAAAATGTTGCTCGGGTTGGAGAAGCCCGATAGCGGACGCTTTGTTGTGGGAGAAACGGTGCGTTTTGGCTACTTCTCGCAGGAAGGCATGGAGTTCGACACGCAGATGCGGGTCATTGATGCGGTACGTCGCATTGCCGAAACCGTTGATTTGGGCGGTGGCCGAAAACTTACAGCACAACAGTTGCTCACTCACTTCTTGTTTCCACCGGCTCGGCAGCAGGATTATATATATAAATTGTCGGGTGGCGAACGACGCAGACTTTATTTGTGCACTGTGCTGATGCAAGCTCCCAATTTTCTCATTCTTGACGAACCTACCAACGACCTTGACATTGCCACGCTGCAAATTTTGGAAGAATATCTTTCCGACTTTGGCGGATGTGTCATTGTGGTGAGCCACGACCGATACTTTATGGACAAAGTGGTGGACCATTTGTTGGTTTTCAATGGCGAAGGAAACATCGACGACTTTCCCGGCAATTACATCCAATATCGCGAGTGGCAACAATTGCGCGATGAAGAGGAACAAGGCAAAGTTGTAGAGAAGCGTAAATCCGATGCGGAAAAATCGGTTTCCGCTGCCGCCAAGGCGAAGCCCATTCACGAAGGTTCTCTGCGCAAACGCAAGCTTTCTTTCAAGGAACGGCGCGAAATGGAAGAGTTGGAGCAAGCCATTGCTGCCCTCGAGGCTGAGCAGAAACACTTGGAGGAACAACTCTGCAGCGGTACGCTCTCGGTGGAGGCCATCACAGAGGCCGGCAAACGCCTTCCGCAACTCCGTGATGAGTTGGACGAGAAGTCGATGCGCTGGCTTGAATTGTCAGAAATAGAGTAGGGAAGAACTTAATCCTATACTTTAATAACAAAAATCATACAAGCTGGAAATGAAACCCTTAGCTGAACGATTGCGTCCCACTACGTTGGACGAATACATAGGACAGGAACATCTTGTGGGCGAAGGCGCAGTGTTGCGCACCATGATTGAAAGCGACAACCTCACTTCGTTCATTTTGTGGGGACCTCCCGGAGTGGGGAAGACCACTTTGGCCAAAATCATCGCCGGGAAATTGGAACGTCCTTTCTACACGCTGAGTGCTGTCAGCAGTGGTGTGAAAGATGTGCGTGAGGTGATTGACCGAGCACGCAGCAATCGTTTCTTTAATGCGAAAAGCCCCATCCTTTTCATTGATGAAATACACAGATTTTCCAAGTCGCAACAGGATTCTTTGCTGGCTGCGGTGGAAGATGGCACCGTAACGCTGATTGGTGCCACCACTGAAAATCCTTCTTTCGAAGTGATACGCCCACTCCTGTCGCGATGTCAGGTTTATGTGCTCAAACCGCTCAACAGCGAGAACCTTATGCGACTTTTGCAACGAGCCTTGACGGACGATACCTATTTGCGTGAAGCAGAAATTCAATTGGGAGAAACCGAAGCACTGATGCGGTTCAGTGGTGGCGATGCACGCAAGTTGTTGGGTTTGCTTGATTTGGTGGTAAGTGCGCATCCGGGAGGTAAAATCACGATTACCAATGTGATGGTGGAGCAAGTGTTGCAGCACATGCCGCAGGCTTATGACAAAAATGGCGAAATGCACTATGACATCATCTCGGCTTTTATCAAAAGCATTCGTGGGAGCGATCCCGATGCAGCCCTCTACTGGTTGGCACGCATGGTCGATGCCGGTGAAGACCCCAAGTTCATAGCGCGTCGGCTCATCATATCTGCGGCCGAAGACATTGGTCTGGCCAATCCCAATGCCCTTTTGTTGGCCAACGCGGCGTTTGATGCCGTTCAGAAAATTGGTTGGCCCGAAGGACGCATCCCTTTGGCCGAAGCCACAGTCTATTTGGCGGCGAGTCCTAAGAGTAATTCGGCTTATTTGGGTATCGGCACGGCACTCGAACTGGTGAAGCAACACGCCGGTGCTGCCGTTCCCTTGCATCTGCGTAATGCTCCCACGGAGCTGATGGCCGAGTTGGGATACAGCGGGGGGTACATCTATCCTCACGACCATCCCGGACATTTCGCCCGACAGCAATACCTGCCCGACGAACTGGTTGGTCAAAAACCTCTGTGGCAGCCGGCCGACAATGCTGCCGAAGAACGCATGTTGCAGTACATGCGCCGGTGTTGGCCGGAGCGCTATGGTGAACAATAAAAAGCGTTTCTTCTCTTTCGTTACAGACTGTGCTTTCCGCCCTCGGGAAGCACAGTTTTTTTGCAGTGCTTGCAGAAAATTCTGCAGTGCTTGCAGAAATTTTTACAAGCACTGCAGATTTGTTTAGCTCGCATTTGTGAGACTGAATTGTGATTTTCGGAGTTTTCTTCCTTCTTTTTCAACTTTCACAAAGCCTTTTCGCCGGATTTTGATAGTGTTTTAATGAATAAAACGTATTTTTGTAGGTCATTATATACACTTTAGATTTTTAATTCGACACTAAAAAACAATTTAAACGATATGGAATTAGCCAGTAAGTACTCTCCCGAAGCTGTGGAGGGAAAGTGGTACCAATATTGGATGGACCACCATCTTTTCAGTTCAAAACCCGATGGACGCGACCCCTATACCGTGGTGATACCGCCGCCCAACGTAACCGGCGTTTTGCACATGGGACACATGCTCAACAATACCATTCAAGACATCTTGGTGCGTCGCGCACGCATGGAAGGAAAGAATGCTTGTTGGGTGCCCGGCACCGATCACGCCTCTATTGCGACCGAAGCCAAAGTGGTGAACCGCTTGGCCGAACGTGGTATCAAGAAGAGCGACCTTACGCGTGAAGAGTTTTTGAAGCATGCTTGGGACTGGACCGAAGAGCATGGCGGAATAATTCTTAAGCAATTGCGTCGTGTGGGAGCTTCGTGTGACTGGGATCGCACCGCTTTCACCATGGACGAAGAACGCTCGCAAAGCGTTATCAAAGTGTTTGTGGACCTCTATAACAAGGGACTGATTTATCGCGGTGTGCGCATGGTGAATTGGGACCCCAAGGCACAAACAGCTCTTTCGGATGAGGAGGTAATCTACAAAGAAGAAAATTCCAAGCTCTACTATTTGCGCTATCGTGTGGAAGGCGACCCCGAAGGTCGTTATGCCGTTGTGGCTACCACACGTCCCGAGACCATCATGGGAGATACGGCTATGTGTATCAACCCCAACGATCCGAAAAACGAATGGTTGAAGGGCAAGAAAGTGATTGTGCCGTTGGTGAACCGCGTTATCCCCGTGATTGAAGATGAATATGTGGACGTGGAATTCGGTACGGGCTGTCTCAAGGTTACGCCGGCACACGATGTTAACGACTATATGTTGGGCGAAAAGCACAATTTGCAGAGCATTGATATCTTCAACGACAACGGAACACTCAGTGCCGAAGCCGGTCTTTATGTCGGCATGGATCGTTTTGATGTGCGCAAGCAAATCGAGAACGACCTCGTGGAAGCCGGACTGATGGAGCGTGTGGAAGCCTATACCAACAAGGTGGGATGCTCAGAGCGCACCGGTGTGCCCATCGAACCCAAACTGTCGATGCAGTGGTTCCTCAAGATGAAGCACTTTGCCGACCTGGCTTTGCCGCCCGTGATGAACGATGACATCAAGTTCTATCCCGCAAAATACAAGAACACTTATCGCCATTGGCTGGAGAACATCAAAGACTGGTGCATCAGTCGTCAATTGTGGTGGGGACATCGCATCCCGGCTTACTATCTGCCCGAAGGCGGATATGTGGTGGCCGAGACTTTGGAAGAAGCTTTGACCATGGCTCGCGAAAAGAGTGGAAACAATGCGCTGACGGCTGACGACTTGCGCCAAGACGAGGATGCTCTCGACACTTGGTTCTCGTCATGGCTGTGGCCCATTTCGCTCTTCAAGGGTATCAATCAGCCGGGCAACGAAGAACTGTCATATTATTATCCCACGGCCGACCTTGTTACCGGTCCCGACATCATCTTCTTCTGGGTGGCACGTATGATTATGGCCGGTTACGAATACACCGGCAAAATGCCTTTCCGAAACGTTTATTTCACCGGTATTGTTCGCGACAACCAGGGTAGAAAGATGTCTAAACAATTGGGCAACTCGCCTGACCCATTGGTGCTTATCGATAAGTTTGGTGCCGATGGTGTGCGTATGGGCATGATGCTTTCGGCTCCTGCCGGTAATGATATTCTGTTCGATGAAGCTCTCTGCGAACAAGGTCGTAATTTCTGCAACAAAATCTGGAATGCTTTCCGTCTGGTGCAGGGATGGCAGGTGGCCGATGTCGAACAACCCGAAACTGCCCGCATGGCTGTTGAGTGGTTTGGTGCAAAACTGCGTAAGAGTGCTGCCGACATTGACGACCTCTTCAGCAAGTATCGCCTGAGTGAGGCTTTGATGGAAGTCTATCATCTTTTCTGGGATGAATTCTCAGCATGGTTGCTTGAAATGGTGAAGCCTGCTTATGGTAGTCCCATCGATGCCAAGACTTATGCAGCTGTGCTCGACTATTTCAACGATTTGCTGCATTTGCTCCATCCTTTCATGCCCTTCATCACCGAAGAACTTTGGCAGCACCTGTGCGAACGCGCAGAGGGACAGAGCATCATGGTGAGCCCGCAGAACATTGCAGCACCGCAAGCTGATGATGCACGATTGATGGCCGACATCGAAGCCGTGAAGAATGTGATTGCCGGAGTGCGTGCCGTGCGCAATCAGAAGAACATCCCGCAAAAGGAAGTGCTTGAACTGCAAGTGGTGGGTGCCAACCCGTTGGTGGCTTACGACTGCATCATCACCAAGATGGCCAATGTGGCATCGGTAGATGTGGTTGAAAGCAAGGGACAAGGTGCAGCTGCTTTCATGGTCGGCACCACTGAATTTGCTGTGTTGCTGGGTAATCTTATCGATGTTGAAGCCGAAATTGCCAAAGCCGAGGCAGAACTGAAACATTTGCAAGGTTTCTTGGCAGGTATCGAGAAGAAACTCTCCAACGAGCGTTTCGTGGCCAATGCTCCGGCAGCTGTTGTCGAACTGGAGCGTAAGAAGCAAGCCGATGCACAATCGAAAATTGCAACGCTCAACGAAACACTTGCTTCATTGAAAAATCAATAACCTTATCTATATTTGAAACATGAAAAAGACATTTCTAACCTCAATGCTTGCGTGCATCGCTTTGGCATGGCCGTGCAACATGCTTGCAGACAATGTTTACACCATCTATCCTGTGCCGCAGGAACAGATTAAGGTAAACGAAAATCCTTGGTGGGATGGTGGAAAATATGAAGTGGTTTGTGAAGAAGGCATTGACCGTGCCACCAAAGTGCGACTGCTGAACATCTTGTTTGCCAGTGGTGCTGCCGCTCCCGGCTGGGATGCTCCGGCGGATTTCGATGCTTTGGTCGATGCCATCCCCACCAAGGCCACAGGCACACAATGGCCGGTGATTTATCTCGGTATCAACGGTTCTGGTGGAGCTGCCGATGTGAAAGCCACAAAGAAAGGTCTCTCACGTGATGTCTTCACGCTGGAAGGAAAGTATGACCGTCATCTTTTGAGCATCTCCAATTCCGGAGACGAATACAACAGTGCAGATTTCATCATTCTGGGTGAGCACACTGATGCCGTGTTCCATGGTTTGGCTTCGTTGGAGCAAATTTTCGAACAGAGAGAAAGTGCGGATAAAATTCAGGCCGTTACCATTTATGACTATGCCGACCAGCAAAGCCGCGGATTGGTGGAAGGATATTATGGATACCCTTATACCATCGCTGTGAAGAAGGACTTGATGCGCTTCATGATGCGTTACAAAATGAATACCTACCTCTATGGTGCCAAGAGCGACCCTTATCATTCACAGTATTGGAAGCAGCCTTATCCCACAACGCTCACTGACGAACAGGTGAAGAATGGCTGGCTTTCGCAAGACATGGTGCGCGAAATCTCAAGTGTTTCGGCTGAAACGAAAGTGAACTTCATCTGGGCCATTCACCCGGGTAACGATTTCACCGGCAGCAGCACCGTGATTGGTGATATCATGGGCAAATTCGAAAAGATGTATTCACTCGGTGTGCGTCAGTTTGCCGTGTTTGTGGACGACGTTTCGGTTCCCGGTGATGCGGAAACACATAAGCTCAATGCCAACCGCCTGACTCAGTTGCAACGCGAAATCGAAGCCAAATGGAATGCAGAAGGAACAGCTGCCGCCGATACGGTGAAGCCGGTGCACTTCGTTCCGCAGGTATATGCTTCTTCGTTTGTTAATGCCGATGTGCGACGCTCGTTCTTCAATGCCTTGTCCACCGTGCCGGCCAACGTAACCATCTACACCACAGGTTGGGGTGTTTGGACAGTGCCTAACAGCAACGACCTCAAAGTGGTGAAAGATGACCTCGGCCGCAACGTGGCTTGGTGGTGGAACTATCCGTGTAACGACAATGCTGACGGACAGATTTATCCCATGGACACTTATTCCAACTTCTATGACCTTCCGGCTGTTGATGCCAACGCACGTTTGGAAAGCAATCTGCAACACGGCTTGGGCATTGTGAGCAATCCCATGCAGCAGGGCGAAGTGTCGAAAACTGCTCTTTTCAGTGTGGCAGACTATGCGTGGAACAACAGTGGCTTTGACAACACAGAGAGCTGGAATGCATCGTTTAAGGCCGTTGTGAAGAATGAAGAAGTGGCCAAGGCTTATCAAACGTTGGCTTATTATCTGAGATATAACGACCCCGAGGAGTTGCAAACAGCCATCAACAGCTATAAGAATACACTCAAGAATGGAAAACCCCAACCCGATGCTCTGAACGCTAAGATGGACGAAATTCTGCAGGCTTGCAACATCTTGGTTAGGCTCAAAGACTCTGATGTTGAGAGCGACCGTTTGCTTTACACCGACTTGGCTCCCTGGTTGCTGAAGTTGCAACAGATGGCCAACGGTGTCAAGGAACTGCTGGCAGTGGCTTCGATGAGCGATGACGACAATGAGAAGTGGGAAAAATTTGTTCCTGCCCTTAAAGGTATCGAGGCACTTGAGACAGACGAACGCTATACCGCCTTTGCTTTGGAAGGCATGGGCAACGGTATCTCCGTGTCGCAGCGTCAGTCGCAACCCGGTCAGTTGCATCTCTATCCGTTTGTGAAAGAATTCAAGACTTTGGCACTTGGCAATTTCTTCACTCCGAAAGCAGGTGATGAGGTTCTCACCAACGTGGAAGGCATCCGTGCCATCAAGGGTACCGGCACAGGCATTGTTTATCTCACGATGCCCAACACCACATTGAACAAAGGAGAATATATTGGCCTCACTCTCGGCACAGCCATGCAGTGCAAGAGCGTTACATTGGATGCCACCTTGCTCGAAAGCGTTTCGCTCATCTATTCGTCCAACGGAAAAGAATGGGTGCGTGTGAAAAGTGCTTCAGAAGTGCCCTCTGTGATTAAGCACATTGCCTTTATCAACGAGAGCGACGAACCGCAGAAGATTTCGTTGACAAAAACAAAGTTCTGCATCAATCTTCCCACCTTGCCCAAGGTGTCTTCATCTTCAGCTCCTGCGACCAACTTCTGGGAAAACCACAATGCAGGTTTCTTTGTCGATGGCGACTACACAACCTTCTGCACCCTGAACCGCAATCAGCAGAACGGTGATGCTTATACCGTGGTACTGGCTTCTGCCACCGCTATCACCGATGTGAGAGTGGCCGTGGGAACTACCAATGGCGACTATATGAACACCGGAAAGGTGCAGGTGAGTTCGGACGGCAAAACATGGAAGGACCTCAAGGTGAAAGGAACCAACCAAACTACCTTTGGCATTAGCAAAATGCAGACGCTCAGTCCTGACGTGAAATACATCGACATGGACGGTGCCGGCATCGAAGCCAAGTATGTTCGTCTGTATGTGCAGAGTGCCAACACCAGCAAGTGGTTGCGCCTTTACGAAATCGAGGTCAACAAGCAAGGACTCCTCGCTGCTGCCGAGCACGTTTGCGTCGACGGAACTGGAGCTGAAATGCAACAACTGAGCGATGGCAAGGGGCATACGAGCGTGGCAGATGCAGTCAGTGCTCTCACATATCGCTTCCAGCAAATTCATCCGCTTACCTCTGTTCGTATCTATCGAGACGCTAGTGTTGAGGCTGCCTCTGCCGAAATCAAGGTTACCCTTGACGGCGAAACATGGACCACCGTCGGAACTTTGTCGGGCTACGTAACAGAAATCAACTTCGCCACCATGCCTTGGGCGTTGGCCATGAAGATTGAATGGAACGGTGCCGCACCTGCCATCTATGAGATTGTGGAAGAGGTGGACAAGACGCAGGTTCCCACCATCACAGACATCAAGAGCGTTGAAGCCGTGTCGGCACAGATGCCGGTTTTTAAGAACGGCCGTCTGCACCTCTCAGCCTCCCAGGGCTTGAAGCAGGTGAAACTCTATTCGGCAGACGGCAAACTCTTGGTGCAGCAATCATGCGGCGGAAGCCACGAGGCCATGTTGGCAGTGCCGGCAGCTCAGCCCGGAAGCATCATCTTGGTGCAAGTGCAGGAGCAAAACGGACGCACCTCTGCTTACAAGATTGTGGCAGGTCGTTAATCAAGTATTTCACCGGTGTTTTTATTTATAATGTATCACTCAATCAAAAATCGAGAAGTTATGAAAAAAATGCTCTTAACCCTGCTGGTGGCCGTATCGGCACTCGCAGCCAATGCCCAGATGTATGTGGGCGGTGAAGTGGGCCTTTGGCGTAACAACGATGCCCATAGCACAGATTTTGTTATCCAGCCCGAAGTGGGCTTCCAACTTTCCGATAGTTGGGCCATCGGTTTGAACGTGGGCTTCGCTCATAGCTCAAGTGATAACCTCAAGGTGAATGGTTTCGTAGCCACGCCTTATGCACGCTACACTTACCTGAAGCTGGGTTCGGTAAACCTTTTTCTGGATGGTGGTTTTGGTTTCAACACCTACAAGCTGAAAGGCTACGATGAATCCTGCAATGCCTGGCAGGTGGGAGTGTCGCCGGGCATATCGGTGAGAATTGCCAAAAACTTCAACTTCATTGCGCATGTTGGTTTCTTGGGCTATCGTGATTCCGACGCGCCGTTGGGTCATGACGCCCCCGTCAGTGCCTTTGGCGACGATGGTTTCGGATTTCGTTTGAGCAGCAATGACTTGCGCTTCGGTCTCTATTATGATTTCTAAGACATAATGCACCAGTCACCCCATCTGCAAGAGGATGTGCCCCGCGCACATCCTCTTGTTTGTTTATGTGCTTTGCCTTCTTCTCTTGCAGTTTCTCCGTATGTTGCTGCTCTCGTGATGAAGGAAAGACTCGTATAGCAGTGAGGGGTGTGAGTTTTCGTAGCTTGGAGCGTTGTTAGAAGTTTCTTTCATACCCCCTCCGCTTCGCTCGTCCCCCTACTTTAGTGGGACAGCTCCATCCGGCTTGTTCGCTCGCTGCGTTTGCTTGTTTATACTCCCATCCGGTCAGTTCGCTCGCTGCGTTTAGTTACCTGCAAACTAATTCCGTTTCCCTCAGCCTACGGGTCATCCGGACGGTGCTGCTCCCCTGAGGCAGGGGAGCTCCGCGTAGCGGTGAGGGGTATGAACTTTTATCTTCCACACCCCCTTTCACCCCTTTTTGCAAGCACTAAAACAGCTTTCGACGAGCACTTTCGTTTTATTATCATGCGCATGAGAAGAACTTATCATCGTGGTGAGAAGAACTTATCATGCGCATGATAAGAACGTTTCATGCGCATGATAATAAATCAGAAAGGCCTTTCGATGCCTCCTAAAGTGCGTTTAGCTGCTTCTTCGAGTGCCTTTTTGTTTCGCCTGAAATGCCAAACCTTGCGTGGTAGGTGCGAATGTTTGTCTGCCCAATGCTTGTCGCAGCTTGATTTATGATGTTTTAATAGAAGCAAAAGCCGAATGCTGAGTGGGGAAGGCTCTTTTACGAGCCAAAAAAACCGGAAGCCGATAAGGGACTTCCGGTTTTTTTGATGGTTGTTGGGCGTACATCCTTTGGGGAGGGATGCCCATTGTTTTGTTGCGGGATTATGATTCTGATGTCTGCACGATGCGAGCCAGTCCGCGCTTTCCGTCCATCTTTATGCTGAGCGGAGTGGGGAAGCTGACGTGTCGGATGTGGTTTGTTTCGTGCTCAGCCGGCAATTGGTCAAGCGTTGTTTCGTCAAAGCAGCCATCGCCTCGATAGGGATTGATGGTGAGATAACCCACACCGAAGGAGGTGAGGTTCTGAAAGAAGTGTGTGCCTTGGCTGGGGTCGATGCGATAGTTCTCAAGTCCGCATTCCACAATGACGCGTGCACCGCTGATGTGTGCCCACTTCACGGGAATGCCCAACCATGGGTCGCTGCTGCCCCAGCGCCCGGGGCCCACGAGAATGTAGCTGCGTCCTTCGGCCACCAACTTGCGATTGAGGTTCTCGATTTCGCGAGCCATGATTTGAGTGTTGGCAGCATCAAAAGCTGCGCTCTTCACATACACCACGTCTCTGACATCTGTGATGATGCCGTTGCCCAAACTGCGTTCGGCAGAAATGAGGGTGCTTTCGGGAGCGATGAGGCTGAGATCTTCGTTTACCACCTCTTTGTTGTCCACAATGGGGCGTATCTGCAGCAAATAGAAGGCTGCGCGAGGTGGTTCGCCCGGCTGCGTGTCGGGGTGGATGTTCATGGCAAATTCAATCTCGACGGGGCGTCCCATCTCACGACGACCAATGGTGAGCAAGCGGTCAATGGTTTCGGGCAGTGGGAAAAGCCCGTGTTGCAGCATTGAGGCATAACTCACGATTTTGCGGCCTCCGGGATAGAGCCCGTCGCGAATCACTCCGTCGTAGGGGTCGTATGTTGAAGCAATGTGGCGCAACGAGCCGTGCGCCTCGGCATCACGCAGCGAAAGCTTGGTGAGGTTGAAAGCATCGTTGGTTTCGAATTCGAGCTTGGTGCGTGAAAGGTCGAGTGCAAAGAAGCGTGTCTGCGTTTCGCGCAGAGCCATCTCCGTGTTGCTCAACTGCATGACGTGGTGTGGATGACGAGGAGAGAAACGCAGCGTAACACCTCCGTCGACAATGTATTTTCCCAGACCCAATGCGATGTTGGCAATGCCGTCTTCGGCTTGTTCGTTGCCGATGGGGTAGAAGTTGAGCGAGCGTGCCACGCCCGAGAGGCTGGGGTAGAAGTGCTGGCCGTGCGCTGTGCCCACTACTTCTTGCAGGACGATGGCCATCTTCTCCTGGTCGATGAGGTTTTGCGTGGCCGTGAGATAATCCTTGCTGTTGCGGTAGAAGACAGAGGCATAAACGGCTTTGATGGCCGAACGCAGCAGTTGGAGTGTGTCTTCGCGTTGGGGGGTGTGGGGCACCATGTAGGTGGAGTAGACGCCGGCAAAGGGTTGATAGTGCGAGTCCTCCAACAGACTGGACGAGCGCACGGCAATGGGACCCGGTACAACGTCGTAGAGGGCTTCGATGTCATCGAGCAAGCGTTGGGGGAGTGCGGCTTCTTCAAAACAACGCAGGATTTCTTCATCGGGAGCATCGCTCAGCGCAATGGGATAAAGGTTGTTGCTCTCCATGAACTCGTCGAAGAGGTCTGTGCAGATGACAACGGTTTTGGGGATGTCTACGCTGAAATTGTCGTGTTCGAGTTTGGGATATCGCTTGATCATTGTGCCGATGAAAGCCAGGCCACGCCCCTTACCTCCGAGCGACCCATTGCCGATACGGGCAAAGTTGCTGTATTCGTCAAATCGCTCTTTCTTGTAGATGGCTACAACGCCGGAATTCTTCATGCGTCGATAGCCCACGATGCAGTCCATTATCAATTCTCTGGCTTCCTGCATGTTGTTATATTCCTCCACATCCACTTTTTTCAGAATGACAGCGGGGGGGAACATGGCCCGCGAGAAGAGAAAACGCGAAAAGTGATTGTGCGCCAAGTGATAGCGCAGCGAGACATCGGGAATGCGTTTCAGGTTTTGCTGCAAATCCTTCAAATCGCGAATGCGCATGATTTCGGCTTTTGTCTTCGGATTGATGATGACAAAGGGACCGAAGCCGAACTGCTCCATGATGTGTTGACGCAAATCCTGAGGGTAGCTCTTGGAGTTCTTGCGTATGAAAGGGCAATTCAACTCCTCTGCATAGCTGACATTGGCGGCTTCGCTGCTTTCGAGGATAAAAGGCACGTGCTTGTCGTGTTGCTTGACGTATTTTGCCAACTCATATCCTGCCAATGGGTTCTTCTCACCGTTTTTTGCGAAACTCATGTCGGAAATCACTCCCAGGATATTGTCGCTATATTGGTCGTAGATGGCAATCGCTTCTTCGTAGGTGCGTGCCAACATCACTTTGGGCCGACCTCGCATGCGCAACGTCTTGAGATGGTCGTTGAGGGCTTCGGATGAAAACTCCCGACTCTGCTCCAGCACAAAGCGGTAGAGGTGAGGCAGCGCTGAGGAATAAAAGCGCACGGAGTCCTCGACGAGCAGAATGATTTGCACTCCCACAGAAGCAACATCGTTGGGCGCATTCCATTTGTCCTCCACCAATTTGATGATGGCCAACAAGAGTTCGGCATTTCCCAACCACGAAAACACGTAGTCTATGCTCGACAAGTCTTCACTGGCCACTCGTTTGCTCACCTCGCGAGAGAACGGTGTGAGCACCACAATGGGGATGGACGGATAGTGCGCTTTGATTTGTTTGGCTGCGGCAAAGATGTCGCGTTGATCCATGTTGGGCATCACTATGATGAGCTCGAAATTGCGGTCGGCAAGTTCGGACAATGCTTCATCCTTTGTGGTAACTTGGGTGAAGCGAGGAGGATAACGCAGACTCAGGGAGGTGTATTCGTTGAATATCTGTTCGTCAACACGGCCATCGTCTTCCAACATGAAAGAGTCGTACTTGGTGGCGATGAGCAGCACATTGAAAATTCGCTTGTTCATCAAGTCGGCAAACGGAGTGTCGCGGAGAACGATGTCTTTGAGCTTAGGAAGTTGTCCCATGGTGTTGCAGGGTTATATATATTATAAGGAATAATATGAGGTGCGTTTCAATAAAGGAAATAGCTGCTTTCGGCCGCGCAATGTCGTTGCAGCAATTCGATGGTATTTTGTGCGGCGGCTTCCACAGCCTCTTGGTTTCCGTCGTAGCCGTTGATGAGCAGCAGCATGCGGCGTGTTTCCAACGAAATGGCAGTGCGGATGTTGTCGCTGGTGGGCGTGGCAATTCCTCCCAGGCTGTCGCGATAAACAGGAAGGTTCTCAATGTTGAGCACACCGCGCCCGATACCTTCGTATGGCTCTCCGGCCGTTCCTAAAGACAAGGTCAGTTTTTCTCCTTCGATTTTGTCGGCATCAAGGGCTGCGGTGGCATATCCGCTGCGGAGCGAGACGAGATTTCCCAAGTCGACAAGGGTGTTGACTGCATAGAGTTCTTTTCCTTGCAGGATGCGCCTTGCCAATTGCTCGCAGGCCGGCCGATAACGGCTGGGGTCTTTTCCCGCAGCTTTATAGGCTTGTCGGGTGGCAGCAATCCCACTGCGGTGCTTTATGCTCTCTGTGGTGAAATCTGCTCGAAGTTGTTGGCAACACTTCTCAATCTCTTCCCATAGTTGTGAGTTTGTGGCTGAGTTTGTTACTCGCGCTTCAATGGCTGCTCCGACGAAGTGCGGACAAATGTTCTCAAATTCGGGTGTTTTCAGAATTTTAATCATGATGTCTTCTCTTCAGTGCTTGTTTTCTCAAAGTTTGTGGCAAAGAACTTTGAAAGGACAATGCTTGCAGTGATCCTCGAAAGGAGTGGCTGTGAATGGTATGTCCGGATTTAGGATTTGCGCGATGAGTTGTATGAGTTGCGCACGGAAATCTGTGGCAATGTCGGCGAAATTCATCACTTTCTTTGCCGTATTTCTAACACCGAGGCTGATATAAGGGCTGTAATCTTCGCCGGCAGCTCGGTGCACGAAGAAAAGTGCCGGAGCGATGGGCCATTCGGCTGTGTCCAACAATGTCAGCGAGTATAGGAAGGTCTGCAGCGCATAGTGCGGATGGTTTTTTGCAGGAGTGAAGAGTTGCTCAATGTTTTGCGGTTTTTCTTCTTTTCCTCCGGTCTTATAATCGACCACTCGCAATGTTGTAATTCCATCGATGTTGACAAGATCCAGACGGTCGATGTTACCTTTCAGTGTGATGCTGACAGACTTTTCGCCATAGGGTATGGAAAGTGCTACCTCCGTGTTAAGTTCCGTCCCTTTGATTTCGAAAGGAGCGAGCTTCAAGTCGTGGCGAATGAGTTGCAGCAAATAGCGTTTCACCACTTGTTCAACAATATCGTTCGGTACAATTTCGCAATCTACGAATGCTTGCTTGACATATCTTTCCACGACAACATTCTTTTCTTCTTGCAGAAAATGTTGCAGTGTTTCCTTTGTGATGATGTTGTTGCGGTGTATGAGTTTGTCTGTGTACATCAATTCTGCTGCCCGGTGGAAGATGGTGCCAAAAGTGTTGGCTTTTATCTCTGTGGCCGGTGGGTCGGGCTCTCTCAGTCTGGCTATTCGTTCAAAATAGAACCTAAGTTGACATTTGATGTAATTGTTGATGGCAGACGGCGAGAGCGTTTGCAGCAGTTCGGGCAGGTTGTGTGGCTTCTCAATGACGGGTAACATTTTTGCCGAAGCATTGGTTTTGTCTGTGATGGCCATTTGCCGAATGTGCAATGGGCTTTCAATGAGCAATTGTGTCATGAAGCGCGAACGTTCGCCCTTTCCACGCGGTCCGTCAGCGCAGTTAAACAACATGGTGATGTGTTTGGCTCGTTGGATGAGGCGGTAGAAATAATAAGCATATACTGCTGTTTTGTGCTGCGATGTGGTAAGGCCATACTCCTTGCGCAGCAGATAGGGGATAAAGGAGTTGTCGTTCGAACTCTGCGGCAACACACCTTCGTTTACTGATAGCATGAGAATGTTCTCGAAGTCGAGACATCTAGTTTCAAGCACGCCCATGATTTGCAATCCCACAGCCGGCTCGCCATGAAAGGGTATGGAGGTTTGGCGCATCACTTGTCGGAACAGGCGATGGGTGGTTGTGAGTGTGAGGGGCAGTTTGTTCTTTGTGATGAGTTGCTTAAATCTGTTGATAAGCGTGTGTATCTTGAAATAGGCTTCAACATAAAGTTCTCTTTCGATGGTAATGCCTCTTTCTTCCGGTTTCTGATGCTTTTCATTGATGATAAGGGCTTTTGCCTTTTCTTCCAAAACGATGGAGAGCTGTTCGAAAATTTGCAGCAGCACTTCCGGTTGGTTGGCTTCGGCATTGTCGGCGTTGATGTGCCTATCAAAGAATTCTTCCACAAGGTTGAAAGCCGGTGTGTGGTGCAGCGGAAATCCTTTCGTGATGTTCACTTCCTTCACATGTGGAGGCAGCGAGTGCACCACAGGTTGCAGCAATGCTTCGTTGCACAGAACGATGGCTGTGCGTTTTTCTTCTTTTGTGAGATGCTTTTCTAACCAAGGGGCAACGCTTCTGGCCTGTATGTTCTCGGACGGAGCGGCCACAAAGTTGATTTGCTTGTCGTGGCAGAGGTTGTCGTAAATGTGGTCCGGCAGTTCGTTGCCGAATTTCTCCAAGTTTCTGCGGACAAACACACCGGCCTCAAAGTTCTTGTCCCTGCCGGCATAAAACACATCGTAATCCCAATAGAACATGGCCTTGCCTTGTTGCTGCAGGAAAGCGAAGAGGCGTTCTTCCACCTTGTCGAGCACGTTAAATCCAACGAAGACGTAGCGGTCGATGTCGGGGGAAAGTTGTGTGGCTCCCTTTTCGAGATTTTCCACTACCTGCCGATAAAGTTGTCCTTCGTATGCCCATCCGTCGGCAGCCAGTGTGGCGTTCAGGTCATGGTAGATGGGAAGCAGTTGGTTCCAAAGTTTGAGATAGCGTTCGCGCAGCACACTGTTGTTGTGCAGGGAGAAGTCTCGGAAAAATTCGCGCAGCACTTTCTCTTGCTCCTCGTCAAGAAAGTCGCTGTCGAGTTCCTTGATTTCTTTCAGGTTTCTGAACAATCTAGCAGGGTCTGCCATGTTCTTGTCGACGTCATCAAAATCGGCCAAAAGCCTTTCGCCCCATCCATAGAAGAAGTCCGGACTCTCGGTATTGCCGGTGTGGTGTTTGTAAATGCCGTAGAGCGTGCAGACGGCTTCGATGCTGTCCACCGTTTGCAAGGGGGAGAGGCTTCGGAACAGTTGGCTGATGCTTTCATATCGGGGCGACCATATCGGAGCCTTGTCATCGACATTCAGCAAGTGCTCGTTCAGAAACAAGGAGGCACGTTTGTTGGGAAACACCACCACTGTGCGACTCAGGTCATTGCCTATCTTTTTGCGTAAGTCGGTGGCTACATATTTGAGAAAAGGTGTCATAGATAACTTGCGATTGTGGAAGAAAAATGTGGAGTGTTTTTGCGATGTTCAAGATGGGTTATACCGGAACAATCTGCCCATCGTAAACATACCACAAGTAACCGGAAACTTGCGTGTGTCCCATCTTTTCGAGCAATTGCATGTATGTTTTCACTTGGTCGTGGTAGATCGGATAGGGGTTTCCGAACTTGAAATCCACCACGATGGTCGTTCCGTTTTTGGTCATCACACGGTCGGGGCGGTAAGTCTTGAGTGTGCCGCGTTCGTCGCGGGTCAGGATGCTGCACTCATTGAAGACTCTCCACGTACCGTCAAACCAATCGGCTGCTTGCGGATTGGACATTCGTTTGTGCAACAGTTTGTGTGTTTGATGTGCTTCGGCAGATGTGAGCAGGCCTTCGCTCACCATTTTTGCCAAGGCAGATGGCAAATCATTATGAGTGTGGATGCTTGAAAGCAGCTTGTGCAGAAGTTTTCCTTGGTCGATGTAGTGCCGTTGTTCGGTTTGGGCTTCATCAAGGTCGCTCACAAAGTCGCGGCTCTCGTTGCTCTGACGGAAGCAGGCACGGCTTTCATAACTCTGCATGGGGATGTGGATGCTCTGCAGGTTTTGTTCCAATGGGTTGCTGCCTGCTTCGCTTTCTTGCTCTGCTTTGGGAGTGGTTGTGGGTACGACGGGAGCTCCTGTTTCGTAGACTATGAATGTTTCATCCTCCATGCTGAAAGGGCGGGGCAGTGCTGCGTGAAGGAGTTCGCCCATGTATGCTTTTGCTGAAAGCTCACTCTTTCCGCTGCTCCATATATATAAATTGTATTGAGCACGGGTGAAAGCCACGTAGAGCAAGTTCAGATTTTCGATGCGTCTCCATCGGTGTTCCTCGGCGTAGCTGTCGGCATAGATAGAGTCGGCAGCAGCCTTTTCGGCGTTGATTGGCAAGAGGGGGATGTCATCGTAGGGTTTGCCTTTGGGTGCGAACCATTGCAGGTCCGAGGGCGTGCGGTCGGCTTCGAGTTCCCAATTGCACATGGGCAGGAACACGGTGTGAAAGGCCAATCCCTTTGATTTGTGAATGGTCAGTACGCGCACACCATCGGTTTCGCCGGCCGGCACTGCCTGTGTTGATAATCTTTCGTCCCAGAGTGTGAGCAGGGCGTTGATGTCGGCGGCTCCGTCGTCGATGAAATTCATCACGTTGTCCAGGAAGCAGCAAACGTAAGGTGTTTCTTCGGGGGCTATTTCGGGCGATAGGTCTGTGAGCAGGCGTTCGCAGAGTTCGTAGAGCGGCAGTGTCAGCAGTCCCTCTTCGGTGGAGGTGGTTTGAACATTCCTCAAGACTTCGGGCAACAGGCTTTCGGCTTGTGCGATAATCTCTTGAAGGGATTGCTCTTTGCTCTCTGTGTTGTGGCGGCTCATGTATGTGGCAACGTGCAGACGTGCCACAACATTTTGTGGGCACACCAGGTATCGCAGGGCATGGATGAGGGCTTGCAACAAGGGAGAGGCGGAGAGCAGAAAGGCTTCGTCGGAAACCAAACGTATGTCGGGGTGATGCGTGGAGAAGTGTTCGATGAGCTTTTCGGCCATCGATCTTTTCCGAACCAGAATGCCCATTTTCTGAAAGGGCAATCCTTGTTGGTGCAGTTCTCTGATTTGCAAGGCCAGTTCGTTGGTGGCTTCCGGCAGGTCGGTTTCTTCGGGGTCGGGGGTGCTTCCTTTTTTCTGCGGAATGTCCACGCGCACTCTCACATATCCTCCTTGCTTGCGGCTGCACTTTTGTGCCACGTCCGTATAGATGGGGCTGACCTTTGTGTCGGGAGCATAGAGGTCGAGCACCTTGGCTGCTTTTTCGAAGAAGGTGTTGTTGAAATTGATAATCACGTCACCACTGCGGAAGTTGGTGTCAAGTTGGTGGGTGTCCACTCGGTCCTGTCCCATGCTGCTTTCGATGTTTTGCAGAATGCGCCAGTCGCCATTGCGAAAGCGATAGATGCTTTGCTTGACGTCGCCCACAAGCAGACAACTGCCGAGGCCGGAAATGCTCTCGATGAGCAGGCGGCGGAAGATGTCCCACTGCATGACGGAGGTGTCTTGAAACTCATCGATCATCACATGCCGGAAGCGTGTTCCCACACGTTCGAAGACGAAACTTGCATCGTTGTCGCCCACCACGTTGTTGAGCAGTTGCGGCGTTTTGGCCAGCAGCACGCGGTTGTTTTCGCGGTTCAGCCGGTTCATTTCCATACGAATCTCGTTCATCAGGCCGAGCGGTGAGAGTTGGGCTGTGCTCAGCTTGTAGGTGTTGGCCACTGTCAGCACTTGTTGCCGCATCTTGTCGAGCACTTGCAGCTCTGTGCGCAGGCTTTCTGCCGTGGCCATGACCGCTTGTTTGCCCCTGTGCTTGGTGCCCACCCATTCGTCGGCACTGTCTATCATCTTCTGAATGGTCTTGCCCGGTTCTTCCAGTGCCTTGGTCTTATCGGCGGCAGCGTGTGCGGTGCGCAGACGATGCCCGTATTTCAACACTTCTTTCACTCCAATGTAAGCCGAATCGTTGCAAGTGGCATTGTTGTAGCATTTCAGGAAGTCGTCGGCTGCTTGCGTGATGTGTGTCAGTGCTTCGGTGAGAATGGCTTTCAACTTCTGTGCATACTTGCTAGTGGCCTGTGGGGCGGAGAGTGCTTCCTCGAGTTGCTCATCGTGTAACAGCACCTTTTCCCTGAGCAGGTGATTTCCCAACTCTTTCATCTCGGAAGTGGGGTTCCAATTCTTGTTGTCTTCGATACGCTTTGTGATGTATGTGATGAGGGCTGCCATGAGCTTGGGGCGTGTGGGCAGAGCTTCCATCAGTCGGTCCACGGCACGGCTCACCACCTCGCCATCGTTGATGTCAACGCGAAAACCGCTCGATAGTCCCAGCTCGTGGGCAAGGTGGGTGAGCAATGTTTGGAAAAAGGAGTCGATGGTCGTAACCGCAAAGTGATCGTAATCGTGCAGGATGGCACGCAGCGCGGCGGCGGCTCTGTGCTGCATCTGTTCGTCTGAAAGATGCGGCAGACGTTTTTTCATTTCCCGGCGAAAGCCTTCTGCCTCCGGGGTGTGCAGCGCGTGGGCCAAGTCGTAGAGGCGGGCCATGATGCGCTCCTTCATTTCTGCCGTAGCCTTGTTGGTGAAAGTTACGGCCAGCGTGTGGCGAAAGGCAGAGGCATCATCGCTGTTCAGCAACAGCTCTATGTAAGAGGCAGCCAGCGTGAACGTTTTTCCCGAACCCGCCGAGGCTTTATAAACTGTGATTTTGTTCTGTTTCATGAGGGCGAATTTACATTTTTCTCGTCATCCCGACAAACAAAAATACCGTTTGGGTGCATTGCTAAAGCACTTTGACATCCATCGACAAGCACTTTGGGTGAATTATCATGCGCATGATACGTTCTTCTCATGCGCATGAAACGTTCTTATCATGCGCATGATAATTTCTTCTCATGCGCATGATAATTCATCGGCAAGGCATTTCGGCAGGTATTGGAGTGCTTTCCGGCACGACCCACACACCAAGTCAAATAAAAAACTCGGCGAATAGATTTCTCTAAACGCCGAGTATATATCAGTGCATCCAGCACGTATATTCTGCGATGGTGTGTTCTATCACATCCCTTGGGCTGCTCGCGTGCCGCCGAGAACTTTTTCGGTGGTGTCTGCCCGTTGTGGGAATGGGAGAAGCGCTTCTTAATTCTCTTCCTGCTCAAGTCCGTAATCGAGTTCGGCTTGCACTACGAAGAGAAGGTCTTCGGGAGAAAATTTGCCCACACCTTCCTTGGCTGCCTTGGCAGACAGGTGGTTGGCAATGGCTTCGGTGTCGATTTCCACGAAGCCGTCTTTGTCGGGAGTGGCATCCAGAACACCGCTCTCGGCATAGTAGTCTACGATGAGGTCAAGGAAATAGTAGAGCTCTTCTTCTGTGATTTTCTCCTGAAGCTCTGAGGGAAGGTGGGTTTTGATGTATTCAACGATGCGTGCGTCTTCGGCTGCGTCTTGCAGGAGTTCTTCTTCGAATGATGCCATGGGGTAAGATGATTTTGGGGTGTGATGATGGTTGTTGTACTTCTCTGAATACGAAAATGCCGCAACCATTTCCCAGCTGTTAGGAATGAGGTTTGCGGCATTGTTCGTGTGGGATTGTGTTATGCGAGCAGTGCTTCGATTTTCTCAACAAAGACACTCTTGGTAGCCGCTCCGACGTGCTTGTCAACCACTTCGCCGTTTTTGATAAAGAGAACGGTGGGCACGTTGCGGATGCCGTATTTGCTGGTGAGGTCGTCGTTTTCGTCAACGTCGCATTTACCGATGTTTACTTTGCCTGCATATTCGCCGGCAAGCTCTTCAATGATGGGCGCAATCTTTTTGCAGGGGCCGCACCATGTAGCAGAGAAGTCGAGCACGAGGGGAAGTCCTTCGGCTGCCCATGCTTCAAAATTTTGGTCTGTTACGATTTTTTCCATGTTTCGTTGTGTGTTTTGTTAGTGTGTATGGTTTCTTATGAAAGTTGTTTCCGAAGCAAAGATAGTGCAAGGCGAGCGGAATACAAAACAAATTGCGAAGCTTTTGTTTTAATTCCCGAGCCGCTTACTTTAGGAATAGGCAAGATACGGGTGGTCTTTCGGTTCTACAAACAGGGATACTCTTTTATGAAAAGTTGTTTATGCGTTTTCGTTCTCGCTCAATTTTTCCGTATCCTCCTCATTCATGTTTTCCGTAGCTGCTTCGCTGATTTTTTTCTCGTTGATGTAAACACTCATCATGGGATGGTTCATCACCAAACTCATGAATTCTTTATTCACATTGACTTTGGGTCCGTGTGCATCAAGGTTGATGGTGCTACCACTCTCGGTGTCGAGAATTTGAAAACTGAGGCATGTGTTTCCGGGGTGGTGTTCTATGATCTCGCAGAGGTCGGAGCAAAATGATTCTTCAAGGTTTTCGATGGGGCATTCGAGACTGACTTTTTCAATTTTCTTGTCTTTGATGTCAGCTAAGAATTCTACATTCTGAATGGACAGTCGCAAATCGTCGGCATTCCATCTTCCGGGTTGCACAACTCCTGTAAAGAAAAGGAAATTGCCTTCATGCATGTAGCCGCTCCATTTGGCCCAATCTTCTCCAAAGAATGCGATTTCTCCCGGCCCGTCGTAATCTTCAACCTTAACGATACCGTATGCTTTGCCGTTTTTTGACTGTCCTACACGAATTCCGGTTACAATTCCACCAAAATTGAGAGTACGTCCCAATAGAGGCTGAAGATTGTCTCGGTCGCCTACAGCGGGCATACCGGCATTGCAAACATATTTAATGATAACTTCGTACTCGTCCAGGGGATGGCCGGATATATAGATGCCGATGAGTTCACGCTCCTTGTTGAGGCGTTCAAGTTCCGTCCATGGTACGTATTCTGTGGGTGGTTGCGGTTTTACTATTTCCACACAATCCAAATCTCCGAACAGGGTGTTGACGGATGATTGTTTGTCCAACTGAAAACGCGTGCCGTATTTCATGATAACGTCAAGGAATGTTTCTCCTTTTTCATTGATGGCGGCATATTGGTCGCGCTTCACTTCGGTGAAACAATCGAGTGCACCTGCCATGGCAAGGCTTTCTATGCTTTTTTTGTTACAAGCATTCAGATTGATACGTTCCATGAAGTTATAGATGCTCGTAAACGGGCCGTGTGCGTTGCGTTCTTCCAAAATTGCAGCTACGGCGGCGTCGGATACGTTCTTCACGGCACTCAATCCGAAACGGATGTTGCCCACATGGTTAACACCAAATTTTCTGAAACTCTCGTTGACGCAAGGTCCCAAAGTCAGAATGTCCATCGCACGACATTCGTCCATGAGTTTTGAAATTTCGGTGATATTGTTCTTGTTGCGGCTCATGTCTGCCGCCATGTATTGTGCAGGGAAGTTGGCTTTGAGATAAGCGGTTTGGTAGGCCACCCAGGAATAGCAGGTGGCATGGCTCTTGTTGAAAGCGTATGAGGCAAAAGCACGCCAGTCGTTCCAAACTTTTTCCAGCACTTTCGGATCATGCCCGTTGGCTGTACCTCCATTGATAAATTTGGGGTACATTTGGTTAAGTTTGTCGATGAGTTTCTTACCCATGGCTTTTCGCAAGGCATCACTCTCTCCGCGTGTGAAATTGGCAATGACGCGCGAAAGCAGCATGACTTGCTCTTGATACACAGTGATGCCGTAGGTATCCTTGAGGTATTTCTCCATGCAAGGAAGG
This sequence comes from Bacteroidaceae bacterium, assembly GCA_017547385.1. Classification (GTDB taxonomy): domain Bacteria; phylum Bacteroidota; class Bacteroidia; order Bacteroidales; family Bacteroidaceae; genus Alloprevotella. The sequence continues at coordinate 27,646 of JAFYPU010000017.1, forward strand.
TCGTATGTGATTTCCTCGTGTCCGTGTTTGCGTGCAATGAATTGAGGTATGTATTGCATCGGTCCCGGGCGATAGAGCGCATTCATGGCGATGAGATCCTCGAATGTGGAGGGCTGAAGTTCGCGTAGGTAACGCTGCATTCCCGGCGACTCGAATTGGAATGTGCCAATGGTCTTACCATCGCAATAAAGCTGATAGGTGGCTTCGTCCTCAATGCTGATTTCATCGATATCGAGTTCGATACCCAAGGAAAGCCTGATGTTTTCCACGGCCTCACGGATGATGGACAAAGTCTTCAGTCCCAGAAAGTCCATCTTGATGAGCCCCGTTTCTTCAATCACGCTTCCTTCGTATTGGGTGCACCGTAGTTTTTCTCCCGTTGCTTTGTCGTCTGCAGTCGAGATGGGCACCCAATCGGAGATGTCATCACGACAGATGATAGTGCCGCAAGCATGAACACCGGTGTTGCGCACATTTCCTTCCAGCATTTTTGCATAGCGGATGGTGTCGTGAAGCAATGGATCTGAACTCGATTCGGCTGCTTGCAGTTCGGGGATGGCTGCTATGGCATTGGTAAGGTTCATTTTGGGTACCTTTCCGTCTTTTCCCTCAGGCAGTTTGTCGGGAATGAGCTTGCAGAGTCTGTTGCTGATGTCCAAGGGGAGTTTTTGCACACGTGCCACATCCTTGAGTGCCATCTTGGTGGCCATTGTTCCGTATGTGATGATGTGTGCCACTTTCTCTGCTCCGTACTTTTGAGTGACCCAGTTGAGCACTCGGCCGCGGCCGTCATCGTCGAAGTCAACATCGATATCGGGCAGTGAGATACGGTCGGGATTTAAGAAACGCTCGAACAGCAAGTCGTATTTGATGGGGTCGATTTGTGTAATTCCCAAACAGTAGGCCACGGCACTACCGGCTGCAGAACCACGGCCGGGACCTACGGATACGTCAAGTTCCTTTCTGGCAATGTTAATGTAGTCTTGCACAATGAGGAAGTATCCGGGGAAACCCATGGTCTTCATGATGTGCAATTCAAAGTTGATACGCTCTTTCACTTCTTCGCTCAACGGATTTCCGTATCTGCGTTCTGCACCTTCGTAAGCGAGTTTAGACAAATAGTCGGCCTCGAGCTTTATGCGGTAGAGCTTATCATAACCTCCTAGCTTCTTTATCTTGTCATGCGCATCCTCTTCTGATAGCACCACATTGCCATTTTCGTCACGTGTAAACTCATTAAAAAGATCTTCCTCGCTCAAGCGTTGTCGGTAAGACTCTTCTGTACCAAATTCTTCGGGAATATCGAAATTGGGCATGATGGGACCGTGATCAATGCTGTAGGTCTCCACTTTGTCTGCGATTTCGCAGGTGTTGGAAAGGGCTTCCGGTACGTCGGCAAAGATTTCATTCATCTCTGCTTGTGTCTTGAACCATTCCTGCTTGGTGTAAAGCATGCGGTTGGGATCGTTCAGATCTTTTCCCGTCGAAAGGCAGATAAGTCGATCGTGTGCTTCGGCATTTTCTTCATCAACGAAGTGAACGTCGTTGGTGCAGATAAGTTTTACGTTGTGCTTTTTCGCCAATTCAATAATCACCTTGTTGCAATGCTCTTGCAGCGCAAAGGTTTCGTGGTTGGCACGTTGAGAAGGATCTTTCACGGCGTGGCGTTGCAGCTCAAGGTAATAGTCATCGCCAAACAGGTTCTTAAACCATTGAATAGTCTGTTCTGCTGCTTCGATGTCGTCTGCCAAAATTTTCTTCGGCACTTCGCCACCCAAGCAAGCTGAGCTCACGATAAGTCCTTCATGATATTTTTCCAAATCAGCATGGTCTGTGCGTGGGCGCATATAGTATCCGTCCACCCAAGCTCTTGATACGAGTTTAATCAGGTTGTGATAACCTTCTTCGTTCTTGGCAAGTACCACAAGGTGCCAGCCTGATTGGTCTTGTCGGCCCTCTTTCATGTGTTTTCCACGACGTGCCACATACATTTCGCAGCCGAAGATGGGCTTAAAATCTACGATGCGTTGCTGTTCGGCCATCTCTTTGCGAGTGGTGGCTGCAATATCTTCAATACTTTTGTTCGCTTCCTTCTCTTTGTCCGGCTCATAGCTGCCTTCATTGATGGCTTGCAGTTTTTCATTCAGTTTTTTTACAGCTTTCTTGGCACTGCCTTTAATCTTATTGGTATAGTTGAAAAACTCCTTGATACCCATCATGTTTCCGTGGTCAGTCAGCGCCATGCCGCGCATTCCGTCTCGCAAGGCTTTGTCTACGAGTTTGGGGATGGAGGCCTGCCCGTCAAGGATGGAGTATTGGGAGTGAACGTGTATGTGTATGAAGTTTTGCATTGTCTTTTGGTTTTTTGTGAGTTGCCGATTGAGACAACAAATTGCTCAACGTTTAGTCATTGTGATATGGTGGAGTGGAACTTAATTATAGAAATTCCATGAAAGTCCGAGACGTATCACCAATCCATTGGCAGGGTAGTGGGGGGTGATGAAATAGTTGCCTCCTTTGCTGCTGCGGTTAATATGTGAGCCCATTACGTAGAAGCGGAAGTTGCGCAGGTGCAGGTTGGCGTATACGTTAATAAATGGATAATTGCCAATCTTTACGCGTTGTTCGGGATCTTGTACGCAGAATTGTCCGATGATGGGTGAATAAGCCGGAGCGTAGTAGCGAGTGAAATAGCGCATGTCTGCACCAATTTCTGTGGTGAGCACTTTGGCTACCTTGAAGCTTAAATAGATGTTGGTGTAGGCATTGAAAGCCGGTAAGGGAAGCACATCTTTGTCGGAGGTGGCTTGATAGGTCAACTCGTTCTCCCAATTAAAAATACCCCAATGGAAATCCTGTCGCAATGTGGCCCCGAGGAGTTGAATGTTCTTGTTGTGTTGACGGGGTGTTACTCCGAAATGTGCTAACGGTGTTCCGGCAGAAGAGGTGTAGGGCGACTGTTGTTCTTGGAAGTAGAGATAGTTTTGCAGTGTCTCCATGAACACACACAGACGGGTGTCGCGATAGCGCAGTGTGCCTCCGATGCGTGAGCGCATCACTTTTTTGAAATCATTGTCCCACCAGGCATTGCGTCCGTGATAATGGTTGTAATAGAAGAGGGGAGACTCGTTGCGAATATATCCTTCTGCTTTTATTTGCAATGAGTCGCGACGCAACGGAATGTTGAAACTGATATTTCCTTCCACATTAAACTCTCCCCAGTCGGCACCTGTGGTACGTAGTTCGCCCAGCACATTGTAGTGGAATATCTTTCCTTGTTCTTTCATCAGTTGGGCACCCACGGTGAAGTAATTGTAATTGTATGTTGTAGCCTTTTTGCTTTCGTCGGGTAGGGTAAAGCGATTGAACTCATGCCGTGCGAAAAGTCTCATGCCGGATTTAACCCAACGGTTGAAGCCTTCGCGCAGTTCAAAGGCCAAAGTGTTGGTTACGTAAATGTTTTTGGTGAAATCATTGGCCGAGTCTCCGGGCAGATAATAGTCCGCGTAATAATTGTCAAGCAAGGCATTACTTACCAGTCGGCGGTTGTTGTGGTCCACACGCAATGTGTGCAGAAATCCGGCCACCGGCACAAATGTGGATTTCAGTTCGAGTGTGTCAGTGGCGATGCTATCCGTTTGGGCCGTGATGCTGTCTGCATTCATCTCCACTCCTGGCAGATTCAACTTGTTTTTGCTTTCTCGTTTCACCACATTTCCTTCACTGTCAGTGTAGCGAAGGAAGCCAACGTCGTATCGGTGAGTGAGATAGAGGTAGTTCACATTCAGCCTGTTCCAAGTTTTGCTTAATCGCGTCGGCATGTCGGCTGTGCCATATTTTTCAGGAAAACTTTGGGGGTCGGTGATGTAGAGGTCGCTCTCCAATCCACCGTTTTCGGCTGTCTTTAAGTGATTGGCCGAATAGGCGATATGCATTTTGTAGCGCTCACCAAGATATGATCCGAACACAGTTCCACCAAATTGTGATGTGCTTTGGCTGGGGTAATAGCCACGTCCATAAAGATAATCCAAACGGAAACCCATGCCGAGTTTCTTTCCTGCATTTACGGCAAAGAGTGCATTGATGCGGTCCTCGCCATTGGTTTTGTTTCCGCACTTTTGATAAGTGATGTTGGTGATGGGCGATTTCGTGTTTGTGAACACAAGTCCGCCGGGTTGTTTGATAAAGAAATCGTAGGGACGTTCAAAAATGAATTGGTTGCCTCCACCTTGTTCCCATCGATCGTAAAAGATGCGGCTCTGACGTGGTGAGCCCAGATTGCCAAGGGTGTTATATCTGAAAGTGCCTCCTTCGGTGAAATTGCTGTTTGGGAAACCATGGAGCAGCGTGTCGGGGGTGGTGGGACGGATGTCTCCAAAACGCTCGTCGATGTTCCACATGTAAAATCCCGTGGGCACATCTTCTTTCTCCGTAGAGTCAGTGTCTGCCCAAGAGATTTGTCTCTCATTCTGAGGAGTTAATATATTTTGAGCCGAAGTGTTAATCGAACACAATAATACGGCGATAATTCCAAGGGTTATTCTGTTTCTTTTCATTGCGAGGACAAAGATAGTGCAAGGCGAGAGCAAGACAAAAGGAAAACTTGTTTTTCTTTTTCTTGCCGAGCCGCCGCCTATCTTGGGCTTCTGCCAAAGTGTGCAAGGCGAGAGCAAGACAAAAGGAAAACTTGTTTTTCTTTTTCTTGCCGAGCCGCCGCCTATCTTGGGCGAAGCCAAAGATGAGCAAGGTGGGGAGAAAATCGGAAGACGGCTTTATATCTTTGGTCTGATTATCCCGTCATCTCTTTTCGCTATTCCGTTTTATTCACAAAGGAATCGTAGGATGGCTTCCATGGCTTCGTTGCGCATCGCAACGTTGCGGATACATTCAAAGGGGAAGCCCATGGCCAACACCCTGTATTGCTCTCCTCGATAAGCGGTGCCGGCACTCATGCCGTTTGCATATGCAAAGGCAGAGAAGGCAGTTTCGTCTGCAGGAACGATGATGTCAGGGTGTTGGGCGGCATAATGCTCTTCGCAAGGGGTGCGATAAATGCAGAATGTTCGGTTAAGTCCTTGCAGGGTGTCGCTTTCGGTAGCCACAGTCCCAGCAAATCGATATTTCAACACATTGGTTGTGAAAGCCGAGTCGGTGGGCGATGTCATGTCTGAGCCTATGTAAGCACCGCTGACCATGAGGCGTCCTCCGCCTTGCAGATATTGTGTGAGAAGTTGCTGTATGTGTGGGCTGAAACTCTTGTAGGGCAAAAGGTTGTGCGGCGCGTCGCGCTCCAATCCCGCCACATAATCCACGGCACTGTATCCTGTCATGCTGATATCGCCTTTTGTCAAGGCCTGCTTGGTGCATGATGAATAAGAATAGCCTTTGGCAGAAGTGATGGCTTCGCCGTGAACAACGGCTCCATCGAATGTGTTTCCTGCTATGGTCTTTCCGGTCAGTTCGTTACCGCAATACCCCAGACTGCCCACGCCTTCGCGTCCTGCTTGTTGCGGAGAAAAACCGATTTGTCGGCCTGCCCAACAACGGGTGCTCATGTAGGCTACACCGATGTCGCTATCTAAGTCGAAACCTAAGCTGTCGGCAGTTTCAATACGCGCCGGACCGCTGAGGCGCTCGAAGCCATCAACCACCAACACTTCGCCCTTGGGTTCTCCGGGAGCACAATAAACGCTTAGGATGGGCGAAGGAAAACTTTCGCCGCCTTGATTGATGGCCGTAATCTTGAAATCGTGGCGTATGCCCGGGGTGATGGCCAGTGTGATGTCGGTTTTGTTCTCAACAACAGTGCCGTTGTCGAAACCGCCATCCCCTTGTCGATGATAGACAACGTATCCGGTGGGGGTGGCACTGCTTTCGAGACTGTCGAGGGTGGGTTTCCATGTCAGCCGGACAGCCTGACCGTTTCGTGTCAGCAGGGCAGCAAAAGCGTGAACGGGCAGCGGTTGCACAGCATAGTGCTTGATGCCGTGTTCGTGATTGACGAAGCGCAACAATGATTTGTAGATGGAACGTGCCATGACGAACTTGAAGTTCGGATCGTGCCCGTATTTCATATCGGTGTAGTGCTGATGCGAGAGCATTTCCAGTATGGCAGCCGGCACGCCCGGCATGCGCGTTTCTCCGTAGTTTCGATCCCAAACTTCGCGGCGTGTCCAACTTACATCAAAACTTGATGTAAGGTCGTTCGTAACGTTGGTTAACAGAATGTTAGCTAAGTCGGAAGAAGCTTTTCTTGAGAGGCCGGAAACATAGTGTCGGTTGCCGGAACCATCGGTGGTGGTGCAGATGCCCAAAGTGCCATAAACGCTTCCGTCCTTGCGGATGCCGGCATCACTGTGGATGGCCAGACAGGCCTCGATGGGAACACCTAATCCGGTTTGTCCGGGCAGAAAAACGCTGCCACCTGCCAAATAATTCAGCATATGCGAACGGCAACGAATGTCATCACCATAGTCGTTTTTTCCGTCAGATGTGGAAAACAGAGTGTCGGGCAGACCGGCCCATTGTGTGTGATAACGGGCCGCTTCGAAGGTGCGAGGCAAACCGCTTGTGCCGGCTGTTCCGCGTGGATTTTGTGCCATACCGCCGCCGAATCGAACGGCGTCGGCTGTTACCACGCCTCGATAATCGCTTCGGTTGGTCAATACCACACGTCCGTTTTTTCGACTTCCGGCATCAAATTCGTAAGTGCCGAGATACACCCACGTGCCACCGCCCATCTGTTGGTTCACGCTCAATTGCGTTCGGCCGCCTTTGTGATACACTGTGTAGTGAGCATCATTCACGCTGTTGGGACGGGAGACGTAGCTCACGTAAACGGCATAGCGTCCGCTTTTGGGAATGTCCGGAGTCCAAGTGGCTGTGGCCAAGCGGTTGCGTCGGTGCGTGGTGCTGATCATTCGGGCAGAGCCGAGCCGGAAGGGTTGAATGGTGTCGTTCAATGTTTTACCGGGATAGGCAAATGCAGGTTCGAGGGCTGTTTGCCAGCTGAAGTCTTCGGGGGTATATTCTTCGTAAGTTCCCATTTCTCCGGACGCATTGTCATTGTCGGTGATGGCTTCGTGTGGTTGTGCATCGCGCTCTCGTGGCGAGCAGACAATGGCTCCTGCATTTTCGAGCATGGGATAGAGAAACGGATAAACAAACGACTGAGTGAACAGGTCCTCTGTGGTGCAAAAAAGGTTGGGCCGTTGCCACTCCCAGCGGTTTCGGTCATTTTTGTAGAAGCGTCCATGGCTGGCCCACACCATGAGATGCCGACCGTCAAGGCCGTGCCGGATGTCAAAAGGACGCGACAATGAGCGCACCCAGGGATGTCCTTTGTGTTCGGTGTTTCCCCAAAGCCGCGAGCGGTCTTCATTCTCTTGACGATAGATGTTGGGAATGTGGTCGGCAAGGGTCAGACTGTCTTTACCCATCAGCAGCAGATGCCAGGTGTTGTAGGGCTGCGGAAGTGCGCGACCGAGGTCTTGACGGATGCGCTCCACGCTTTCGGGTGTGAATGGTTGCGAATAGAAGGCTTCGTTCGTGTGAATGCGAAGGGTGCGTGCGTTCTCGTCGATACGAAAACTATCGACCTTCATGGGTTTGGCAGGTGTATAACCCGGGAGCGTGTATCGACTGAAGTATTTCCCGATGGCTTCGGAGAGCATGCGTTTGTTCTGTCCGGCTGTTTGTGCCAAACTTGTCAGGCTTATGAGTAGCGACAGAAGTAGGAGAGAGGATTTTCTCATTCGTTGGTGTCTGTAAGGAAAGGTAACGCGAAGTGATTCGTTCCGGTGCATCGGTAACAGAAAGGTTGCCGGATGCCCGTAGGCTTCAAAGATACAACTATTATTCCTTCCGTGAGGTCTCTCGCAGGCTTTTTGTGTGATATCTGTCAAGAAATAACATGATGCGAAGGAATGCGAATTTCAGTACAATCATCTTTGTTTTTCGATTGATGTTTTTGCAAAAACATACTTGCCTTGTAGAATTTTGCTATGCCAAATTCTACAAGGCACGGCATAACATAGAAATCCTTTCGTGCTTTTCATGGTTCTGCGCTCGCCTTGTAGAATTTTGCTATGCCAAATTTTCTGCGGCTCGGCATAACATGAAAATCTCTTCGTGCTTTTCATGGTTCTGCGCTCGCCTTGTAGAATTTTCTAAACGCCTTGCAGAAATTTCTACACGCCTTGTAAATTTTTGCACAACAAGTAGCGATTTTTAATGCAAAGTGTAAACTGAAAAGTGCCTCCGTTCCTTGCTTTTCGGCTTTTGTGTTGGTCAAATGTAACGTGTCAGTCCGTCGTTGTGCCTCTCATGAAGCACTGGCCAAAGAAACTGCCGTGCTTTTGGGTTCTGACAAAGGGCGAACTCAAAGGCACGGCAGAATGACGTGTGGTGGAAAATGGTCAGATTTCTTCCACGGCAAATTTGTCGGGATACTTACCTTGATAGGGGCGATAATAGTCCATGATGATGCGCATGTCGGCTTCAACATCGCCCGAGGGAATCAGTTCACGCGAGCAAACAATGCGTTTTCCCGGGAAATCAATGGCGTAGAGCAGGATGGGCAGGTTGGCTTTTTGAGCAATGAAGTAGAAACCACGTTTCCAAGTGGTGGTGAGTGAGCGTGTGCCTTCCGGAGTTACGGCCAGCTCAAAACGTTCGGCTTTGATGGCTTTTTCAGCCAATTGGTCGGTAAGGCTGCATTTGCGACTGCGCTCCACCGGAATGCCACCCATGCGGCGGAATATCGGACCAAGCGGCCAGAAAAACCAATCTTTCTTCATCAAAAAACCGGCAGTGCGACCGATGGCATGGTAGTAGAGTTCGGCAATGATGAAGTCCCAATTGCTGGTGTGCGGAGCCACGCAGATGATGCACTTGTCGCGGTGCGGAACGCTGACTTCCACTTTCCATCCCATGAAGTCAAAGAAAATTTTTCGGCAGAGGCGTTGTAACATGAAAACGATGTTTCGGTAGGTTTGTAAAAACAGTAAAAAAAAGAAAAGGGCCGGAAGCGAAATTCATTCCACGCCCTTTTCTCGAACAAAAATCTTATTTGTTGATTTCTTCAGCCAAGGCTTCCACCTCTTTGGCGAAGTCTTGACGCAATTTCTTGTAGAAGAGTTTTTCGTTACCCTTTTGTGTATGACTGAGACGGCTGACGTATTCATTGTGAATGTTCAGAACCTTTCCGAGCAGTGCGTTTGTTTTTTCGATGTCGTGCACGCCACACATGTTCAGGATGGTGCAATTGCTGATAAGTTCGCCGCTGATGGTGCGGAGGCTCTTTTTGAGTTTTCTTCTGCTTGCCATGATTGTTTGGATTTATGATTGTGATTTCTTAATACTGGATTGATTTTCAGATAAGTTTGTTGTCGCATTGAATGATGTCCATTCCTTTGATAATAGCCTGTTCGTTCATGGGCAACAAGTGATGATGGCGTTCAGGAAGCGTTTTGCGCAGCGCCATCATGACGCTTTCGAGTTGTGCAATGGGATGCAACTTCAGAACCCCTCCGAGAATAAACATGTTGAAGCACTTCATCATTTTCATGTCTGCTGCCGTTTCCATGGCAGTTGTGTGCCAAATGTTGATGTCGGTGCGTGTGGGTTTGTCAAGGATGCCGAAACTGTCGTAGATGAGAGTTCCACCCGGCTTTACCTTATCCTCAAACTTGTTGAGTGAGGGCTGGTTAAGCAAAATGGCAGTGTCGTATTTGCTCAGGATGGGGCTGGAAATCGGATTGTCGCTGACAATCACCGTAACATTGGCTGTGCCTCCGCGCTGTTCCGGGCCGTAAGCCGGCATCCATGTTACTTCTTTTCCCTCCATAAGGGCAGCATAGGCCAATATCTTTCCCATTGAGAGAACGCCTTGACCGCCAAATCCCGATATGATGATTTCTTGCTTCATGATGTAGGTGAAATTCTGAGGTGTGGGTTGCGATATGTGAATGATGGGAGCATCTTATTTTCTTTGCATGAATGAAAAACGAAAGTGCGCCGATGATTTTCAGCCGTTGTCTTTCAAATCTCCCACATGGTAATAGTCAAACATGTGCTCCTCCATCCATTTGTTGGCTTGGACGGGCGGAAGTTTCCATCCCGACGAACAAGTGCCGACAATCTCAATGAGGTTGCTTCCTTTGGCTTGGAGCGAATTTTCAAAAGCTTTCCGTATAGCTTTCTTGGCCTTGCGGATGGCTGCTACGCTGTGAACGCTTTGTCTTGTAACGTAGCAAGTTCCTTCCAATTGGGCTGCCAATTCTGTAAACTTCAACGGAAAACCATGGATAGCGGCTTCGCGACCTTGTGGACAGGTGGCTGTTTTCATTCCCATCAAAGTGGTGGGGGCCATCTGGCCGCCTGTCATTCCGTAAATGGCATTGTTGACAAAGATGATGGTAATGTTATCTCCACGGTTGAGGGCGTGAAGCGACTCCGCCGTACCTATGCAAGCCAGGTCGCCATCACCTTGGTATGTAAACACCAAGCGGTCGGGCCACAATCGCTTGCAGGCAGATGCCAAAGCCGGAGCGCGACCGTGAGCGGCTTCTTGCCAATCTATATCAATGTAGTTGTAAGCAAAAACCGCACAGCCGACGGGGCTGATACCAATGGTCTTTTCTGTCATTCCCATTTCGGCAATTACCTCTGCAATGAGTTTATGCACAACACCGTGTGAACAACCCGGGCAATAGTGCATGCTATTGTTGTTAAGCAGTTCCGGTTTTTTGTAAACCAGATTTTCAGGCCGTATGATTTCTTCTCGTGTCATAACTGTTGCGTTTAAATCCTGACATTCGTATCATCACTTCCACCATCTTGACGACAACGGCTAAAAGTGCTAAGCAGTAGCATGCCATTGTGCCTATTTCAGAATCTGAAAACACCACAACACCTATCATGGCCAATGCGGAAATGACGATAAAGATGCTGTTGAGCCAATTGCGCACATACAAACTGCGCTGTTGGTGTTTTCGTTCTTCGTATTCTTTTTGAGAAAAACGGTCAGAGAGTAATGATTGTTCGGGAGTTGTCATATAGATTTTGGAGGTTGTTTATGATTCACTGACAATGCTTTTGCGCATGGCTTGAATGATTTCATCGGGATCGGGAACAATTCCGCCCAAACGTCCAAAGTGTTCAACGGGAATGTCATTGCCCACAGCCGCTCGCACATCAAATACCATTTGTCCGGCATTGATTTCTACGGTGAGCACACCCTTGCAATGACGACTGATTTCCTTGATTTCGTTGTATGGGAACGGCCATAGAGAAATGGGGCGGAACAATCCGACTTTCAGCCCTTGTTTGCGAGCTATCTCCATCGCTTTCATCGATATGCGGGCTGCCGATCCGAAAGCCACAATTAGGTATTCGGCATCTTCGCAAAGATGCGTTTCGTATCTCACTTCGTTCTTTTCCATTTCTTTGAACTTGGCCTGCAAATGCAGGTTCTTGATTTCCATTTCATGTGGCTCAAGTTCCAGAGATGTGATCACGTTGCGTTTTCTGTTGCGAAGCCCGATACCGTTGGCAGCCCAAGGGCATTGTTGCGCAATCTCTTCGTCGGTGCGTCTGGGCTTGTAGGGCGGAAGAACAACCTTCTCCATCATTTGTCCGATAACACCGTCGGAGAGAATCATTACGGGTGTGCGATATTTGAAAGCGAGTTCGAAGGATAAATCCACGAAGTCAGCCATTTCCTGTACGGAAGCCGGTGCTAAAACAATGATGTTGTAATCGCCGTTACCGCCTCCACGTGTGGCTTGGTTGTAGTCGCTTTGTGATGGCTGTATGGTTCCGAGTCCGGGGCCGCCTCGTTGCACATTCACGATGAGTCCGGGCACTTCGGCTCCGGCCATGTAGCTGATTCCCTCCTGCATGAGTGCAATTCCGACGCTGGCAGAAGAAGTCATGGCACGCTTTCCGGTTCCGCCGGCTCCATAGAGCATGTTGATGGAAGCAGTTTCGCTCTCAGCCTGAAGCACCACCATTCCGGTGGTTTCCCATGGTCTGAGTTCTGCGAGCGTTTCCAAAATCTCGCTTTGCGGTGTGATGGGGTAGCCGAAGTATCCGTCGCAACCGCAACGGATGGCAGCATGTGCTATGGCCTCGTTTCCTTTGAGAAGCAGTGTTTCTTGTCCGTTTTCCATAGTGTTAGTCGGCTTTTTTACGGTATACGGTGATGCATGCGTCGGGACATACAATGGCGCACGATGCGCATCCGATGCAGGCATCGGGGTTTGTGTCTCGACAGAATGCATAGCCTTTGTGATTAACCTCGTTGGTGCTAAGTGCAAGCACATTGGATGGACATGCCACAACGCACAGATTGCATCCTTTGCACCTTTCAGTGTCGATGATAACGGCACCTTTCATTTTACCCATAGCGGTGAGCTTATTGGTTAAACATATCTTTGTTATAGAAGGCCATAATGTCGGAGAGCATTTCTCGCGCTTGTGCAGCCGGCCCATGCGGATCGTTTCCTTCAGAGCGCAAGAAACAATTGATGGCTTGTTGCCAATCACCTTTTTTCATGTATGCGCGTCCTTTGAGGTAGTGAAGCGTCGCGTCATCGGAGCATTGGGGCAAAATGGCATCAGCCAGGCGTATTGCTTCGTCTGCGCATCCGTTTTCGATGTGCTGCTGTATGATTTTGTGATCTGCAAGCATGTTCTCCGTCTATGTATTAGCAAAGTTAAAGTAAACTTTTCAAATATCACAACCTGCCGGATGATTTATTCCCGGTCTTTTCTGAATTTTTTAGTTTTGATGGAGTGTAAATATCAAACAAGCTTTTGAAAAACAGAAACTTGTGTGTAAAATAATGAAAAGTTTCATTTGAAACTTTTCTTGCTGTTTATGAATATCCGGAAAGGAGTCTTGAAATCTTTTCGCGCGCGCGTATATATATAATATGTATGGGGGGAGAGGGAATGGGCTTCGCTGACTATGTAGATGGGATGGGAAGCTCAGAAAGCGGTGCGTTTGAATTGCAGTGTGCCGGGTATTTTCACCAACTTGCGGCCTTGCACCTTTTTTACCTCATTGCCGTCAATCGCCTCGTATTGAAAAATGCTGTCGTTCAGTTGCGTGAAGCGGATGGTTTGGGCATCCGAACCTTGGTCGTTGCTGAAGCGGAGTGTGGCGGTGTTGTTTTCAATTGTGTGTGAGGTGAGAAGCCACATGCCATAGATGCGTCCGTGCATGTAACCATGCAGTTTGCCAAGAAAACTCATTCCGGGAGCTTCTAATTGGGGTGTGTAAAGGTTCAGTTGGATTGTAACTCCGTGTTCGTTGTTTTTGAAAACTCCCATGAAAGGTTTGTCATTGGTTTGTGCCACGCTTTGGGCGCAGAGAAGCAAAAGAAAAAGAAAGATGGTGGCACTGCGTTTCATGGCAAAGAGGGTGTTGGTTTCTTTTTAAGAAAGGAGTATTTCGGAATGCACTTTGAAAAATCCTGAGTACGTGTTGTGTTGGTTTCTCACACTTCTGTGTCTTCGGGGGGTGTGGTGTGTAAAATCATGGTAGTTGCTCCGATGGTGATGATGGCACCTTCGTCCACCAAGGCTTGTTCCTTCACGCCCAGAAGGGTGTTCATCAAGAAAGTTCCGGTGTTTGATGGTGCATCGCTCAGAAGAAATTTAAGTCCGGAGGCATTCTTATTATGGCAGATGTTGATGATGCAGTGTGTGGTGTCAATGCTCGGGTCCACGGTTTTGATGGCAGCATTGGCTGTTGTGCCTCGCACGTGTCTGCCCACCACATTGCGTCCCATGCAAAGGGGGATCACTTGTTTCAGGTGGAATGCGTTTTCAATCACGGTGAGATATCCCACCGGTGGTTGCGCTTCCGGTGTTTCAGCTGGCTTGTCGGTCGGTGACGGTATGCGAATCTTGAATTGCTTGTTGCAAGCCGGACATTGAAAAACGAGCGATCTTCCCGGCTCATAAAGTTTGTCGTCGAAGAGGATCGGCTCGTCACATTTGGGGCATCGTATGCGTTTCATGCAAGATGTGTGAGTGAATTTTTGCTTATGGTTGCGGCATTTTCATGACCCACGCTCCTTTAATGCCGTAGTCGGTGCGCAGTTGGCGAGCTGCTGCATAGGCATCTGTGTCTGTGGCATATTTGCCATAAATGACTTTCAGCATGGTGGAACTTGTGTGGATGGAGGCACCGTTGATTCCTTTGGTTTGAAGAGCTGCGATATATTCTTCAGCATTTACTAATGGAACTTTGCAAAGCAATACGAGTGTGTAGCTTTCTGAAGTTGCCTCTGCTGCCTGCACGGGTGAAGTGGCTGTCGGTTGCTCCGTTGCTTTTTCCACCGGAGCAATGGTTGCAGGTTGCGCCTTGGTGGGAGCGGGTGTGGTTGCCGTGTGTTTGGGAGCGGTCGGCATGACTGTGGCAGCTTGAGGGCGATTGCCGTTCTGCTCACCGGTGATGGGTGTGGCCCAAAGGAAATAGAAGAAGACGGCAATAACAGCCGCTGCGGCATAGTTTACGATTTCTTTGTTGATGCGCAGGGTGTAATTATTTCTCTTCTTACGTTCCTTTTCGGCTTTTACCGGTTTTTGTTTCTTTTCTTCCGGATTTTCGGAGGGAACGTCCAAACGGTTGATGCGGAAAGAATCAAGTGCATAAAGCTCGGGCGAGAGCACTCCTGCGGGAAGTGGTTCGAAGTCATACTGACCACCGATTCCGAGGGTCAGTTTGCCGATGCCGTGAAAGGCAAATTCGCCATTGTGTCGCAACTCGCTTTTCACCTGTCCCACAGCTCGGCTGATCAGCTTCAAAGTCTCGGGATAATTGGTGTCGTAGGCTTGCATGTACGACTGAACAAGCAAACCATCGTTCAAGGTGAGTTGCGGATTAAACCCAACGCTGCGATAGGGGGGCAGGAAGAGGGCTTCTTCCGAAACAAAACGTGCGGGGATGTATTGGGTTACAAATCCACCCAAGTCCGGCACGATGACACAATTGTTGCTGAGCAACAAGCTTTCTATGTGTTTGGAGAGTTCAATCATGTTGCAAAGTTAATGGAACATGGGCAAGTTTCAAAGTGAAAACGGCACTTTATTTTTCAGGAAATCGTAACGTGTGTTCTATTAAGTATTTAGCTTTTCTTGGAAAGGTTGCTAGGGTCTGTGTCGTGCTTTGAATGATATACTATGGTATGGGTAGAAAATCTGCAGTGCTTGCAGAATTTTCCGCAAGCACTGCAGAAATTTCTACAAGCACTGCGCGTTGTGTGGGGAATGGGGGCGTTTAGCCTGGGGTGGGAAAGGGGCCCATCGAAGCTGCTTTTTTGTGATTTTCAAAAAAAACGGGGGATAACTATTGACACTTTTTAAGTTTTTGTAAATTTGCACCCAAACATGTAGGATACTTTTTAAGAATACAAACAAAAAAATACATAACAAGAAACAGATAGTACGAATGACGGGATTGGGAGAAACTGAAAGATGTTGCGAGGCAACATGCTCCCCAGGGGAATACTAAAAACATTTCTAACAGAAAGCGTTCCCGTTCTGCATACTAATGATTATAGAGCTTTAGCTCTTGTTCTCTTGTCTTGAACACCGCCAATTTTCAACACGTACGAGAACAAGCAGTGAGGAGGTTCACGACCTATATAGGCGTGAACCATCCTATGCTTGTTGTACGTGAGGCGACTTGGCGGTGGCCTAAGACAAAACAAGTAAGGATGGTGCACGCTTATTTATTATCTAAAAACGATGAAACACATTTCTAAAATTTTTACCCTTTTGGCAATCTTGACTCTGAGTCTCGGGTTTGCATCATGTTCGGAAGATGAAGAATCTTATCCCGAACTGACAATAACAAACAACAGTACGTATACCTTGAATCGTTTTCGTGTAATTTTCGTAAATGATGACCTAGAGACAATGTCGGATGTTGATTATGGAACGCTTTATCCCAACGAAACGATTTCAGACATCGTAATACCTACAGGCGCAACAAAGTATTATATGGCTACCTATCAAGATCAATGGTTCTTCTCACCGTATTACTCGGTGTCAATAAGAAAATTGAAACTTGATAATTCAACGGTGGGACAGTGGAAATAATTAAATATTGGTTATGAAATAATTTGTCTGCCAATGAGCGGACTGTGCACACTGTTTTCGATTTTTAGTTTATGAAACTCTTTAAGTAGAAAACCCGTGTGTAACCCACTTCAAAGAAGAGGAGAGAGGCGGAATGCTTTTCTCCTCTTTGTGTTATGAAAGTTGGGATATTTTCTGTTCGGGTGGTATTTTGATGGATGAAGATTACGTGATAGAGAGCAGTTGCTCCATCGTCTAAAAAAAAGTGTGCGCATTTCCATTAAACCAAAAGAAAGTGTTATTTTTGCACGCTGTATGTCCGGAATGACCGGATAAAATCACAACAACGTAATATATAACACAACAAATACCGAAAAAAGATGAACATTTCTTTCGAGAAAACCTCTGCCGTGAGCGCATTGCTTACTGTTAAGATGGAGAAGGCTGATTATGCAGATGCCGTCAAGAAATCAATCAAGAACTATTGTCAGAAAGCACAGATGCCCGGTTTCCGTCCCGGCAAGGTTCCTGCTTCATTGGTTCAGAAAATGTATGGAGCACAAGTGAAAGCCGAGGAAGTGAACAAACTTCTGGGCGAAAAGCTCTACGATTATATCAAGCAAGAGAATGTGAACATGTTGGGCGAGCCGCTTCCCAGCGATAAGCAGCAGACACAGGACATCGAGGCGCAAGACGACTTCGAGTTTGTGTTTGACATCGCATTGGCTCCCGAATTTGAAGCTACCCTCGACAGCAAGGACGCTGTTGACTATTATGACATCGAGGTAACCGATGCACAAGTGGAAGAGCAGGTGAAAGCTTTTGCCGGTCGTGCCGGTCATCCCGAAGGAGTGGATAGCTATCAGGATCGCGACATCGTGCGCGGACTCTTGGCCGAACTCGACGAAAACGGACAACCCAAGGAAGGTGGTCTGCAAATCGAGAGTGCCAGCGTGATGCCCGCTTATTTCAAGAACGAAGACCAGAAGAAAATCTTCGAAGGCGTAAAGAAAAATGATGTTATCACATTCAATGTTTCAAAGGCATACGAAGGAAGTGATGCTGAGGTGGCTGCTCTCTTGAAAGTCAAGAAGGAAGAAGCTGCACAGCATACTGGAGATTTCACTTTCCAGATTGAGGAAATCAGCCGCTTTGTTCCTGCTGAAGTAAACCAGGCTCTTTTTGACCAAATCTATGGCAAGGATGCCGTGAAGAGCGAGGATGAATTCCGTCAGAAGATTAAGGAAGGAATGACCCAACAATATGTGGCTGATTCCGACTACAAATTCTTGCTCGACGTTCGCAAGTATATGGAAGAAAAGGTGGGAACTCTCGAATTCCCCGAAGAATTACTCAAGCGCATCATGAAAGCCAATAACCCCGACAAGGACGAGGCTTTCGTGAACGACAACTTCGATAAGAGCATTGAGGAACTGAAATGGCACCTCATCAAGGAACAACTCGTCAAGGCTAACGAAATTAAGGTAACCGACGATGATGTTAAGGCTGCAGCTATCGAAGCTACACGCTTCCAGTTTGCTCAATACGGAATGAACAACATTCCCGACGAATACCTTGAGCAATATGCTGCCGAGATGATGAAAAAGAAGGAGCAGGTGCAGGGATTGGTTGAACGCAGCATCGACAAGAAGCTTACCGGTGCGCTGAAAAACGTGGTGAAGCTTAATCACAAATCGGTTACGGCCGAGGATTTCGGTAAGCTCTTTGAATAAACTGAAAATACAACGATAATTATAAATAAGGCTGTGCTCGCGGACCATCATCCAAGCACGGCCTTTTTAAAACCAAAAGAAGAGAATAAAATGGATTTCAAGAAATATGCCACAGGCCATCTTGGTCTTAGCTCAATGGTGTTGGATGATGTCATAAAGAGTCAGAATCAATACCTGAACCCTTACATTCTTGAAGAACGGCAACTCAACGTTACGCAAATGGATGTATTCAGTCGTTTGATGATGGACCGAATAATTTTTCTCGGCACTCCCATTGACGATTATACCGCCAACACACTTCAGGCGCAATTGCTCTATCTTGATTCTTGCGATCCGGGAAAAGATATTTCCATCTATATCAACTCTCCCGGTGGAAGTGTGTATGCCGGCCTTGGTATCTACGATACTATGCAGTTTATATCCAGCGATGTGGCTACCATCTGCACAGGTATGGCAGCCTCGATGGCTGCTGTGCTCCTCGTGGCGGGAAAAGAAGGCAAACGCAGTGCACTTCCGCATAGCCGCGTGATGATTCATCAACCTATGGGCGGAGCGCAAGGACAAGCCAGCGATATTGAAATTACTGCTCGTGAGATACAGAAATTGAAGAAAGAACTTTACACCATCATTGCTGACCATTCGCATACCGATTTCGACAAAGTGTGGGCTGATTCCGATCGGGACTATTGGATGACAGCACAAGAGGCTTGCGAATATGGAATGATTGACAGAGTTTTGGCACGTAACAATGGCTAAGAAAAAAGAACGTTGTTCCTTCTGCGGAAGGGAAAGAGACGAGGTGGCAATTCTTCTCAACGGAATTGATGGCTGCATCTGCGAGATGTGTGCAACAGAAGCACATCGGGTTATTGAGGAAGCCATGTCTGTGGGAGCAAAAGCCAATAAACCGGCTGAAAGTATTGACTATAGAACGCTGCCCAAACCCAAGGAAATTAAAGCCTATCTTGACCAATATGTGATTGGGCAGGACGATGCCAAAAAGTTCTTGGCTGTATCGGTGTATAACCATTACAAACGTCTCTCCCAAGAGAATAAGAACACCAAGGATGATGTTGAAATCGAGAAGAGCAACATCATTATGGTGGGTTCGACAGGTACCGGCAAAACATTGTTGGCACGTACCATAGCCAAGTTGCTCAAAGTTCCGTTTACCATTGTCGATGCCACAGTGTTTACTGAAGCCGGCTATGTGGGCGAAGACGTGGAGAGCATATTGAGCCGTCTGTTGCAGGCTGCCGATTTCGATTTGGAAAGTACACAACGAGGCATTGTATTCATTGACGAAATAGATAAAATTGCGCGTAAGAGTGACAATCCTTCCATTACGCGCGATGTCAGTGGCGAAGGTGTGCAACAAGGATTGCTCAAATTGCTGGAAGGAAGCGTGGTGAATGTTCCGCCCAAGGGAGGTCGCAAGCATCCCGATCAGGATTATATTCATGTGGATACGCGCAACATACTTTTCATCTGCGGTGGAGCTTTTGATGGTATTGAGAAAAAAATTGCTCAACGTCTCAACACGCATACCGTGGGCTACGACTCGGTTCAGAATGCCCTGAAGATTGATGCTAACAACCTGATGCAGTATGTGCAGCCCACAGATTTGAAATCTTTCGGGCTTATTCCGGAAATCATTGGGCGTTTGCCGGTGTTGACGTATTTGCAGCCATTGGACAGAGAGGCATTGCGAAACATCCTTACCGAACCCAAGAACTCCATCGTGAAGCAATATGTCAAACTCTTTGAGATGGACGGCGTGTTGTTGGAGTTCTCGCCAGAGGCACTTGATTATATAGTCGATAAGGCCGTTGAGTTCAAACTCGGAGCGCGCGGTTTGCGTTCGATTGTGGAGAGTATCATGATGGATGCCATGTTTGAAAAACCTTCAGAGCAGGCTTCGGAGTTCCTCGTAACAAGAGAATATGCCGTAGCCCAATTGGAGAAAAACAAACTGCAATCGGCAGGTTTGAAATAAAAAATCAATCTTTTTTTTGAAAATATCGCAATAATTCAAAAGTTGTACGTAATTTTGGCTAAGAAAGCCCCATGATGTAACTCGCCCTTATAAATATAATAATGTGTGATATTACATTCTGAAGGCTTCGCAAACCTTTCTCTAAATACAATAGTTATGGTCGCCAAAAAAGACTTGCACAACCAGCTTAAGAAGTATTTCGGCTTTGATGGTTTCAAGATGAACCAAGAAGCCATTATCGAAAACTTGCTAAAGGGTAAGGATATTTTTGTCTTGATGCCCACTGGTGGAGGTAAGTCATTGTGCTACCAATTGCCCTCCTTGTTAATGGAGGGAACAGCTATCGTTATTTCTCCCCTCATCGCCTTGATGAAAAATCAGGTGGATGCGATGCGCAATATGAGTGAGGAAGATGGAGTGGCACACTTCATCAACTCATCATTGAATAAGGCGGCCATAGAAACTGTGAAAGCAGACATACTGTCCGGGAAGACAAAGTTGCTCTATGTGGCACCGGAGTCGCTTACCAAGGAAGAGAATGTGGAGTTCTTGAAAAAAATCAAGATTTCTTTCTATGCCATTGACGAAGCACACTGTATTTCCGAATGGGGACACGACTTCCGTCCGGAATATAGAAAGATACGCCCCATTATCAATGAGATTGGTAATGCTCCCGTGATAGCTCTTACGGCTACAGCCACTGATAAAGTACGCCTCGACATCAAGAAGAGCCTCGGCATTCAAGATGCGCTGGAGTTTAAGAGCTCTTTTAATCGTCAGAATCTCTATTACGAGGTGCGCCCGAAGACGAAGGATATCGACAAGGACATTATCAAATTCATCAAGCAACATCCCCACCGAAGCGGTATCATTTATTGCTTAAGCCGGAAGAAAGTTGAGGAATTGGCTGAGGTGCTCAAAGCTAACGAGATAAAAGCTGAAGCCTATCATGCCGGTATGGATTCTGCCACACGCTCGAAAACGCAAGATGACTTCTTGATGGAGGAAATCGATGTGATGGTGGCCACCATCGCTTTCGGAATGGGTATAGACAAACCCGATGTGCGTTTTGTCATACATTATGATATTCCCAAAAGCCTGGAGGGATATTATCAAGAGACCGGACGAGCCGGTCGTGATAGCGGAGAAGGTATTTGTTTGGCATTCTATTCTTACAAAGACCTTCAGAAGTTGGAGAAATTCATGGAGGGAAAGCCCATAGCCGAACAAGATATCGGCCGACAGCTTTTGAAAGAAACAGCGGCCTATGCAGAATCTTCTGTGTGCCGTAGAAAATTATTACTGCATTATTTCGGAGAATCTTACAAGCCCGACAATTGTGGTAATTGCGACAACTGTATAAATCCCAAGAAACAAGTGGAAGCGAAAGACCAATTATGCAAAGTGCTTGAAGTGGTTTTGGCAACCAAAGAGAACTTCAAGGACGATTATATAAAGGATGTGCTGAAAGGAAAAGAAAGCGATGAAATTTTGGCACACAAACATGATGAACTGGAATGCTTCGGATGTGCATCCGAAGAAGAGGATAAACTCTGGAATGCAGTAATCCGACAGGCTCTTATTGCAGGTTATATCGAAAAGGAAGTAGATAATTATGGTGTGCTGCGCGTTACCGAAAGCGGCCGCAAGTTCCTGAAGAAGCCAACTTCTTTTATGATTGTTGAAGATAACGATTTTGAAGAGGTGGATGTGGATGTACCTGTTCAGAGTGGCGCGTCGTGCGCTGTCGATCCGGCTCTTTATCAAATGCTCAACGATTTGCGAAAGCGTATGTCTAAGGAGTTGGATGTTCCGCCCTATGTGATATTCCAAGATGCTTCGCTTGAAGCAATGGCTACCATCTATCCGCAAAACACCGATGAGTTGTTGAATATACCCGGAGTGGGAACAGGAAAGGCCAAGCGCTATGGCGAAAAATTTTGTCAGCTCATCAAGAGACATTGCGAGGAAAACGAAATTGAGCGTCCGGAAGATTTGCGCATCCGAACCGTTCCCAATAAATCTGTGGACAAGTTGAGTATTATCGGCTCTATTGACCGAAAGGTGGCGTTGGATGATATTGCCATGGCAAAGGGAATAGAATTTGATGAGTTGCTTGACAAAATAGAGTCCATTGTTTATAGTGGAACCAAAATCAATATAGATTATTTCATAGACGAGATACTGGATGACGACCAGATTAATGATATTTACCTCTACTTCAAAGAAAGTGAAACCGACGATTTGGATGATGCATTCGATGAGTTAGGAAACGATTATACCGAAGAGGAAATCAGATTGGTTCGTATCAAGTTTATTTCTGAAATGGCTAATTAAAGCTGTTTCGCATATTCAATATTTATTAAGCATGGAAGAAAAATCAACAACGGAGAAGAAGAGTTTGAACTTTATTGAACAAATAGTAGAGAAGGACTTGCAAGATGGTAAGAACGCAGGTCGACTTCAAACACGCTTTCCGCCCGAACCTAACGGATATTTGCACATCGGACATGCCAAAGCTATTTGCATGGACTTTGGTGTGGCTGAAAAGTTTGGAGGAGTTTGTAATCTTCGTTTCGATGATACAAATCCTCAAAAGGAGGACACAGAATACGTGGAAGCCATTAAGCACGATATCGAGTGGCTGGGCTTTCGTTGGGGCAATATCTATCATGCTTCCGATTATTTCCAGCAACTTTGGGACTTCGCAGTGAAACTTATCAAGGAGGGTAAGGCTTATGTAGACGAACAAACGAGTGAGCAGATTGCTGCTCAGAAAGGTACGCCCACACAGCCGGGAACTGATAGTCCTTTCCGCAATCGTCCGGTTGAGGAGAGTTTGTCCTTGTTTGAGAAGATGAATAGCGGAGAACTTCCTGAAGGCTCCATGGTGTTGCGTGCCAAAATTGACATGGCCAATCCTAATATGCACTTCCGCGATCCGGTGATTTACAGAATTATCAACAAAGAACATCATCGCACCGGAAGTAAATGGAAAGCTTATCCGATGTATGACTTTGCGCATGGACAAAGCGACTACTTCGAGGGTGTAACTCACTCCATTTGTACTTTGGAATTCGTGCCTCACCGTCCGCTTTACGATTACTTCGTAGATGAATTGAAAGAAGGCAAGGAATTGGATGACAATCGTCCTCGTCAGTATGAATTCAACCGCTTGAACCTAACTTACACCGTGATGAGTAAGCGTAAACTCTTAGCGCTTGTTCAAGAGGGCTTGGTGGACGGATGGGATGACCCCCGTATGCCGACCGTGTGCGGTCTGCGTCGCCGCGGATATTCGCCGCAAGCAGTTCGCAAGTTTATCGATATGATTGGTTACACCAAGTTCGATGCGCTTAACGACTATGCCATGCTCGAAGCTGCTGCCCGTGAAGATTTGAATGCGCGTTCGTTGCGTGTTTCAGCAGTGGTCAATCCTGTGAAGTTGGTCGTAACCAATTATCCTGAAGGTCAGTCGGAAGAGATGTTGGCCGTAAATAATCCGGAATGCGAGGCAGATGGTACACATACCATTACATTCAGTCGCAACTTGTGGATTGAACGCGAAGACTTCATGGAAGATGCTCCCAAGAAGTTCTTCCGAATGGTTCCCGGCAAAGAAGTGCGTCTCAAAAATGCTTACATTGTGAAATGCACGGGATGCAAAAAATCAGCAGACGGAACCATTGAGGAAATCTATTGTGAATACGATCCCGACAGCAAGAGTGGAATGGAGGGCGCCAATCGTAAGGTGAAGGGAACGCTTCATTGGGTAAGTGCCGATCATTGCTTACAAGCCGAAGTGCGTTTGTACGATCGTCTCTTTACCGTTGAAAATCCCTCGGCAGACGAACGCGATTTCCGCGAATTGCTGAATCCGGATTCATTGAAGGTGCTTAAGAATTGCTACATTGAGAAATATGCAGCAGAGCAAAGCGACAATATCTATCTGCAGTTCCAGCGCATCGGCTACTTTACTTACGACAAAACTTCCACTCCCGACCATTTAGTGTTCAACCGCACTGTGGGTCTGAAGGATGGCTGGGTGAAGAAATCGTAACGTTTTGCGGAAATTTCTTCAAGGACTTTTTGGAAGTCAATGATGAAGAATGAGATATTTGCGACCTACTTGATTATTCTATCTTGCATGGTTGACAAAACCGGATAGTTCATTGACGATGGAACATAAGAACAACAGATTGGCACGTCTTGTGAGGAGCTACGAAGAGAAGCTCGAGCAAGGCGTGCCTTTTTATATGAAAGCTGCCGACATGGCTGACATAGTTGAATATTACACCGGCCAAGGGCGCGACTACGATGCCGAAACTTGTCTGCGCATTGCGCAAAACTTGCATCCTGATGATGTTGATTTGAGCTTGCAGAGAGCATATATTTTGAAGAATGCCGGTAAGTGGGAAGAAGCTCTAGAAATTGTTGTGAACGTGAACGACCCTTCGCGCCGCAGCTACGGCATGTTTATGGCCGAATATAATTTGGCTTCATTGAACTTTAAAAATGCTGTGAAATGCATTGAGGAACTTTTGCAACAAATGCAGGAAGGTTTTGATTTGTACGACACAATGGAGGAAGCGGCAGAGATTTTCTTCGACTATGGTTTCTTTGACCAATCATTGTTCTATCTCAACAAAATTCCCGCACATTACGAACAGTATTTGCGTTGCCAAAGTCTGAAAGCCGATTGCCTGTTTCATAAAAGGCAACCTCAAGAAGCTGCTGCCATTCTCAACGAAACCATAGATGCTTCACCTTATGATGATCAGCTATGGACGATCATGGCAGACGGGCAAATGAAAAACAAACTCTTTGATGCAGCCATCGAAAGTTGCGAATATGCTTTGGCCATCAATCCCGACAATGTGCAAGCAGAGCGCATCCGCATGCTCTCAATGTTTCAAGTACGTCCCATTACCGATTGGTTTACTTTTTATCGTGAGTATATAATGAAATACTCCAATGATTATTCTGTTGCAATGCTTGCTGCAGAATCTGCCTACAATGAGGGACAATACGCCCTCTCTTTGGAGGAAGCACAGCGAGCTTATGCTTCTGTGCCACTGGACAGCTCCGAGCGTGCTCGCATTTTGCGTGTTGTTTTGTTGTCGTTAATTCGAAATTCACGGGTCAGTGAAGCTGCTGCTTTGATGCAAGGGGCTTCCACCATGGGTGTGCAATTCAATGACACGTTGTGCGAAGTGTCAGAATACTTGGTGAGTGTCGGTGAAACAGCCTCTGCGGTGCAAATGCTGCAACAGTTGAGTTCTGTTGACGAGCTCACGGAGATGCAGTTGTGCCGTGTGGTGAATTTGTCCCTTGTTTTGACCAAAGACTCTCAGGCTCGCAAATTGTGGGAGGAAATTTACGAAAAACACGCTCAACCTTTTGTGATAGCTCAAACAGCTTTGGCATTTCGCAAATTGCGGCATCCGCTGTATGCACAAGTGATCTTAGATGCTCTCCATATGGCTCCGCTCTATGTGGAAGCCTATTTTGAAGACATTTACCCCGAAACGGATTTGTTTCAGATGTATCTTGTTGCACAGGCTGAGTCTGCCCAATGGGAGTAATGGCAACAAGCGTTTTTTTCAACGACCAATGATTTCCTGCTGATGTTTCCCAAGTCTCTGTTAACATGTTTCCTTTTGCTTTTAATGCTTGTGTCAGCTTGCGAAAAGATTGAACTTCCGCAAGCCGACAATGACGGAAATGTTGACGATGAAATGCCGATGCCGCCTGACAACGATGAGGGAATCCTGACCGTGTTACAAGCTTTGGCAGCAGACGAGGGAGATTATGTGGCAGTGCGCGGATACATCATTGGCTTTATCAATGGTACATCACTTTCGGAGAAGAACGTTGTGCTCGGTTTGCCCACGGAGAAACCCAATACCAACATGTTGATAGCCGACAATCCCGAGGAAACAGATTTGGCGAAAATGATGCCCGTGGGCTTACCCGAAAACTATAGCGGCATGCAGGTGCGTGAGGATCTGAACCTCTACGACAACCCTTCGTTTTTCCATCGACAGATCCTCATCGAGGGTTTCATCACTGCCTATTTTCGTCGTATGGGCTTCAAGTGCCCCAGTGCCTATTGGTTGCTTGAAGAAGAGGATGCTCCGGATGAGAATACGCACCCCGATGATAGCCTCCCGACTCCAGGTTTCAGCCACGATGAAGCACTGATTGAAGGTGGCAGATAATGCTAAGTTTCATTGGATTTGTTGAAGAACTCTCTGGTTCCTATTTCTTTTGTTCTCATATCCTTTTTTGAAACAAGAGAAGGGAAAGTATTAGGTGTTAACGAGGTGATAAACCATTTCAGACAACTTTCCCGATAACCTTGTCCTGATGCGCGTTTTTCCGCAAGCACTGCAGAAATTTCTGCGAGCACTGCGGAAAAATCTGCAAGCACTGCAGATTTCCTTGCAAATGCCACCTCTTTTTACAAGAGGGTGGGGCGGCACGAAAAAGAACGTTTTTGCAGATGTTAAGAAGCATTGCAAAAGATTTTTATTCGTGCGATGATTTTTCAAAATGCGATGTGTGTTAACACGCTTTGTGGATACCTTTGTCCATCTCGGCACTCACGATTATTTAGACAAATTCCGGTGCGCTTCGCAGGGTGTTTATCTTTGCCGTTTCAGCGAAAAGGATTACCTTTGCGCAGTTAAAAAAACATTATACGCACAACAGCGATGAATATATCCTATAATTGGCTGAAAGAGTACGTCGAGTTCGACCTCACAGCGCAGGAAGTAGCGGCCGCCCTGACCTCCATTGGTCTGGAAGTGGGTTCCGTGGAAGAAGTACAGAGCATTAAAGGCGGTTTGCAAGGACTGGTAGTGGGCCATGTGCTCACATGTGAGCCGCACCCCAATTCCGACCACATGCACGTTTGTTCCGTGAACATTGGCACAGCCGAACCGCAACAGATTGTGTGCGGTGCTGCCAATGTGGCTGCCGGACAAAAAGTGATTGTGGCTACGCTTGGCACCAAGCTCTATGATGGCGACGAATGTTTCACCATCAAGCGCAGCAAGTTGCGCGGTGTGGAAAGTCTTGGCATGATTTGCGCCGAAGATGAAATCGGTGTCGGAACCAGCCACGACGGCATCATCGTTCTGCCCGAGGATACCCCGGTGGGCATGACGGCTGCCGAGTATTTCAACATCAAGAGCGATTATCTCATCGAAGTGGATATCACTCCCAACCGTGCCGATGCTTGTTCGCACTATGGTGTGGCACGTGATCTTTATGCCTATTTGGTGCGCAACGGAAAGGCTACAAAATTAAGTCGCCCCTCGGTGGACGATTTCAAAGTGGAGACCAACGACCTCAACATCGATGTGGAAGTGATCAACACCGAAGCCTGTCCCCGCTATTGTGCCGTTACGCTCACAGGCTGTGAGGTGAAGGAAAGTCCCGAATGGTTGCAGCAAAAACTCACTACCATCGGATTGCGTCCCATCAACAATATCGTCGATATTACAAACTATGTGATGTTTGCTTTCGGCCAACCGCTGCACTGCTTCGATGCCGATATGATTGTTGGCAACAAGGTGGTGGTGAAGAGCCTGCCTGAAGGAACGCCTTTCATCACACTCGATGGAGAAGAACACAAACTCTCCGAACGCGACCTTGCCATCTGCAACACCGAAGCCCCCATGTGCATTGCCGGTGTATTCGGTGGAAAAGGTTCGGGCACTTACGAAACAACGAAGAATGTGTTGCTCGAAAGCGCTTACTTCCACCCCACATGGATTAGAAAGAGTGCGCGTCGCCACGGACTCAATACCGATGCTTCTTTCCGCTTTGAACGTGGCATCGACCCCGATGGACAAATTTATGCTCTCAAGCTCGCAGCTCTCATGGTGAAGGAATTAGCCGGCGGAACCATTGCCATGGAAATCAAAGACGTGGAGACACAACTCACCAAATCGTTCCCCGTAGCGTTGGAATATAGCTACGCTTACGACCTTATCGGTAAGAACATCGGCGAAGACGTGGTGAAAGAAATCGTTACGTCGCTCGAAATGCGCATTGTGGAGGAAACCGCCACCGGCCTCAAGCTCGAAGTGCCGGCTTATCGCGTGGATGTGCAGCGTCCCTGTGATGTGGTTGAGGATGTGCTTCGCATCTATGGATATAACAATGTGGAAATTCCCACAGCCGTGAAGTCGAGTCTCACCATCAAGGGCGACGTTGACCGCAGCAACAAATTGGAAAACCTCATCGGCGAACAATTGGTCGGTGCAGGCTTCAACGAAATTCTCAACAACTCGTTGACCAAAGAAGCCTACTATGCCGAACTCAAGACATACGCACCCGAAAACTTGGTGCGCCTCATGAATCCGCTCAGTTCTGATCTGAACGTAATGAGACAGACATTGCTGTTTGGCGGTCTCGAAAGCATTGCCCACAATGCCAACCGCAAAAACGCCAACCTGCGCCTCTTTGAATATGGAAACTGCTATTACTATCGTGCCGAAGCCAAGAACCCCGAACGCACATTGGCGGCTTACAGTGAGGATTACCACCTCGGACTCTGGCTCTGCGGTAAGCGCGTTCAAGGCTCGTGGGCGCATCCCGACGAAGCAGCATCTGTTTATGAACTCAAGGCTTATGTGATGAACATACTCACACGCCTGGGAGTGAAACTCGCTGCTTTTGTGGTTCAGCCCGGTGAGAACGATATCTTCAGCAAGTCGTTGGCTATTGCCGACCGCAACGGAAAAGTTTGCGTAGAGTTGGGTCTTGTGAAGAAAGCACTCACGGCAGCTTTCGGTATCGATATGGAAGTTTTCTATGCCGATGTCAATTGGACGCAACTCATGAAGAAAACGAAGAAAAACACCGTTTCGTTCTCCGAAATCAGCAAGTTCCCCGCCGTGAGTCGCGACCTCGCTCTTCTGGTAGACCAATCGGTGGAATTTGCTGCCATTGAGAAAATTGCTTATGCCACCGAAAAGAAACTCCTCAAGAAAGTGGAACTTTTCGATGTCTACGAAGGCAAGAACCTCGAAGCCGGCAAAAAGAGCTATGCCGTGAATTTCGTTTTGCAAGACGAGACTAAAACCATGAGCGACAAGCAAACAGATGCCATCATGGGCAAGCTCATTGCCAACCTTGAGAAGCAACTTGGCGCAAAGCTTCGCTAAAAAATCAAAACTGAAACTTTAAACAATCAAAAACAAATAATATCCCATGGGAAGAGCTTTTGAATATCGCAAAGCAGCGAAAATGAAACGCTGGGGGCACATGGCTCGCACGTTCACCAAAATCGGAAAACAAATCGCAGTGGCTGTAAAAGCCGGCGGACCGGAACCCGATATGAATCCCGCACTCCGCGCCATCATAGCCACGGCCAAGCGCGAGAATATGCCGAAGGACAATATCGACCGTGCCATCAAGAATGCGATGGGTAAGGATCAGAGCGATTACAAAACCATGACATATGAAGGCTACGGCCCTCATGGCGTTGCCATCTTCGTAGATACACTGACAGACAATCCCACTCGCACAGTGGGCGATGTGCGTTCGGTTTTCAATAAGTTCAACGGAAATCTTGGTACAATGGGTTCGCTCGCTTTTCTGTTCGACCACAAATGTGTGTTCTCCTTTAAGAAAAAGGACGGACTTGATATGGACGAACTTATCCTCGAACTGATTGATTACGGAGTGGAAGACGAGTACGACGAAGACGAAGAAGAAGGCAGCATCACCATCTACGGTGATCCCAAGAGCTTCGGCCAAATTCAGAAACACCTGGAAGAAAATGCATTCGAGGTAGTGGGAGCTGAATTCACCTATATCCCGAATGACACCAAGGAGGTTACAGACGAGCAGCGTGAGGCTATCGACAAGATGGTTGAGAAGCTCGAAGATTTCGACGACGTTCAGACAGTTTATACCAACATGAAGCCGGCTGAGAGTGCCGAGTAAGTTTGGCGAAAACCTTTATATAAAGATGAAAGCCCGCCATCAAGGCGGGCTTTCGCTTTTTTCAAAATCAAGAAATGCGCTAATGGAAACTAAGGTGATATTCATGCCGCAAGGCGTTTGCAGTCGTTGCATTGAAGTGTGCGGTGAGAATGGTGTACTGACACGTGTCAATTTCATGGGAGGCTGCCACGGAAATTTGCAAGGCATTGCCAAGTTGGTGCAAGGCATGCGTTATGAAGATGTGGTGCAGCGGCTGCAAGGCATAGAGTGTGGCAATAAACCTACGTCGTGTCCAGACCAATTGGCACGCGCCGTGCAAGAACTCATGCGCAAGGAAGGAAAGTGAGCCTGCGCAATCAACGTTTGTAATCGTCTTTCGTGAATTTTTCCTGCAACACCAGTTTTTTGGAAAGAGAGGAATGATAAGTGTAAACAAAGTTGATTCCTTCTTCTTTGCACTTTTTCAGTTTCACGGAGTTGATGAGCGAACGCAGGAGTTCGGTGCGGAATTGTCCGCGCACTTCTTTCATGGTCATGTGTGCCTCGGGGGTATCTAATTGATCGTGCAGTGAATACCAATAATTGAACGTGCGAGTGCCCATGTCGTATGTGGTGCTGTCGAGAATCACTCCGGCTTCCACTTGTTGCGGACAAAACTTTTCGGTATGCTCTTTGGCTTCGCGCAGGCAGCGTTCGTCAAAACTCTCATAGCAGCCGGTTATCGTCAGGCAGATTGCAAGAAGAAATAAATGCTTCATGGGTTAATCTCTTTGCGGTTTATGAAATTTGAAATGCCGTGCGAAGATACGTAGAAATGTTGAAGAAAAATCTTATACAATTATATTATGTACGAAGACAGAGTGAAAAAAGCCGTCGAGCTGTTTAAGAGTGGCTATAATTGTTCGCAATCGGTGGTGGCAGCTTTCGCCGATTTGTATGACCTTGATGAAAAAACGGCTTTACGCCTTTCGGCATCCTTTGGCGGAGGCATCGGCCGTATGCGTCAAACGTGTGGTGCAGCCTGTGGCATGTTTCTTCTGGCCGGTCTCGAAAGCGGTTCGCCCGATGCCGACGACCGTGAAGGCAAGGCGCACAACTATGCCGTTGTGCAGCAGTTGGCTGCTCGCTTCAAGGAGGAAAACGGTTCGCTCATTTGTTCCGAACTTCTCGGATTGTCCGGCAGTACACCAGTGGTGAGCACCCCCGAGGCCCGCACGGCCGAGTATTACAAAAAGCGTCCTTGTGCGATGATGGTGGAAACGGCTGCGCGCATTTTTGCAGACTATTTGGAAAAAGCAGCAAAGCCATCGCAGGAGTAAAAAGTGTAATATCGCATTTACGAAATCCACCCGAAGAAATTGGAAGTTCTTCGGGTGGATTTTTTTGATGATTGCAGTCAATCTTGAAAGTCGTTAGTGTTTTTACCTATAGCGTGGCATTCCATTTTTTACCCATTGCATCACTTCGGCAGGTGCTTTGTGATTTTGCAATTGGTGTTTCATGAAATCCATATAGGGTGCCACGTGCTCAAAAAACATTTTGTAGCCCTCGCACAGGTAATTGTGTCCGCGCTCGCCATAAACGGATTCGGCAAAACGCAATCGAGGGCACTCGCCGTGGCATGCCGAAAGATATTCGCACTCTTTGCATTGACGTGTGAGCAAGGCACGTTTGTTCTCGCCGAATTGCAGCATTGTCGGGGCATACATCATTTCCATCAACGACTTTTCTTTGATGTTTCCCAACTTGAATTCGGGGAAAACAAAGTGGTCGCATGCATACACATCTCCGTTGAATTCGATGACGCCGGCGTGTCCGCATGTTTCGCCCGTGCTGCAAACGCCCGGTGCCACGCCCATCCATCCTGCCAGGGTGCTATCGAAAATTTGTATGAAGTATTCGCCCACATCATCTTGCACCCAAAGATCGAAGAGACGGCACAGAAAGTTGCCCCACTGCTGAGGGGTAACGCTGAAATCAGCCACTTCGGCCACACCCCCCTCGATGGGAGAGGCGAGTGTGCGTCCATCCGGGTGGCGGTAGAGGCGTTCCACCACCGGGGTGAATTGTATGAAACGGCAGTTCAAGTCTTTGAAAAAGCGGTAGAACTCTTCAGGATGTTCGGCATTGAGAGCGTTGACCACCGCCAGCGCGTTCCATTCCACACCGTGCTTCTCCAGCGTGCGTATTCCCTGAATCACGCCATACCATGAAGGTCGGCCGGTGCGTGTGCGCCGATAGGCATCGTGGTACTCCTTAGGGCCGTCGATGGATACGCCCACCAGAAAATTGTTCTCTTTGAAAAAACGCGCCCATTCGTCAGTAATGAGTGTACCATTGGTCTGGATGGCATTGTCGATGCGTCGGCCGTTGGCATAACAGCGTTGCAGTTCGAGTGCACGTTTGTAGAAAGCCACCGGTCTCATCAGCGTTTCACCGCCATGCCAGGTGAAAAGCACTTCGGGCGTGGTTTGCATTTCGATGTACTGCCGTGTGAATTCCTCCAGCAATTCGTCGCTCATCACGTGGCGAGGATTGTTGGGGTAGAGGCGTGCTTTCTCTGTGTAATAGCAATAACGGCAAGCCAGGTTACAGAGTGAGCCGGCAGGTTTTGCCATTACGTAAGTGGGGCGTGCAAAGGGATGAGCGTTGTTCATGAAACGGGTTTTTCTTACAGCGAGGGTGGGGTATCTATGTTGAGATGGCGTTGTTTGTTCTCAGGAAAACAAAAACCGGAAACAGATTGCGTAGTATGTGCAAGGCTGTTTCCGGTTGTGTTCAGGCTTTCACGAATGTGCGTCTTTCAAGGTTGAAATTCGCAGCGTGAAACCGTGTTTTCTTAGATTTGGTCCTTCTCGATGTCCTTGAAGTAGTTGTAAGTTGACACCTTGAGTTCTTCGCATGCAGCTTCGTCGCACACGATGATGCCGTGCTGGTGCATTTGCAACACAGAGATGGTCCACATCTGAGTAACGGGGCCTTCGACAGCAGCTTGCAAAGCGCGAGCCTTGTTGTGGCCGTTGCAGAGAATGAGCACTTCCTTGGCAGACATCACAGTGCCTACACCAACAGTCAGCGCTGTGGCAGGAACATTTTCGGGCTTACCGCCGAAGAAGCGAGAGTTGGCCACGCGTGTGTCGGTGGTGAGTGTCTTCTGGCGAGTGCGGCTGGTGAGTGAGCTGCCGGGCTCGTTGAAAGCGATGTGGCCGTCGGGACCGATACCGCCGAGGAAGAGGTCGATGCCACCGGCTTCTTCAATCATCTTTTCGTAGTTGGCACATTCGGCTTCCAGGTCTTCGGCATTGCCGTTGAGGATGTGAATGTTCTCCTTGGGGCAGTCGATGTGATTGAACAGGTTTTCAGCCATGAAAGAGTGGTAGCTCTCGGGGTGAGACTCGGGCAGACCCACGTATTCGTCCATGTTGAAAGTGAGAACGTGCTTGAACGAAACGCGACCTTCTTTGTGCGCTTTCACCAAAGCCTTATACATTCCCATGGGCGAAGAGCCTGTGGGCAATCCCAGAACGAAAGGTTTTTCTGCAGTGGGGTTGGCTGCATTGATTTTGTTCACCACGTAGTCGGCTGCCCATTGCGACAACTTTTCATAGTCGGGCTGGATGATAACTCTCATTGTTTGTGTGATTTTATGGTTAGTAGAAAATTATTGGCAAAGTTAATGATTTTTTGTGTTCTTCCAATCCAAATGACACAATATATTTATAAAGTGTGCATCGAGAGTGTGATTTTGGAAGAATGTTCTTCGTTTGTCGGCTCGCGCCATGTGTCCATTTGAAGGCTTTTCGTGGTGGCAGACTGCCTTTTCGGTTCATCGGGCGGGGCGGTCTGATAAATCTGAACATAAGGGGTGATTTCAGCATGCCTTTCGGGAAAAATCTGCAGTGCTTGCAGAATTTTCTGCAAGGCGTTTAGAAATTTCTGCAAGCACTGCAGATTTTTGTCGATATAATCGCCGTTTTTCCGACAAAATGTAAGTGATGCGAAGAGGCCTTTGTGATGGCTTCTGCCTGCCGGTAAATGGCATCACTGGCCGGCCTCATTTTTGTTGTTTTGTTTGGAATTTTTAATGAAACATTTCTTAAATGTTAAAAATGCAAATCGGTTGTAAAATAATGGACTTCGGGGGGGGGGGCTTGGGGTTTTATACCTACCTTTGCAAGGTTCATTATTGTGCCTTCTTGTGAGGTCGTTATCGTGGTGTTGTTGCACCACCGGGTGCGCAATGCAGTCTTTACGAAGTGCATCGCTGTGTCTTCCGGCAGTTTATGTGTCGTTGGGAAATTGCGGCAGAAACAAAGGCGTTTGATGAACAAAATGAGAAACATAATAAATCATTTAATAATCTAACTATGAAGAAAAACAAATCTTTTGTTGCAGCATTGCTGGCAGGATGTGCTTTTGCCTTCTCTGCACCTGCATTTGCCCAGACACAAACGGTTACGATGCAAACTTCGAAGGAAGTAGGCTCGACGGTCTATTTTTTGATGAATAAGACCACCGGCATTTCTGTTGACTGGGGAGATGGAACGTTTGTTCCCGTGAATACGGGTAATGAAGACATTATCCAAGTGTTTGGAGAGGTGAAAGGAAGCACCTTGAAAGTGCAAGGCGACCGCTACTTCACAATGCTCGATTGCAGCTCCAATGGCTTGACGTCGCTCGATGCCAGCGAAGCTCCTTTCATGCAGTCCATCTATTGTCAGAACAACGAACTGACAACGCTGAACATCACCGGTCTGACCGATTTGACCGACTTGAACTGCGCCAACAACCAACTCACAACGCTTGCGCTGAGTGAGAAAACGTATCCCAACCTTGAAGTGCTCGACGTGAGCGGTAACGAACTCTCAGGAAACTTCTCTCTGAAGTCGCCCAACTTGCTCTATCTCAACCTGAATGGCAACGATTATTCAAAATTGTATGTTAATAACTGCAGCAACCTTTCTGTCTTGCAGTTTGCCAACAATAAGGTTACCGGAACTTTCAGTGTGTTGAGCTACATCCCGAAGGTGGAAGTCTTGGTTTGCAACGACAATCAGTTGAGCAAGATTCAGACAAACTCCACCACCGGTATGCCGGCACTGAACACACTCATCTGCGACAACAACAGCCTCACCACGCTCGATCTCTCGTTGAGCGAAGATGTTGAAGCCATTTCATGTGCCAATAATGCCTTGACCCAAGTAACTTTGCACGCTTCAGCCACTCCCACATCGTATGTGTGCGGTGGCAACGCGCTTTCATTTGCTTCGTTACCCACTAAGAAGCCCGAGCACTTCGTCGGACTTCCTCAGGAGAACATCAACATCACTTCTCTTCTGACCAAAGCTGATGCAGGATACTATTATTTTGCCATCAGCCCCGACTACGCATCACGCAACGATTATGCTTTGAACCTCGCCGACTATCGCATGGACGGCAGCGGCAAGGCTTTCGTTACGCTCACTCCCGTGAAAGTAGAGGAAGACGGCACTGCAACCAATTTGACAAAGGGTTCGGCTTCGTCCACAAAGGATTACACCGTAACCAATGGCGTGTTCTCTTTCTATGCTCCCTATGAGCGCGTTTATGTGAAGCTGACACACCCCAAATATCCTGATTTCAGTCTCGAAACAACCCACTTCTCTTTGCGCGACATGAGTGCGACAAGCATCGAAGGTGTTTCAAGCAATGCCGGTCTATCAGTGGCCGTTGTGGGTGGTGCGCTTGTGATTAGCAGCGAAGCCAGCCAAACAGTCAACGTATATGCCGCAGATGG
This sequence comes from Bacteroidaceae bacterium, assembly GCA_017547385.1. Taxonomy (GTDB): domain Bacteria; phylum Bacteroidota; class Bacteroidia; order Bacteroidales; family Bacteroidaceae; genus Alloprevotella. The sequence goes on from JAFYPU010000017.1 coordinate 63,209, forward strand.
TAAGAATGTGTGGTCAGCTGCCCTGAATGCCGGTCAGTCTGCCACAGTGAGCCTTCCCAAAGGTGTATATATCGTGAACGGAAAGAAAGTGATAATCTAAAAAACATTTGGAAAGGAGCGGCAACGAAATAGTTAAGTTGCAGCTTCCTGCCCCATGTTCAATAAAAAAGAAATAACAATGAAGAAATTACATAGTTTCTTGTGGAGTGTTGGTGTTGCGGCAACCATGTTGACCACAGCCCCTGCCACAGCTCAAAACATTCTTCCCGCAGAATCAGCTCCCATGATTCTCACTCCCACAGAGCAAACAATCAGTTACAGAGAGCGTACGCTTTGCTATAACATCACTGCCAATGTGGAGTTTAAGGTTGAAACCACTTGCGAATGGATTTTGCTTCGTCGCGGAACAGCCGGTGAAGTTTACATCCACCTTTCACAAAACATGTCGCCTGCAAGCCGTACCGGTGAACTGGTGTTTACATCGAATGACGGCACTATTACAAAAAAGATGCTCATCACGCAGACACGCGACGAATCGGTGGAAACACTTCCTACTGACATCAAGGTGAAAGCTAAATCGGTTACTGCTAACACCAACCAGAGTGGTAATGACATCTCTAAGACTATCGACGGTGATTACAGCACATTCTGGCACTCACAATGGCAGGGCAATGCATTCAAAGTGTCTGAAAGCAATCCTGCCGTGATAACCTACACTTTCGAAGACGTTGATTACATTGACTACATCAATTATGTACCTCGTCAAGATGGAACAGCCAACGGCTATTTTGGTGAAGTGGAAGTGCTTGTCAAGAAAGTGGGTGAGAGCGATTACACTTCAATGGGTCGCAAGGACTTCAAGCAAACTGCCGGTGCCAAGAAGTTTAAATTTGATGCTCCGGTTGAAAATCCTGCAAGCATTCAAATGAAAGTTTACAGTGGTTCCGGAAATTTTGCCACTTGTGCCGAAATGGAATTCTGTCAAAATGCAGATCAGGTGGACAATATCTTCGATTACTTCGAGGATGATGTGTGCTCTGTACTCAAGCCCGGCATCACACAAGATGACATTGATGCTATCAAGAACCCGTTTACAAAGAGCTTGGTAAGTCAAATCTATGCAGGAAACTATCGTTTGGACTATCGTGTAGCTGACTATAAGTGCTACCTTGATCCCACAGTCTTGGCTCTGCGTTGGAACACTGAAGGAAAGCGTTACAACCAATACGAAGGTGCAACCGGTATCAGTGTTTCTAAGGGTAAGCATGCTGTGATTGTTTCCGGTATCCCCGAAGGCGAAGCTTTGCGTTTGCGCATTTGTGCTTGGTATGTAGGTAAAGTGGGCGAAAACTTTGATGGTGGAAATCCCGAAACTGAAGATTTTACTTTGGAAAACGGTATAAATGTTATCGAATACAAGAATGATTGGCCCGGTTTGGCATATGTGTGCTACTACACAGATGATACTCCTTCGACCAAACCCGATGTAAAGGTTCACTTTGTGAATGGTGAAATCAATGGTTATCTCTCACCCGATAAGACCAATGAAGAGATGCACCAACTCTGTAAGAACGCTCCTAATTATTGTATGGATGCCGTAGGTTCATTAGTACACTCTGTGTGGACCTCACAAGGTTTCTACAAATACTGTAAGGCTTCAGACGGAAAGAGTGTAGGCTATCGTCAATTTATGAATTTGCTTGACAGTCTTGTGCAATGGGAACACGATCTTCTCGGATTTGAGAAATATGGTTTGCTTGAAACTCCGCAGAACCGCACATTTGCTTATGTGAACTTCACTTACTATATGTTCCAAGGCGGAAGCGGTGTGTCATTCCACCAAAACCAGGAAAGCCGCGTGCTTAATTGTAAGAACATGATGTATACCGACAACGATGCTATCTGGGGATTGTCGCATGAATGGGGACACCAACACCAGATGCATCCTTACTTCTGTTGGGGTGGTTTGGGAGAAGTTTCCAACAACATGAACTCCTACTACAACATAATGCATATGGGTTACACAGAGTCGGATAAGATTAACCAATGGGATCCGGCACGTAAGCACTTTGTGAATGTGGCTTCCAGCTACACCCCCTACACAAAGAATGATGATGGAACATATGTATATTGTTCTGCACGCCAAGATGCAGCGGAATTGGCTAATGACTATTCTTACAGTCCCAAGATGAAAGCCCTCTGTGAGGAAATGGCACAATACAACACAAAAGGATGTGTTCCTACACAGGAAGAAAATCTTGTGAAAGCTCTCGGACACACCGAAGTGAGCGTAGGCGAAATGCTTTGTCCTTACATTATGCTCTACAATTACGCAACTTATGAACTCAAATTGGCAGACTTTGGTCCTATGCTTTATGAATCATTGCGTAAGACTGGTGCTCCCGAAGGTTCAACCATTGAGAAGTCTACAGGTCTTGACAAATATGAACTTATCGCTGCTACACAAAACGGCAATAAGAACAACGGACTTGCCACACTCAAGAAACTTTACCCCACATCATGCTGGGTGGTTGATAAGTATCTCTGCGAAGGTCATACAAACACTTGGGATAACAGCACTCCTTATGTACTTAACTTTATTCGCAAGACATCTCGTCTGACAGGCTACAACCTCTTCCCTTACTTTGAGCGCTGGGGCTTCCTCCGTCAGTTGGCTACTTTTGTGGGCGACTATGGTCACAAGCCCAATGTGCTGACCAAGGAAATGTATGACGAGTTTAAGGCTGATATGGATGCCTTGGTTGAAAGTGGCGAACTCAAGGCTATGTCTGAAGGTATGGTGGAAGCCATTTCGAACTATCGTGATCTCAATCTGCCGGGCGATAAGATGTTCGAAACTCCTAACATTCCGAACTAATCATAAACAAACAATATGCATTTGTGAGGGCACATTCTCTGGAGTGTGCCCTCCTTTTTATTTTATCATTATATGTTTTTGTTTTCTGCGATTTTTATTTGAGTATTTCTATGTGATCTTACTTCCCTGAGGCAATGGAACTAAACTCAGATGCTTTTTTGTAATTTTGCCCCAAAGTGCTATTGTCATCTGATGGTAGCCGGATGCAGAACAATACGTGTAATCTCTTGCAGAATAAATGTTGAATATAAGAAACACACACGATAGAAGCGATCTACGTTCGCAGAGTTTGGATTTGTTGCGATTTCCCTTGGCTGTGGTGGTGCTGGTTGTGCACGTTTTCACCATTTCGGAAGTTGCATTTGGCGGACTACGATTGCATGTTAGGGATTTTCCTTTGTTCGAGCAAGTGCGTTGCTTTTTGGATGCATTCTTGCGAGGTCAAAGTGTGCCGATATATTATTTCATATCAGGTTATGTGTTTTTCCTTGGGGCTGAGATGACACGTAAAGTGTATGTTCGTAAATTGAACAACAGAGTCAAAAGTTTGTTGCTCCCTTATGTCATATGGACAATGCTTGCCGTTTTACTCCTGATTGTTTTTACTTGTGTGCCGTTGGGAATGTATCGTGCAGAAGCTGCAACGCTGACTTTTTCTTGGAAAGGACTCCTCTCGGCTTTTTGGGCATATCACGGTGAATTGGAAGGTCGGAATGTGGATAGCACATTCCCGCTAAATGTGCCCCTTTGGTTTGTGCGCAATCTGATGGTTGTGGTGCTCTGCACGCCATTATTATATTGGTTGCTAAAGCGTGCAAAATTTTATACTGTGATGTTGTTAGGTTTGATTTGGTTGGTGGTTCCTTTTTGCGGTGTCAATACTCTCTCATTTGAAGTGTCGTTCTTTTTCTTCGCTTGTGGTGCGTATATGAGTATATGCAAAAAGGATATGTTGAGCATCTTTGGTTATCATTTTAGACTTTTCACAATTTTGTATGTGGCATTGTCTGTTCTTTATATGATGGTTGAAGAACCTTATCCGCAGTTGGCAATGGCCGTAAAGCAATGGAATGTGTTGGCAGGGTTGTTCTTCGCTTATGGCTTTTCCATTTGGTTGTTGCAACATGGTGTGTGCAGACCTAATGCATTCTTGTCTTCAGCAAGTTTCTTTGTATACGTATCACATAGCCTTATCGTATATAAAATTTTCAAGTTGCTTGCCTTGTTAATCTGTCCTCATTCTGATTTGTCTTTGTTGTTGACTTATGTTCTGACCATCGTTGTTACCTTAAGCGTGTTGTTAGTGCTTTTTTATTTGTTGTTACACTATGCGCCAAAAGTGCTGAACGTAATGACCGGTAAGAAGCTATAGTAGTCTATTGTCTTTCTGGAAAAATAGAATTGCCGTCTTCAAGTGTTTGGTGGGCTGCTCTTGATTTTATACCTTTGCGGACGTCAATCTACACATATAATATATAATAGAACAGTATGCTCCGAAAAACTCAATCGCGATATATCATATTCAAGGTGCGTGAGGAAGTGGAATTGATGCCTTTTTTGATGAAAGCCCTTGATGGTATCAGTCGAAACAAAGCCAAGGCAATACTTACTGGTGGTGGGCTGCGTGTGAACAGACGCATTGTGAAACAGCATGATATGCCGTTGAAACCCGGTGATGTGGTGGAAGTGAGTAAGCGAAAGCCGCGTGAAGAATTCAACAATAAGTTTGTGAGTTTGGTCTATGAGGATGCACAAATCATAGTTGTGGAGAAGAAACCCGGAATACTTTCAATGGGAACTTCTGCAAAGGCATACAGTGTCAAGACGGTGCTTGACGAATACTTTCGCCGTAGCCATCAAAAATGTACGGCACATGTGGTCCACAGACTTGACCGCGAAACTTCCGGTCTTTTGGTTTACGCAAAGACCATTGAGGCTGAGCAAATTCTGGAGCATAATTGGCACAACATCGTTACCGACAGAAGATATGTTGCATTGACTTCAGGACAGCCCAAACAAAAACAGGGAGTCGTTGAAAGTTGGTTGAAAGATAATAAAGCATATATCACTTTTTCATCTCCCGAGGACAATGGTGGAAAGTTTGCACGCACACATTATAAAGTGGTGCGTACAACCGGAGAGTTTTCACTCGTTGAGCTGAAGCTCGATACCGGTCGTAAAAACCAAATCCGCGTGCATCTGCAAGATTTGGAATGTCCTGTGTGTGGCGATATGAAGTATGGTAATGGCAGTAATCCGATTGGGCGTTTGGCATTGCATGCTTTCCGTTTGAATTTCTATCATCCCATAACGAAGGAACTTCTCCGCTTTGAGACTCCCATTCCCAAAAACTTCTTGTCTGTTTTTAATAAGGCAGCGGACAAGAACGCAGAATAGCTTTGGAGAAACATACAGGTTTGCAGTAGGAAGCCCAAAGTGAGGTATTGTCTTTACTCGTTGTTTGCGCAATGCACCAATCTGCTTTTGTGAAGAAGAAATCTTATAACATGAGACAGTGTTATAAGCACATATTATTGTGAGATAATGTGAGAAATATCTCAACTCAAATTTCGCTTATTGAGAAACTAAAAAGAAAAACCGCAAAGGCTTTGAATACCTTTGCGGTTTTATTTTTGCTTTTTCCGTTTTCCGAAAATCCATCCAAAAGCTCGCATAAACTTATATCCGGTCATCACTCCGTCATAGACGGCAAAGAGACGGGAAGCATTGTTCATCCATCCCTGCATTTTTGTCTCTGCCGGTGGTGGTGTGAAAAGAGCGTCAAGTTTTAAGCGTATGCCGGCTTGATTTTCGCTCAGTGCTTTTTTGATTGCTTGCTTTTGCAAGGCCATTTCTTCAAGCGTGTACGTTTTCTTCATCATAACCGGTGTTGTTTTCTGTTTCATCGTTAAGGAAGAGACCACCCAGGAAGTTGGCCAATGGAGTCATAATGAGTCGTTGGCGGAAAGCATAGATTATCCATCCAATGAGAATGTAACCTAATGCGATAACACCGCAAGCTGCTGTAGCACTGCCAACATGAGGCGTCAGTGCGAGCATTGCCATGTATGATAGGAACAACACAATGATGGCTCCCAACACGAACAGTACGGCTCCCAACACGAGAGCACCTAACAGGCGTGTCATTTTGTACACAAAGTCCAAACGTGCTATCTGCATGCGAAGCAGCACTTGCTGCTTCAAGTCCATGCAGATTTGACGTATGGTTTCTATGTTCCGATCGTTGGAGAACACGGCTTCAGAATTAAGCAGTGGCAGGTTTCAATTCCTCTGCAATGTCATCCACGAGGCCTTCCAGTTCCTGATTGCTCAGTTTGATACCTCTCTTACGGATAGCTTCAGCTATGCGAGTGCGAGTCTCAGTTCCCTTTTCGGGGGCAAAGAGAATTCCACATGCAGCACCTACGGCTGCGCCGCCCAAGAATGCGGCCAAAATGCTCAGTCCTTTCATAATTGCATTGTTTTTAGGGTTAATAAACGTGCCAAATATACTTCTTTTCCTTTGTTCTCATAATTTTGGCGGCATAAAAAAAGAAAAATCGCAGCACTTTAAGCAGTTTTAACAACCTGATAGGTGTTCTTTGAAGCTAAGGTTGTATCTTTGTAGTGCATAAGTGTAAATAAGCACTGCATCAGAAATAATCAACTAAAATATAATAAAAATGAAGAAGCATCTTATCTTGGTGTTGAGTTTGTGCTCCGCCGTTGTGTTTACCGGTTGTAAATCTAAGGAAAGCGCCTATCGTCAGGCTTATGAGTTGGCACGTGCCCAAGAAGCACAGAGTGGTGCAGCACAAGTAACTCCTGCTCCCGTGGTTGTTACTCCTCAATCTAATCAAGGCCAGGCCGGAGTTGTGAATGTGAATCCTGCAAGTTCAAATGCATCTTCAGCATCCAATGCAGATGTTCGCACAATTCCCGGAGGCTTTACCATGGTTAGCGGTAATCCTTTGAAAGCCTACAGTGTGGTGGTGGGAAGTTTTGTAACGCAAGCGAATGCTGAAGGATTGATGACAACACTTAAGGCTCGTGGTTACGATGCTCGTGTGGTGAAGACCAATGAAACAATCAACAATCAGACCGGTTGGTTCCGCGTGATTGCTTCTTCTTATGACGAAAAGGAATTAGCAGTTCGCTCTCGCGATGAATTGAAAGCATCATATGCAGGTGCATGGTTGCTTTACAATAAATAAGGCATCGCGCGTTTATATTAAATAATGTGCTAATCTGTCATTGTGCTTCCTTTTGAGAAGATTGGCAGATTAGCACATTAATCTGTATATAGAATACGTAGTTTTTACGTGAAATTTCCCATAAACGTTTAGGCTTTAATGCTTTTTATGGAAGGGGGTATGGCTTTTGAAATGAACGATAACAAACTTGTGGAAAGCGAGAAGCTATCACTTCTCGGACTTAAGCCGAATGAGTTGCGAGAAATAGCTGTTGGTTGCGGCTTGCCTGCATTTGTGGGTAAGCAGTTGAGCGATTGGCTGTATTCCAAGAAAGTGAAAAGTTTGGAATTGATGACTAATCTTTCTAAGGCGGCTCGTCGGGATTTGTCAGCGAAGTTTGTCATCGGTTGTTCGGAGCCTGTGCATCGCATGTCTTCGGTTGATGGAACAGTGAAATATCTTTATCGTACTGCTCGAGGATATGTGGAAACCGTCTATATTCCGGATGGACAGCGTGCCACACTCTGTGTTTCTTGTCAGGTGGGTTGCAAAATGGGATGCAAGTTTTGTATGACCGGTCGGCAAGGTTTTGTGGCGCAGTTGTCCACGGCAGAAATTCTGAATCAGATTTATTCACTCCCCGAGCGCGATTCCTTGACCAACATTGTGTTTATGGGACAAGGAGAGCCGTTTGATAATCTTGATAATGTTTTACGTGCCACCGAGGTGCTGACTTCTGAGTGGGGTTATGGATGGAGTCCGAAGCGCATTACAGTTTCGAGTGTCGGTTTGGAAAAAGGTTTGCGTCGTTTCCTTGATGAGAGCAAATGCCATTTGGCTATCAGTCTTCATCATCCGGAACCGGAAAAACGCGCAGAGCTGATGCCGGCAGAGCGAGCATATTCCATCAGGCAGGTGGTGAATACTCTTAAAAACTATGATTTTTGTCGAAAAATGCCTATGGCTGACACGGCAAAGCAACGACGTCTTTCTTTTGAGTATATTGTTTTTCGAGGCATCAATGATAGTCGTCGTCATGCCGATTCTCTTATTCGTTTATTGGACGGATTGGATTGCCGCATCAACCTCATACGTTTTCACTCCATTCCTGAAACACCACTGCAAGGTACTGACGAAGATAGTATGGTGGCATTTAGAGATTATCTCACATCACATGGTCTTTTCACTACCATTCGGGCGTCGCGAGGCCAAGATATTTATGCAGCCTGCGGCTTGTTGACCACAGCGCAACAGGAGGAAGACGCACGTGAAAGCATTGGGTAAAAACGTACATAATAAAAGAAAAATCATAAATCCATTATTTGTATGGACAACAACAAAATAAAAGTAGGTATAACGCATGGAGATATTAACGGAATAGGTTATGAAATTATCTACAAGACCTTTTCCGCTCCCGAAATGTTTGATATGTGTGTTCCGGTGGTGTATGGAAGTGCCAAGGTGGCTACCTATCATCGTAAGGGACTGAACATGAATGTTAATTACCATGTTGTGTCATCGCCTCACGAAGCTAAAGAAGATTGTCTCAATCTTGTGAATTGCTTTGATGGAGAGGTCAAAATTGAAATAGGACATCCCGGTGTCGAAGCAGGTAACTTGGCATTGTTAGCTTTGGAACGTGCAGTAGAAGATCTCAAAGAAGGAAAAATAGATGTACTTGTAACAGCTCCAATATGTAAGTCGGATATTCAAAGTGCAGATTTTAATTTTCCGGGCCACACAGAATATCTGCATCATCGCGTAGGTGAGGGTGAGCCTTTGATGATTTTGTGCTCGCAGGCATTGCGTGTAGCTTTGGCTACCACACATCTTCCTCTCAAAGATGTTCCGGCTGCCATTACTAAGGAAAATTTGAGCACAAAGTTGCGTTTGTTGCATGAAAGTTTGCGTCGTGATTTCTTAAAGACCCATCCACGCATTGCAGTGTTGGCCCTCAATCCTCATGCCGGCGATAGCGGACTTTTGGGAGAGGAGGAACAAGAAGTTATTGCCCCCGTTATAGCTGAATTGAGCGAAGCGGGAATTCCTTGCTTTGGTCCTTATGCGGCTGATGGCTTCTTTGGTTCAGGCAACTATATGCAATTTGATGCCGTGCTGGCTATGTATCACGATCAGGGGTTGGCTCCATTCAAGGCACTTGCAGGTGATGATGGTTTCAATTTCACTGCCGGACTTCCAGTGGTGCGAACAAGTCCCGATCATGGCACAGCCTTTGACATTGCAGGGCAAGGCATAGCCTCTGAAAATTCTTTCAGACAAGCTGTTTATGCCGCTATTGATATTTATCGCAATCGTTGTGCACACGATGAAGCCTATCAAAATCCTTTGCCCAAACTCTACAGGGAGCGGCGTGAGGAAAGCGAACGCGGACATCGCTCACCCGTTGAAAAAACACAAGAATGAAATTTGCCATTATTGCAGCCGGTGAAGGCTCTCGCCTTGCTCAAGAAGGAGTGTCGCTTCCCAAACCTTTGGTAAGCATTGGAGGTGAACCGATGATTGAACGCTTGGTTCGTATCTTCAATGCCAATGGTGCTGAAGAGGTTGTTATTATCATCAACACCCTGCATCCGCAAACCGAAGCTCACTTGCGCCACCGCATCAGCGAAGGCTGGGGGAGCAATGTACGTCTTGTGGTAAAGAGCACCCCCAGTTCGATGCATAGTTTCCATGAACTTAGTGCTTACTTGCAGGATGCACCTTTCTGCTTGACAACCGTTGACACAATTTTCCGTGAAGACGATTTCTCAGCTTATATTCGTGCCTTTCAGCATTCAGAGGCAGATGGCATGATGGCTGTTACTGATTTCGTGGATGACGAAAAACCACTTTGGGTAGGTACGGATAAGGAAATGAATATCACGGGATTTCATGACACATGCGAGGACGATACTTTCATATCCGGTGGAATTTATTGTCTCAAGCCTCATACGTTGTCCACGTTGCACCGTTGCATGAGCGAAGGTCAAAGTAGAATGCGCAACTTCCAACGTGCATTGGTGGCTGATGGATGGCAGCTTCGCGCTTATCGATTGGGAAAAATTCTTGATGTTGATCATGTTGGAGACATTGAAAAGGCAGGGGCTTTTCTCGCTTCGGCAGATTGATGTGCCGCAATGTGATATTTTCTTATTTGTAATTGAGATTTGGCAATAAACAGAAAAATAATCGGAATAAGCAGGTCGCATCGCTTTTCGCCCGGTAGCGAAGAGCGTGATGCGACCATTTTTAATGCCGTGCGAAATCGGCTCGAGCAAAAAGGCTTTCCTATTTATGTTGTATCGGAGGATGAATTTTTATACAATATAAATGGTGTTGCCGATACTTTGACGGATTATTGTGCAGTGTTTTCGATGGCTCGTGATGTGCGTGCTTTGAAAATTTTGTCAGAAGTTGAAAAAGCCGGAATGCCGGTCATCAATTCGCCTAAGCGTTTGCTGAAAATGACACGCATGAATCAAGCCACTTTGTTCCATGCAGCCGGTATTCCTATCCCTCATACAATTTTTTTATCGCAAGAATATGAAATTCCTTTGGGCGTGAAGTATCCTTGTTGGCTCAAGCGTAGCGATGCATGTGCTCAGACAGCCGGTGATGTGCGTTTCATCGAACATCGTGAAGCTTTGACAGAAGCCTTGAACGATTTTCGCCAGCGTAGTGTCCCTGAGGCATTGTTGTGTGAGCACGAAGAGGGTGATCTTATCAAGTTTTATGGTGTGGCCGATACTTCTTTCTTTTATTACACCTATCCCACGCGTCCCGGCTCTTTCAGTAAGTTTGGTTTGGAAGCCATCAACGGTGCCCCCAACGATTATCTGTTTAATCCGAACCATCTCAAACAAATGGCAGACCGTGCAGCACAACTCTGCGGCATACCAGTATATGGCGGCGATTGTGTGGTGAAAGCCGATGGTTCGTTTTCATTCATTGATTTCAATGACTGGCCCAGTTTCTCTGCTTGTTCGGAAGAGGCTGCAACGTTCATAGCCTCCTTGTTGGAGACAATAATTTTAAGAAATAAAGAATAAATACGATATGTCAGAAAACAAAACTTTATCGTCGACTTTCAAGTCGGCTGACACCGAAGAGTGGCTTGATATTCACTTCACTCGGCCCATCGGATTACTTTGGGCAAAATTCTTTAATCATTTCAATATTCATCCCAATGTGGTTACCATTATTTCCATTGTGTTGGGAGCTGCAGCCGGTGTTTTCTTTTATTTTGAAAACCTATGGCTCAATGTGCTCGGCATTTTGCTGTTGATGTGGGCCAATTTTTATGATAGTGCGGATGGTCAGTTGGCTCGTATGACAGGCAAAAAAACACGTTGGGGGCGCATTCTCGATGGCTTTGCCGGTGATGTGTGGTTTTTCTGTATATATGCAGCCATCTGTTTGCGCTTGCAGGATGATTGCATTCCGTTCACTGAAATTTCTTGGGGCATCTGGATTTGGTTGCTCTGTGCTTTTGCCGGATTTGTGTGTCATGGCAAGCAATGTCAATTGGCCGACTATTATCGCAACATCCACCTCTATTTCATCAAAGGAGAAGCCGGCAGTGAGTTGGACAACAGCCGTAAACTTTCTGAAGAATTTGCTTCGCTCAACTGGAAGCACGATGGAGCTTGGAAACTTTTTCTATTCTTCTATCGCAATTACACGCGCAATCAAGAGAGCATGACGCACGATTTTCAGTCATTCAAACAGAAAATCGACCAGCGCTTCGGTCGCGTGTTGCCTGCGACATTGATTGATGAGTTCCGCACCGGCAGTTTGCCCCTGTTGCCTTATGCCAATATCCTTACTTTCAACACGCGAGCCATTGTGCTTTACGTCTCTCTTCTGGTGGGACATCCGTGGATTTATCCCGTGTTTGAAATCACTGTGATGAACATTTTGTTTTTCTATATGCACTCCCGTCATGAAGCGTTGTGCCGACGTTTGGAGGAAAAATACTTTGCTTAAAAATGAAACCACTTTATCGTAATCTCTTTCTGCTTTTCGGTATAGCTGCCATTGTGGTGATGCTCATCACCTTCGATGTGGACTACACTCAACTATGGGACAATTTGGCACGTGCCGGTATGTATTTGCCTGCTGTGCTTGGCGTGTGGGTTTTTGTCTATGCCTTCAATGCCTGGGCATTCCAGATTATTGTCAATCATGGCACACACGACAAGCACTTGTCCTTTTGGCATGCTTATAAGCTCACCATTTCAGGTTTTGCTTTCAGTTACACCACACCTTTTGGCTTTGGCGGTGGCCCTTATCGCGTCATGGAACTCAGTTCCTACATCGGCACGCCGCGTGCCATGTCTTCGGTGGTGCTTTATAGCATGATGCACATTTTGTCGCACATTTGTTTGTGGGCGTCATCGGTGGTGCTGTTCATTGTGGTCTATTTTGAAAAAGTTGATACTTGGCTGTGGACGCTTTTCGGTGTGTTTGCCGTGTTGTTGATGATAGCTTTGTATTTCTTTTATTATGGTTACAAAAACGGAATGATAGTGAAGCTCTTCAGCCTGTTGCTGCACATTCCCTTCGCCAAGAAGTACGCACGTCGCTTCTACGACAAGCACGCTGAAGCTATGGAGCAGGTGGATGTGAACATTGCTCATCTGCATCAGCAAGGCCGTGCATTTTATTCTTCCTTGTTGTTGGAATACTTGGCACGTGTCATCAATGCTTTGGAGTTCTATTTTATTTTGCATGCTTTCGGCCTGTATATTTCTTTCTGGGATGCCATTCTCATTTTGGCCTTTTCATCATTGATGGGCAATCTGCTTTTCTTTTTGCCCATGCAGCTGGGAGCACGTGAAGGCGGTTTGGCTGCCATCATCAAAATCCTCGGCATCAGTTCGGCCGGAGTTGGTGTGTTCACCAGTTTCTACACTCGTATTCGCGAACTCTTTTGGATTTTTGTAGGTGTGAGTCTCGTGAAAGTAGGCAACAAGCGAATTATGAAATAAACCGGGTGGAGGAGAAGCTATACCTCGCTCTCCTTTCACAAAAAAGCATTCTATGAAAACAAATCTTCTTTTCGATTATGGCGGCACTCTTGACACGGCAGCTCGCCATTGGGCACACGTTTTGTGGGAAGGCTATCGTCATGTGGGCATTCCCGTGAACGAAGAGCAGTTCCGCGAGGCATATGTTTTCGGCGAACGGGCCTTGGCCAAGGCTCCCATCATCTCTCCCGAGGACGATATGCGCACGCTTTTGGTCAAGAAACTAGAGCGAGAAACTCATTTTCTTGTGGAACAGGGCTGGTGGCAGCCTTCTGAGGAAGAACGTCTTGCGAAAGGCGAAGCCGTGGCTGACTATTGCGATGCCTATGCCCGTCGTCATGTAGAGGCTTCTGCTCGTGTGCTTAGTGCACTACGAGACAAGGGATGCCGCCTCGTGATGGTGAGCAACTTCTACGGAAATCTCCCGACCGTACTCCGTGCTTACGGCATCGACCACCTCTTCGAGACCATCGTTGAGAGTGCTGTGGTCGGTGTGCGCAAACCGGACGCCGCCATCTTCCGGTTGGGCGTAGAAGCCCTTGGCTGTGCGGCCTCCGAGGCTGTGGTTATTGGCGATGCTTATGGCAAGGACATCCTGCCCGGTCGTGAAGCCGGCTGTCGCACTGTGTGGTTCAAAGGTGAGGAATGGAAACATGAACAGCGCGATGAAACCATTCCCGATGCAGTTATCACTTCCTTAGAACAATTGCCCGAAGTGCTCATGGCACTATAAAGATATCAAGCACTTAACATGAATTTTCGATAAAGATAACTAAGTGTGATTCTCCCCACAGACTTGAATGCCGGATATGTGCATTTTATCGGAAGAGTTGCTCTCAAAGTCCCGATGTGGTATGACAAAATAAGCTTTTCAAAGTCTGGATAATTCCTATTACATTTCTTTAATATAGTGCAGGGTGTCGGTGAAAGACACACCTGCACTTCTTTTTTTCTATAGGGTTTAGTGCTTACAAGCTTGTCTGTTTCTGTTTCTTATCAGCGATGCGTGAAAATTCCATGCGCTTAGGCCGATTTTGCGCAGTGCTTGTAGAAAAATCTGCAGTGCTTGCAGATTTTTCTACAAGCACTGCAGATTTTTGGCCTTCATATTGTGGCTAGAACAGCCGCCGGTATTATTTCTCTGTCTATGGTCAAATGTGGCTTACTTCCGTCAACGCGCATTCAGCTCCACGCGGTTAACAATAGAGCGGCCCAGTGTGATTTCGTCGGTATATTCCAAGTCATCACCAATGCTGACACCGCGAGCCAAGACGGTGAGCTTCACTTCGGGGTGGGCTGCCAGGCGGCGCGAGATATAGAAGTTCGTGGTGTCGCCCTCCATGGTCGGACTCAGTGCCAGGATGATTTCTTTCACCCCTCCCTCGGCCACACGCTCCACCAGCGAGTTGAGTTCCAAATCTGCCGGTCCCACGCCGTCCATTGGTGAGATAACACCTCCCAGCACATGATATAAACCTCTGAACTGACCGGTGTTTTCAATGGAGAGAACCCCTTGAATGTTTTCCACCACACAGATGGTAGAAGCATCACGCATCGGATTGGCGCAGATGTCGCACAATTCTGTGTCGGAGATGTTGTGACACGTGCGGCAGAACTTCACATCTTCTTTCAAGCGAATGAGGCTCTCGCCAAGTGCATGCACCGTTTCGTTGCTTTGTCGCAACAAATGAAGCACAAGGCGCAGTGCTGTTTTGCGACCGATGCCCGGAAGTTTTGAAAACTCTGTAACAGCGCGTTCCAGCAGTTTTGAGGGATATTGTTGACTTGTCATGATGTCTTGATTGGATGAAGAAAAGCGGAGACAGTGTGTGCGCTAAGTATGCGTATGATTGTCTGTCTTGCTAATGCTCTGCAAAGTTAGTGCAAGGCGAGTGGAAAACGTGGAAAATCGTTTGCGAATTTTCCAAAGTTTGCCCGAGCCGCAGCCTAAGTTATATAATGTTTGTGCAAGGACAGAAAAAATAACTAACTTTGCTGCGATAAGTTGGGCAATGGGATGGCAAATAAGCTAACGAATGGTGTTTGCTTTATTTTGTGCTTTCCCTTGCATTAACTTTATAATCAACAAATTTCACATGATAGTTAAATCCGCCGAATTTCATATCAGCAACAGTCGCGCCGACCGTTGTCCTGACACCGAAATGCCTG
Organism: Bacteroidaceae bacterium; assembly: GCA_017547385.1. Lineage (GTDB taxonomy): Bacteria > Bacteroidota > Bacteroidia > Bacteroidales > Bacteroidaceae > Alloprevotella. Next base: position 78,478 of record JAFYPU010000017.1, read on the forward strand.
AGTTTGCCTTCATTGGGCGAAGCAATGTGGGCAAGAGCAGTCTGATAAACATGCTGACCGCTCGCAAATCGCTGGCCAAGACCAGTGCGACACCGGGCAAGACGTTGCTCATCAATCATTTCTTGATTAACAACGAGTGGTATCTTGTGGATTTACCCGGTTACGGTTATGCCAAACGTGGCAAGCGTGAGATGGAAAAACTCTCGCAAATCATCCAACACTATGTGCTCGAGCGGCAACAGCTCACATGCCTCTTCGTGCTCATCGACTCACGCCACGAACCTCAACGCATCGACATGGAGTTCATCGAATGGTTGGGCGAAAACGGTGTGCCCTTTGGCATTATTTTTACCAAAGCCGATAAGCCTAAGCGCGGTGAACTGAACAACAACGTGAAGCGTTTCATGACACGCATGTCTGAGCAATGGGAGGAACTCCCGCCGCATTTTGTTACGAGCAGTCAGAGTGGCATGGGACGCGACGAAGTGTTGGGATATGTGGAAGCGGTGATGAATTCGCTCAAAGCTCCGGCCGAAACTGTTGTTGAAATCTGAAGTAACTCCTTATGCAGTCCTCCGACCGTATTCGCAATGTGAAAGTGGTGCTCACGCTGGCTGCCGTCGTGATTGCGGCTGCCTCGTTGGTGGTGTCGCACTTCCTCATTCGCGACTTGCAACGACAGGAACGCAACAACATGGAGGTGTGGGCCGAAGCCATGCGCTCGCTCAGCCACGCTGATGAAACCACAGACCTCAACTTGGTGCTGAAAGTAATCAACGGCAACAACTTCATTCCGGTGGTGGTTCTTGACGAACGCGGAGCCATTACCACTTATCGCAATTTGCAGATTGATGAAGAAACAGCTGCCGATTCGCTTCAAACCTTGCAGCGCATTGTTCAAACGATGAAAGCAGCAGGACGTGTTATCACTATGGAATTAAGCACGGACCTTGCGCAGGCACCGAACAAGCAAGAACACATTTATATATATTATGATGAGTCTGCCATCCTCAAGCGGTTGGCTTCATATCCCTATGTGCAATTGGGCGTGGTGGGGCTCTTTGTTCTCATGGCCGGATATGCGCTGCTCTCCTCCAAACGTGCTGAACAGAACAAGGTGTGGGTGGGACTCTCCCGCGAAACGGCTCATCAACTGGGCACTCCCATTTCGTCGCTGATGGCTTGGACGGAAATGCTGCGCGAAACATATCCAGACGACGAGTTGTTGCCCGAAATGAGCAACGACGTGAAGCGACTCGAACTCATTGCCGAGCGTTTTTCGAAAATCGGTTCGCAACCCGAATTACGCGAAGTCAATTTGCAGGAAGTCATTCGCAATGTGGCAGATTACATCTCCCGTCGTGCCAGCGACAAAGTAAATCTCACATGCAGCTTTCCCGATGATTGCACCAAGGTGCGCATCTGTCCACCCTTGTTTGAGTGGGTCATCGAAAACCTGTGTAAGAATGCCATCGATGCCATGGCGGGCGAGGGCAGCATCACCATCTATGTTTATCATCACGGCCCACACATCGCCATCGATGTGGCCGATACCGGCAAAGGCATCAGCAAAAAGCATTTCCGCACCGTGTTTCGTCCGGGCTTCACCACAAAGAAACGCGGTTGGGGGCTGGGACTTTCGCTTGCAAAACGCATCATCGAAGAATACCATGGTGGGCGCATCTTCGTGAAAGAAAGCGATCCCGGTCGCGGTACCACTTTTTGCATATTGTTGTGAAAAAGAACAGGCTGCCGTTTGTGAAATTTCAGACATATAAATAAATATAGAGAAGCCGTTCACGAATCATTCGTGTGCGGCTTCTCTGTATTGAAAATCATTTCCGATTTTCAAGCAAATCGGTAAGGGATAACATAAAAAGGAAACGAAAAATTATTCCGTTTCCACAAGTTTGCCCTCTTTCAGTAGCGCATGCCACAAGTTCTGTCTGAATTCGGGCGCAAAGCGGCAGAGTTGTTCAAACTGCGTTGCAGCTTCGGTGCGTCTGCTTTCCTTTTCGTGCGGACAGCGTTTCACTTGTTTCACATAATCATGTTGCTTTGCCAAGAAGGCGATGTCGGTTTCGTGCTCCAAGCAAAGAGGACGGATGATGCTGATGGGAAATTTGCGCATGCGGAGCAAAGCCGGCATGGTGCTGAACGTGCCATTGAACGAGAGGTTCATGAGTGCCGTGTGCAAGATGTCATCTTGATGGTGGCCGAGGGCAATTTTGTTGCACCCTTCGGCTTGTGCGGTTTCAAAGAGTTGCTTTCTGCGGTTCCACGAACAAAGAAAGCATGGTGTACGACGGCTGTTGCGGTCGGCTTCAAAACTTGCTGTGCGTACCAGAAGCGTTACGCCGCATTGCGATGCCATATCTTCCAGATAGGACGTGTCGGTAAGGTAGTCGATGCCTTGCATTCTGACATGCAGGGCTTTCACTTCAAACTCGAAAGGGCAACGCCGCCGATAGTCTGCCAAGAGTTCGAGAAGCGCCAACGAATCTTTGCCGCCCGACAATCCCACGAGCAATCTGTCTCCGGGTTCTATCAGACCGAATTGGCGCACGGCTTCAGCAAAACGACGTTTGACGCGCTGCTCTGTGCGATAGGCTTCAGTGAGTTTGAGAGGTTGGGTCATTTCATGAAAACAAAATAGACGGCAGCCACAAGGCAGGCAAAGGCGGCTATGTGATTCCAGTGGAAAGTTTCACTTTTGAAGAAGAGCGTTACGATAACTGTGAACACGATGAGCGAAACCACTTCTTGTATCACCTTGAGCTGAATGAGCGAGAACGGACCTCCGTTGTCCACAATACCGAGACGATTGGCGGGCACCTGACAAATGTACTCGAAGAGGGCAATTCCCCAAGAGAAGAGAATGACGAGCATCAAGGGCCAATGTTTGCTGACACCCGTTTCCTGAAGTTTCAGGTGGCCGTACCAGGCAAAGGTCATGAAGATATTTGAACAAATGAGCAGCAGAACGGAATAGATACCTTGCATACGTATATATATAATATGTATATGAGCGTTTGAAAAGTGTTTCAAGAATAAGAAAGATTGGGAAGGGAGTTCGTGCAGCGCATCGGCAGCACTTGCACATCCGTTCTCAATCTTTCTTCTTCAAGGATTAAGTTTCAGAGATTATTTTCCCGACAATCGTTGATGCATGGCGGCAGCTGCACGCTTGCCATCGCCCATTGCCAAAATCACGGTGGCACCGCCGCGAACAATGTCGCCACCTGCAAACAGGGTGGGGATGTTGCTCTGCATGTCTTCGTTCACTGCGATAGTGCCCTTGCGTCCCAGTTCGAGGCCTTCCACTGATTGTGGAACGATGGGATTGGGCGATACGCCGATGCTGACCACCACCAAGTCGGTGTCGATGGTTTCGATGGCACCTTCCACAGGAACCGGACTGCGACGACCGCTGCTGTCGGGCTCGCCCAACTCCATGCGCTGCAACTTCACTTGTTTCACGCGGCCTTTTTCGTCGGCGATATACTCGATGGGGTTGTGCAGTGTCAGGAATTGCACGCCTTCTTCCTTGGCATGATGAACTTCTTCGAGGCGAGCCGGCATTTCCTCCTCTGAACGGCGATAAACGATGGTGGCTGTTTCTGCTCCCAGACGCAGTGCCGTGCGCACAGAGTCCATGGCGGTGTTTCCGCCACCCACCACCACAACATTGCGACCCATAGGGATGGGTGTGTCAGTGGCTTCGTTAGAAGCGTCCATGAGGTTGACGCGCGTCAGATACTCGTTGCTGGACATGATGTTGATGCTGTTTTCTCCGGGAATTCCCATGAAATTCGGCAGACCTGCCCCCGAGGCTACGAAAACGCCTTGGCAACCCTCGGCCTCCAATTCGGCAATGCTCAGCGTCTTGCCTACGATGCAGTCCTTCACAAACTTCACACCTGCAGCTTCGAGGTTGTTGATTTCAAAGTCGACGATGCTGTTGGGCAAACGGAATTCGGGAATGCCATACTTGAGCACACCACCGATTTCGTGCAAGGCTTCGTAAACGGTAACATCGTAGCCGTGTTTCACCATCTCACCTGCAAATGAGAGACCGGCAGGTCCTGAACCTACCACGGCCACCTTAATGTTGTTCTTTGCTGCGGGTGTGGCAGGCACTGCAAGGTTGTTTTCGCGTTCGTAGTCGGCGGCAAAACGTTCCAAGTATCCAATGGCCACGGGTTGGCTTTCGGTTTTGTGATGAATGCATCGGCTTTCGCACTGCTTCTCTTGCGGACAAACGCGACCGCAGACAGCAGGCAGCGCACTTGTTTCTTTAATGGTGGCAGCGGCTCGGGCAAATTCGCCCAACTCGATGTGCTTCACAAAGCGAGGGATGTCAATTCCAACGGGACAACCTTCGACGCAACCGGGATTGGCGCAATCGAGACAACGGCGTGCTTCCTGCATCGCTACTTCTGCCGTAAGACCGCGGTTCACCTCTTCTTTGAGTTGGTGAGCGCGGTATGAGGGTTCGAGTTCGTTCATTTTGCAACGCTCGATGCTCATGCGTTCTTTCGGCTTCATGGCAGCACGCACAGCCTTGCGCCATTCGGCATCGCGGCTCTTGCAGGCTTCACTGTCGTTGCAAGAAGCGATACCCTCTGTGCCTTTGGCAGTGTTTTCGGTGAGTTTTTCTGATGTTGTTTCTTCGGGCTCGATGACTGTGAGGTCCTTATGGGCCATTTCATATTGTTCCTTGTCGCGGAAAGCAGCCATGCGGCTCAGCATTTCGTCGAAGTCCACCTGATGACCGTCAAACTCGGGTCCGTCCACACAGACGAAGCGTGTCTTACCGCCCACGGTGATGCGGCATGCACCGCACATACCGGTTCCGTCCACCATGATGGTGTTGAGCGAAACGTCTGTGGGAATTTCGTATTTCTTTGTGAGCAGACATACAAACTTCATCATGATGGCAGGACCGATGGCGAAACATTTGTCTACGCGTTCGCGCTTAATCACGTCCTCGATGCCTTCGGTAACCAAGCCTTTGCGACCAGCCGAACCATCGTCGGTCATGATGATCACTTCGTCGGACGAGGCACGCATCTCTTCTTCCAGAATGATGAGGTCTTTGCTGCGACCGGCCAAAACGGTAATGACGCGGTTACCTGCCGCTTTCAATGCTTGCACAATGGGGAGCATGGGTGCCACTCCCACGCCGCCGCCGGCACATACCACGGTGCCGAAGTTCTCGATGTGTGTGGCTTTTCCCAACGGGCCTACCACGTCTGTGATGTGGTCGCCGGCTTCCAGATGGCATAACTTGGCAGACGAGAGTCCCACGGCTTGCACCACCAGTGTGATGGTGCCGCGTGAGGGGTCGGCTTCACAAATGGTGAGCGGAATGCGTTCGCCGCCTTCGCCCACACGGACAATCACAAAGTGTCCGGCTCGGCGTGAGCGTGCGATGAGCGGAGCTTCTACCACGAGTTTGAACACTTTCTCTGAGAATTGTTCTTTGGCTATAATCCTGTTCATTGTTTCTATGTGTGTGTTTGTAAATTCTTGATGAGGGGTGAGCCATGTTCCTTGTGTTTCCAGAAGCGAATTCATGGTTACTTATGGGGCGTGAAACCCTTGTGTGTTAACCTAAGCTTCGTTTCCTATTGGGAGAGCTCGTTGATGGAAAAAGCATCGGCAGTCCTTGCTTTTTGCTATCATTTTGCTGAGATTGTTCTCAAATCGGCAGCAAAATTACATATTTTATTTAATAATAAGTATGCGCGCGTGAAGTTTGTGCCGTGCTTTTCGCTTGCATTGTGTGAGGAGCGCAGGAGTTGTGATGCTTCGAAGCAACTCCGAGGGTGGGAGAGACCACGCCGTCGGAGCATGTAAAGCATCCCCACTACTACCTGCAATAGCTGCTTGCGCGAGGACGAAAATCTGCAGTGCTTGCAGATTTTTCTACAAGCACTGCAGAAAATTCTGCAAGCACTGCAGATTACACCCCCCTTCGCATGTGCGGATAACGCCTCTGTAAGCCCATTATTTTGCAACGCAATAGCAGAAGGGAACAAAAGCCTCTGAAGTGTGCAAGAAAAGTGTTAAAATGTTGCATGATATTCGCAAAAAAGTTTGAATTGTGAAAGAAAAAACTCAAATTCCTTTTTTCAGTTTTCAAGAATATCCGATATTTGCCTTACAATTATTCACCTACAAATGTCGAAATGCTGACAAAATGACGGAAAAGCAGCTGCAACGTTCATCAAAGCAGGCATGAGACGAAAAGTGGGACATTTATTAATACTTAAAGGATACAACCATGAAACGAGTGCTTTTATCTTTTGCTTTATTCCTTGGCCTGTCCTTGTCGGTAAGTGCCATGAGTTATGAAGAAGCCCGTCAGCAAGCTTGGTTCTTGACGGACAAAATGGCTTACGAACTGAATTTAACTCCGGAACAGTATGACCGGGCTTATCAGGTGAACCTTGATTATTTGATGAGCATCAGAACCGCTTCAGATTGCTATGGTCATTATTGGAACTACAGAAATGCAGATTTTCGTTGCATTCTCTTCGATTGGCAATACACGCTCTACAGCACCATTGAATACTTCTTCCGTCCTGTGCGCTGGGTGAGTTCCGCATGGTATTACCCTGTGTTCGACCACTATTGCCGAGGCTATTATTACTTCAGCCGCCCCACGGTTTACGTGAGCTATCGCGGAGTGGGTTGGCACAACCGCGGACACAATGATGTGAGTCCCTATCACGGCATGTCGTTCCGCCATGGCAACGGAATGCGTGATCACTATCACGGCAGACATCATCAAGGACATCACGGTGGCAGACCTTCGCATGGTCGTCCCGACTATAAACCCTCGCATGGTGGACAGCATAATGGTGTACGCCCCGACCATGGCAACGGAAGACCCGGCAGCAATGCACGTCCCGGTGGCGGAAGCAATGTGCGCCCCGATCACAATGGTGGTCGCCCCGGTGGAAATCATTCAGGCTCGTCCGTGGGTTCTTCAAACAGAGGCGGAAATCGTGGAGGCAGCTCGGTGCGTCCCTCTTCAGGAGGAAGTTCATCTTCACGCGGTTCTGCCACACGCGGTAGCGGCAGTTCGCAACGCGGACACAGTGGCGGTGGACGTTCATTCGGACGATAAACTCCCCAAATAGTTCAAGAAAATATAAAAGTCAGTCTCGTAAATCTGAGGCTGACTTTTTCATTTAATAACCCTTTATTATGTTTCTAATAAACAGTAATATAATTATCGCATAAAACGTTGAGTGTTTTTCGAGAGAACCATTCGAAAGTGGGAAGTTGAAGTGCAAAGTTTGCCCCACAGTTTGCTATAGCTTGAAAAAAGTGTTACATTTGCCAAGTTGTATCTCTATTTTAGCATCCAAATCTCTTAAAAATATGAATAAACAGCGTTTAATTAAAACTTTGATGGCCGGGATGTTATTAACACTTCCCGCACAAGCAGATGTCATCAAACTGCAGACAGAAGCCCCCGTCGGCTCTGCCATGTCTTTGGCCATCGACCAAGGTGTGAAGGCCACACTCACTTGGGGCAATGGCAACACTCAGGAAATCACATTCACGGCAGAAGAGAGTGTGGTAAACGTGGCCGATGCCTCACTGACCATCACCACGGAGCAACCCATCACCGTGTTCTTCTGTGTTGGAAACTCGTTGACCGAACTCAATCTTTCAGAAGCTCCCCATTTGACCAATCTGGTGTGCGCTGACAACCATCTGAGTGCTTTGAACCTCGATCAACAAACCGAATTGGTTGAGCTTAATTGCCAGAACAACAATTTGTCTGCGCTTGCATTGGGAACGGCAAAGCAGTTACAAATCCTCAACTGTGCCGGCAACCAAATTGAAAAACTGACCCTGAGCGGCAACACCGCACTTCGCACATTGATTTGTGCCAACAACAAGCTCACATCATTGAGCATCAGTGCGCTGAAACAACTCGAAGCACTTTGGTGTCAAGGCAACGAAATCAAAACATTGCAAATGACCGTAGGCGTGAGCCCGAAACAAATTTTGGCTTATGACAACGTGATGACCACTGCCAGAGTAACCAACAGCACAGGCTTGGAAGAACTTTGGCTCGACAACAACCAACTCACATCTCTGGATGTTTCCGGTTTGGCACTTGTGGGATTGAGTGCTTCAAACAATGCGTTGACTTCCATCACGCACAGCACCGACAGCAAGAAAACCATGAAATACTTTTACGTGGATGGAAACAACCTTGATTTCAGCTCGTTTGTTACCACTTGCAACACGAAAGGTGATACCCTGATTTCGTATGCCATTGATCCGCAAGCCGAAGTTTCCTTGGGTGAGTCTGTCAATATCGGTGAAGAAATTGATTTGACTGAAAAGTTCTCGACCAATGGTTGGAAAGCAGCCCTGGGTGCTTCCATCAAATGGTACAAATCCGCTGACAACAGTCAGCTTGTGAAAGGTACGGATTACACAGTTAAGAATACCTATAAGTTCACTTTCCTCACACCACAAAAGGGCATTTATGCCGTTGTAACCGCAACGCGTGTGTATCCCGATTTCCAACTCACCACGCAGTCACTCCGTGTTATCGATCCCTCAGGCATCGGAAGCTTGGCTGATAACTCTGCACTGATGATTAAGGGCGAAAGCGGTGCTTTGCAAGTTGTGTGCGGAGCCGCAATGCCGCTCAAGGTATATGCCGCCGATGGCCGCACCGTGCTCGATACCGTTCTTTCTGCCGGTACGCATACGTGGAAACTCCCTGCCGGAGTTTATGTGGTCAATGGAGAAAAAGTGTATATAGCCCGTTGATTTTCCGGAAAGGATTTTACAAATACAAGTATTCACAATAAAAAATCATAAAGATAATGTCAATCTTACGAAATACATTGGCCACCCTCTTTGTTGCAGCACTGCCGATGGCGCTTTGTGCTCAGAACGGCCTTTTTCAATTGCCGGCGGAGAAAAAAGCACCTCAAGTGCTTGTGCCCGGCGGTAGTGTTAATCTGAATTACAACGGAACACTCACATTGTTCCCGGTAGCGAGCAATGCAAACTATACGCTTACTCCTGTTTGGGGAGAAGGCGAAACACCTTGGTTCAACATCAAACCTTACAACGAAGGAGGATGGAAAATCAGCGGTGATTATTGGTATATGACCGAACCGCGTGTCGGCAAAATTGCATATACATTGAGCAATGGTGCCACGGGTGAAATCAGCGTTGTTCAGAGTGGCAACAACTCTGCTTCTTTGTTCAAGGGAGATGCACAGGTGAAAGTTTCAAGTGCCACAGCCTCTTCGCAAAACAGCAGTTCTGAAGGCATAGCCAAGACCTACGATGGCAGCACTTCCACTTATTATCACTCGGTGTGGAGTGGGGGTAGCACAAAGTTCCCCGTAACACTTACCTATACCTTTGCGGATGCTCCCGAAATCGATTATGTGGTCTATACTCCGCGACAGGATAGCGAAAACGGTAACTTCGGACGTGTCAGCATTTCTTATAGCACCACTACAGCTCCCAACACCTACGTAACCGTGGTGGACGAAATCGACCTCGGCTATAGCGGCAACAGCAGTACCATTTCATTGGGCGAGGAAGGCATAAAGAATGTCAAGAACGTGAAGTTCACGGTGCACAATGGTAAGAACAATTTTGCCACTTGTGCCGAAATGGAATTTTTTGCGCGCAACACCAGTGAGTTTGCAGCTTTCGAAGCCCTCTTCACCAACGATTTGTGTTATGAATTGAAGCCCGGCATCACCGAAGCAGATGTGGCAGCCGCCGGACATCCTTTTGCACGCCAGTTGGGCTTCTATCTGTTGAGCGGAAAATACGATACCAACTACCGCGTGGCTGAGTTTGAAGCTTATGAAACAGTGGCTACTCTCTCTGCCCGCCTCAAGACCACCCAATACAACCGTTACGAAAACCCCACCGGCATCTACTTCGAGAAGGGAGCAACGGCAGCCATTTTTGCCGAGGGTATCAGCGATGCGCACCCCGTCAATTTGATTATTAAAGACTTTGGCGACAGCAACGGACAGCCCGAAAGCACTTACGCTTTGCGCAACGGACTGAATGTGATCAATGTGAAGAACTTTGGTAACGGTTACGTTTCATATTACACCGATGATTATGCCAATGCGCCCAAAATTAAATTGCACTTCGCCCTTTCGAAAGTAAACGGATACTTTGACCAGGAACGCGGCGACACCAACGAAGATTGGGTGAACCTCTTGGCCAATGCATGCTCCAACATCATCGACATGCGCACCAAGAACCTGCAAGTGGCATTCCCCACAGCCCGTTTCAAGAGCGTTTGTCCGAGAAATGGTGTGGAATTGGCCAACAACCTTAACAACACTGTGGCATTGGAACGTGAAATCATGGGATTGGAGAAATATGGTGTAAATCCCAAGAACCGTCAATTTGCCCGCGTGGTTTGGGGTGGATTTATGTTTGCTGATGGCATTGGTGCTGCTGCCAACGACAATTCGGTAGATGCTTGGATGCAACCCTCTGCTTCGCAGTTTGAGTTCTGGGGCTTGGCACATGAGTTGGGACACAACAACCAGCTTACTCCCGGCTTCAAGTGGTCAGGTTGTGGCGAAACAACCAACAACATCTATTCGGCATGGGTGCAATTCAATCTCGGTCCCGGCTGGTATCGCCTTGAGAGCGAAGTGAGCGGCGAAGGCCATTACGGAGGTTTGAAAGGCGGCCGCTTCAACTGCTATTTGGAGCAAGGCGTGCGCCAAGGCATCAGCTGGCAATTGCAGAAAGGTCCGGACTACGGTTATCCCACCGACAAAGTTACTGTGGCCAACCAGGATTACGATGGTCGCGTCAAGGGCGACACCACTGTGATAAGCGGCAACTATGACCACTTTGTGAAACTCGTTCCCATGTGGCAATTGCAGCTCTATTGCCACCAGGCAGGTTTCAGTCCTGACGTCTATGCCAAGTTACACCAAGCCGTGAGAACCGGCAACTATTCCGGACTGACCAATGGACAAATGCAAATGCGTTTCATGAAGACCATCTGCGACTCCACTCGCTTGGACTTCACTGACTTCTTCGAGAAAGCCGGCATGCTGCGCCCCATCAATGCTTACATTCAGGACTACTCACCCGGCTGGAACAAGATTAACGAAGCCATGATACAAGAGTTGAAATCGCATGTCGTTGCTCAAGGATATCCCAAGCCTGAAGGCGAAGTGAACTATATCAGCGCACTCAACTGGAAGACCTATGCGGATCGCCTGCCTCTTTCCGGTACGCTGAACGATGGTTGCACCAAGACTAATAATTCTGCCAAGGGATTTGTGAAAGTGCTTCACAGCAAGTGGAAAAATGTTGTGGCATTCGAAACTTACGATGCCGAAGGCAAACTCCTGCGCATTACCATGCAAGGCCTCGGTGGCGACAATGCCAACAGCTACACACAAGTGATGTGGCCCAACTCATCCACAGAGAAAGCTGCTTACATCATGGCAGTGGGCTGGGACGGAACACGTATGAAGTGCTACGAAGAATAAACAGAATTCATAAAAGCATTTTTTGAGGTTAGATAAAACCCTCATCATTATAGTCGGAGATTTTTTCGCGTAACGGAAAAATCTCCGACTTTTCTTTAGACATAATCCATAGAACTATCAAAAAGACATAAATCAGCGCTAAAAAAGCCAAAAGCCAGCAAAAATAAACCCGAAAAGAGTTGTATCCTCATGGTTTTTGCTTACATTTGGCCATCCTGTTTAACCTTATAACAATAAATGCATCATGAAAACCAACCAATTGCTGCAAGCCCTCGAGGCCAAGCATCCCGGTGAGAAAGAATACTTGCAAGCCGTGCGCGAAGTGCTGCTCAGCATTGAAGACGTTTATAACGAACACCCCGAGTTCGAACGAGCAAAGCTTATCGAGCGATTGGTCGAACCCGACCGCATTTTCACTTTCCGTGTGCCTTGGGTTGATGATCAAGGTGAGGTGCAAGTTAATCTTGGCTACCGCGTACAGTTCAACAATGCCATTGGCCCTTACAAAGGCGGCATCCGTTTTCACCCCTCAGTCAATTTGAGTATCCTCAAGTTCCTCGGCTTTGAGCAAACATTCAAGAATGCTCTCACCACACTCCCTATGGGCGGAGCTAAGGGTGGTAGCGACTTTGCCCCACGCGGCAAGAGCGATGCTGAAATCATGCGTTTCTGTCAAGCTTTCATACTTGAGTTGTGGCGCAACATCGGTCCCGATACCGACGTGCCTGCCGGCGATATTGGCGTGGGCGGTCGTGAAGTGGGATACATGTATGGCATGTATAAGAAGTTGGCCCGTGAGCACACCGGCACATTCACCGGCAAAGGCATGGAGTTCGGAGGAAGTATTCTGCGTCCCGAAGCCACCGGTTTCGGTGCACTCTATTTCGTTGACCAAATGCTGCGTCAACACAACATGCAGTTGGCTGGTAAAACTGTGGCCATCTCAGGATTTGGCAATGTGGCATGGGGAGCAGCCAAGAAAGCTGTGGAATTAGGTGCCAAAGTAGTAACCCTCTCCGGTCCCGACGGCTACATTTATGATCCCACAGGTGTGAGTGGCGAAAAGATTGACTACATGCTTGAGTTGCGCCTTTCAGGTGAAGACATCGTAGCCCCCTATGCAGAGAAATACCCTGAAGCTACTTATCACCCCGGTCGCAAGCCTTGGGAGGCCAAAGTGGATATTGCCCTGCCTTGTGCCACTCAGAACGAACTGAACGAAGATGATGCTCGCCAGTTGGTAGCAAACGGTGTGCAATGTGTGGCTGAAGTCAGCAACATGGGTTGCACTGCAGAAGCTGTGGATTATTTCATCGAAACACGTACCCTTTTTGCACCCGGTAAGGCAGTCAATTCGGGCGGTGTGGCCACCTCCGGCCTTGAGATGACCCAAAATGCTATGCACCTCTCGTGGACTCCCGAGGAAGTGGATGCCAAGCTTCATCAAATCATGAGTGACGTTCACACCCAGTGCTTAGAATACGGAAAAACTGATGGTTATATAAACTATGTGAAAGGAGCCAACATTGCCGGCTTCATGAAGGTGGCTCGCGCCATGATGGCACAAGGCATCGTGTGAAGCAGTATGTATTTATAGGGTAGGGGAGCACTAAGCAGCCCCCCACACATCTAAATAAAGGAAGCATTGCAATTTCTTGCGGTGCTTCTTTTTTATTCATACACCAGTGCTAATCGTGTGCGGCAATAGTTCGCCAATGCATTATGGCACGAAAGGCATGAAGCTTACCTTCTGCCATGTTTGCCTCTCTACATATTAATAATGTGATTTAAACGGCTCACGAATCGTGAAGTGAAACATTGAAGTGAAGTATAAGGAAAAGTACTTCGGACTTCCGAGAATTCTTGAATTTTCGAACATCTTTGGTTCACTTTAGTCCTTATTAAATAAAAGTTTAATGGAAATTTTGAAATTCTTTTGTTTTGTTGTTTTTTTGCACCGAGTATTTTTTAACACTAATAATTATTATGAGAAAAATTATTTATGCCTCAGCAATTTTCATCTCAATGATGATGGCGTCATGTAGTGGTACATCTTCAAATGATCTAGAGCAAGCACAAAACTTTGCTATGGATGTGGCTAACAAAATGAGTAAAAATCAAAAGGATTTGGTTGTGGAAGTTTATCCTGATGCAGAAAAGGTGGATTCTTTCGTTACATCTTTTGTGGTAGACAGTGTGAAAGTGCTTCCTACTGATTCTGAAACAATCTTTACTGCAGATCTTGGTAGTGGCAAGGAATTTACAATTCAGAAATTGGGCGAAGACTCTTTGGTGGTAACTAAATCTAGGGGGTTGTTTGCTTATGCTGCTGTGGATTTGGAATATGGCAAGAAGACAGGTATGTATGCAGATTCGCTGTCTGACATACAAAATTTAGAACGCATGTCAGAGAAGAATGCTTTGCATCAGTATTTGATGGATAGTTTTGAAGTGCCACAGGGTTTGAAAGTGGTTGATACAAGCTACGCTTATAAATATGTAGTAAAGAATACTTCTAATATGCACATTTCTGGCAAGGATTATAAATTGGTGGCAAAGCATTGGGATGCATGGACAATGGGTGAAGTAACATATACCAAAGCCGGCCGTGATTTGGCTCCAGGAGCATCTACTACCTATACACTAGATTGTCCTCCCGGTGATAGAGGTGGCAGAGCAAGTATCGTCTATACTTCAAGCAAAGAGACCCAGTTCGAGAAATATTATGTATACAAGGGTGATGAATATGATAGATTTATCAAGGCTAAAGGTAAGAATTAGTCTTGTGTAGATAAAATACTATTGAAAGATTACGGAGAAGCACTCGAGATTTGATTAGAGTGCTTCTCTGTTTGTTATGCAAGAAAGTGAAGTAAAGCTATAACTGGTTGTGTAAATTTTAGTTTTGTGAGAGGGAAAAGAGAATTGATCTCAAAAAGTACGTATTATATTTTGAGGCTTATTTGTCAAAATAACACATAAAATCAGGGCTCACCTCAAATGTTGTTTTTCGTCTTACAAAAGAACTTGAATAGGCAAGGAGTGGGAGAGTTATAAGTTTTTTGTATTTTTGCCCTGTCAAATCGTTCACATGCTCCAGCGTAATCTAAGATGTAATGAGTATAACTTTCCTCAATATTCAGTTCTAGGCTTTTTCGGATGGAGGGTGTTGTTTACATATAGTATTAACTAAATTATTTATTTTGCATGTTATTGCAATCTCAACTCAGTGCTTTGGGGCGTTACATCTGCTTGATGGGGCGTGCTTTTTCGCGTCCGGAGCGGATGCGAATGTTTTTCAGGCAATACACCAAGGAGATGGTGGGACTCGGTGTTGATTCCATCGGCATTGTGCTGCTTATCTCGTTCTTTATCGGAGCTGTTATCTGCATTCAGATCAAACTGAATGTGCAAAGTGCTTGGATGCCCTTTTGGGTGTCGGGGTATGTTACGCGCGAAATAATGCTCTTGGAGTTTTCGAGTTCCATCATGTGTTTGATTTTGAGCGGTAAGGTTGGCTCTAACATTGCTACCGAAATTGGCACAATGCGTGTTACGCAGCAAATTGATGCGCTCGAGATTATGGGAGTGAATTCGGCTTCGTATCTCATTTTGCCCAAAATTTTGGGTTTCATCACGATGGTTCCGTTGTTGGTGGTGTTCAGCACGTTTGCAGGACTCATTGGAGCCTATGCTACGGCGTATGTTGGTCACATCATTACGCCATCTGACCTCACGGCGGGGTTGCAGCACGACTTTACGCAGTGGTTCTTCTGGATGGGCATCATTAAGTCGCTCTTTTTTGCATTCATCATTTCGAGTGTCTCTTCGTTTTACGGTTATACGGTTGAGGGTGGCTCTGTAGAGGTGGGCAAGGCTAGCACCAATGCGGTGGTGGCTTGCTCTATGTTGATTTTGTTTTCGGACCTTTTTCTCACCCAACTTCTTTCTTAAGTGCAATGATTGAAATTAAGGATCTTCAAAAAACTTTTGATGACGGACGAACTGTGCTCAAGGGCATTTCGTCTACTTTTGAGAACGGTAAGACGAGTCTGATTATCGGTCAGAGTGGTTCGGGTAAGACGGTGCTGATGAAGTGTCTTGTAGGGTTGTTTGATCCCACACGGGGCCAGGTGCTCTATGATGGTCGCGACTTTGTGTCGATGGGAAAGCGAGAGCGCACGTTGTTGCGTCGCGAAATGGGAATGATTTTTCAGAGTGCGGCTCTTTTTGACTCGATGTCGGTGCTCGATAACGTGATGTTTCCACTTGACATGTTTTCTGATGGCAGTTACAAGGAGCGTAGGCGCAGGGCCATGGATTGCCTTGAACGTGTGAATTTGGGTGAGGCTTGGCAGAAGTTTCCGGGTGAAATCAGTGGAGGTATGCAGAAGCGTGTGGCCATAGCTCGTGCAATATCGCTCAATCCGAAGTATTTGTTTTGTGATGAGCCAAACAGTGGACTTGACCCTAAGACGTCGCTGGTTATAGACGAACTTATTCATGGTATTACGAAGGAGTATAACACGACAACGATTATCAATACGCATGATATGAACTCCGTGATGGGGATCGGTGAGCACATACTTTATATTTATGAGGGTTTGGCCGAATGGACAGGCTCGAAAGAGGAAGTACTCACTGCAGACAATGAGCGGCTGAATTCGTTTATTTTTGCTTCGGATGTTGCCAAAAAGATGAAAGAGGGGACTATTGGGTGAATTTCGCCGGATGCTCCGGTGCTTGTGGTTTCTTCTGAAATTCGCTTTGTGGCGTGCGGAATGCTTGGCGTTTCTTGCCGAAATGCCTATATTTGCGGCATAACCTTGATTAAAAACTTGCAGTTATGAGACTTCGCATCTTGCTTCTCACCCTTTCGTTTTTCCTGCTGGGTGCTGCCGCCGCTCCGGTGCTGGCGCAGCAGGACATACTCCTGCCTCCGCCAGTTAAGCCCAAACCGAAACCCAAACCTAAGCCGAAGCCTCGGCCAGCGAAGGTGGATGCGTTCAAGCAGATGATGGATAAGGGCAAGGACCAATACAGCAAAAAAGATTATAAAGCTGCTTTGGCCACTTTTCAAGCCGCTCTTGCCAAGTTTCCTGCCAAGCAGTTGGAGGTGCAACCATGGATAGATAGTTGCAACATGCGTTTGGAGGAGGCAGCTCGGCGTGAACGAGAAGAGGCGGCTCGCGCAGAAGCGGAGCGGCGTGAGCGTGAGAGATTGGAAGCGGAGCGACGTGAACGTGAAAGATACGAAGCACTTCCTCCTGTCATCAAGCAGCTCGTCGCCAACATGGTCCGCGTGGAAGGCGGCACATTCACCATGGGTGCCACGGCTGAGCAGGGCCGCTATGCTCACGACTCGGAGAAGCCCACGCACCAAGTAACGCTGAGCACTTACTACATCGGTAAGTATGAAGTTACGCAGGCAGAATGGAAGGCTGTGATGGGCACGAACCCTTCTGAGTTCAAGGGCGACAATCTGCCCGTTGAGAATGTGAATTGGTACGAGTGCCAGGAGTTTATCCGCAAGCTGAACGAGCTGACAGGCAAGCAGTTCAGGCTGCCCACGGAGGCAGAGTGGGAATATGCAGCCCGTGGTGGGAAGCGCAGCTATGGTGCGAAATACGCCGGTGATAACGATATAGATAATGTGGCGTGGTATTGGGATAATAGCAACAAGACCACGCACCCCGTGGGCCGGAAGCGTGCCAACGAATTGGGTCTATATGATATGTCGGGCAACGTGTTTGAATGGTGCCAAGATTGGAAAGGCGATTACAGCACTGTTTCTCAGACGAATCCGCAAGGCCCTGCCACCGGTACACGTCGTGTGTTGCGTGGGGGCAGTTGGCTCAATGTTGCGCGGGACTGCCGCCTCTCGTACCGCTACGACATCGGCCCCGACCGCAGGTGCAGCAACTTCGGGCTGCGCCTCGCCCTCCCCAGTTTACAATGAAGACCTTCTAAGCGAAAAAAGGCGAACGCAGAACGCTCGAAAGCACTCGGTCTGCCGACCAGGAGGGGAAAGGAGCGCAAGCCCGACCCGACAAGGAGGTAGGCCGCGCGCCAAAAAATCATAAAGCACTCTGCTCGGATTCAAACAGAATGCCCTTGTGTTCTCACGGATATAAAAACAAAAAACTCCGAAGCGAATGCTCGGAGTTTTTGTTTGTTGTAGCGCCTACGGGAATCGACCCGTCTTCCATGCGTGAGAGGCATGTGTTCTCAAGGATAGAATATGTCTTGACTGATATTGGACCATCGCAGCAAGGGATAATTTGATATGTTTAAGCCATGCGTGTTCCAATCTTCACGATGTGAATATACGGGAGGACCCGGGAAGATGAGTTGCCGAGGTGCAGTGGAGACGTATTGGCAGTTGAAACCTTGCTCTTTTATCTGATGAACAAACGTGTGATTATTGCTCTGTATGCGAACTGTCGGACTTTGTTTCAGCACATCCGATAAATAGTGCATCTTTGAACGGTGCATTTGCATCAATGATAATGAAACAATGGCAATCACCGATATGTTGACTATCATGATGAGAGAGACACACCATTTCATCACACTCCCTTGCTGAGGGGTTAGTTTCAGATAGTGAAGAAATGCACAAAGGGGAATCAAGTAGGTGAAAGGAGTAAATCTGAACCACCAACCATTGGGTAATACAAATAGGGCCGCCACAAGAGCGACGATTATGCCGATGGGGCGCAGGGTGGACTTGGGAGATATTCGCCAAGAAAGCAGTAAAAGTATTGGCACCATTATCAGCATCTCAATAAACAGAATACCTCCGCCTCCCATTCGCACGTCGGCTTTTCCGCAAGCTACGATGTTTTGCAACCGAGGGAAATAGCTTTTTGTTTCAACCGGATGCGTCTCATTGGGGCGTGAAAAGAGAGATTTCACCACTGCCTCAACTCTATTGTTTCCCGGAAGCGTTTCTGCTTGCAGGTTCTCAACATTGACAGCTTCGCTTCCCATAAAAGGATGAAGCATGTGGCGACCTTGTTGCAAGTGGGTGATGTAGGGATGATAGCTGAAGACAAAAAGTCCTAACAAACCTCCACACAGCATCCCTTGGATGATGGAGCGCACCTCACGTTTTTTTCTCCTGATACCAGAAACGAATAAAGCCACCAGGAATAACATTATCACCCAAAAAGCAGCAATCACTTTTGTGCCAATGGATAAGGAAATGAGCATGGTAATGATAAAGAAAAGTTCATGGGAACTTATGGTCTGTGGATGTGAACCCGAAGATTTGTGTGCAGTGTGCAAATACAGACAGGAGAAGCCTATCAATAAGTAGGCATAAAGGGTAAAGTCAACATAGAAAGTGAAAACTTGCGATAGGGTTACCGGAGATAAGGTAAGCAATAAGGCCAAAAGTGTTTTGGATGATTTGCTATATCGCTCAGCAAGATATGTCTCGATGAAAGAGTTTGCAAAGCAGAAGGAGGAAATGATTAATAGCAAATTAACTGCTTTCCCATATTCGATGTTTCCTGCAAAAGTGGCAAAGGCAGCACAGAGTGTTTCGATGGCTTTGGGGTAGTGATCAACGTAGGAACTGCAGGGCCATTCAGCTGTAAAAGGACAATGAGACTCATAAATCGGATTCCATCCATACATCAATGAACGAATGATGGGCTGGTGATAAGACATGCCATCATAAGCGTAATCGTATGCATATCCGCCCAAGAGTAATGACAGAGCAACGATTAACAAAACGGATGCAAATAATTTCCTCCAAAGACGTATATCAATGGATCTCCTATTACGAATGTGCAACGCTGAGATGATGCACATTGCAGCCAAATAGCCTATGGGGAGCGTCCACTCATTTATGGAGATGTGCATCCATTCAGCCACTATCGCACAAAACAGGGTAGAGAAGAGTAGGAGGAGGAGACTGAAACCTAAAGTGAGTGTGAAATGCTTTTGCATAAGTCGGTTCGTACCCAAGAACGAAATGAAGCTACTTTACTACTGTATATTATATAAGAGATAAAGTGTAGAATTGTCTTGAGAGGAAAAGCTGTGGTGGCGCGGATTTTATAACTTTTCAATCAACACTACGGCATAAGCTGATATACCTTCTTTCCTTCCTGTGAAACCAAGCTGTTCGGTGGTGGTGGCTTTGATTGAAACATCTTCTTCATCAATGTTCATCAACGGAGCCAATACTGATTTTATGGACGGGATGTGAGGATTGAGTTTGGGCTGTTCGGCACAAACAGTGGCATCAACATTGCCAATGGTGTATCCTTTTTCTTTGAGCAAACAGGTGGTACGCTGTAAGAGGATTTTGCTATCAATACCGGCAAATTCTTTTCCTGTATCCGGAAAATGATAACCAATATCGCGAAGGTTTGCAGCTCCAAGCAGGGCATCACAAATGGCATGAATCAGCACATCTGCATCACTATGACCCAGCAATCCATGGGTGTGCTCAATGCGGATGCCTCCCAGCCAAAGGTCGCGGCCTTCAACAAGTTTGTGTACATCAAATCCTAAACCGGTTCTTAATTTCATGGCAATGAACTATGTGAGAGAGGTGAGAAAGTCTGTATAAAATAAATGAGTTTATCAACGACGGCCGAAGAGGTCGCGAATTCCGTCAAAGTCGAAGCCGAGTGAAACGCGCAAAGTTTGGTCCAAAGGATTGCTGGGAGAGGTGGCCACCACGTAGCCGGCATCAATGTTGAGCACACTCATGCGAAAACCGGCACCCACGGTAAAATACTTTCGGTTACCTTGCATCTCGCTTTCGTGATGATAGCCGGCACGTAAAGAAAACTTGTCGTTGTAAGTATATTCGGCACCTACGCTCCACTGTATTTCTTCCATTTCTCCTTTGAAGCCACGTTCAGAATCACCAAAGCTTTTGAAAATTCCGGAGATGGACGAAACATCATAATAGTCCTTTCGGATACGTTCTTCATAGTCTTCGTTGCTTTCGTCTTCGCCTTGCAAAGGTTTGGAGGGAACAAGCAGTTTGTTGACGTCGGCATAGAATGAAATTTTGTTATATTCGTTCAAAGGCATTGTGTAGCCAAGACCGATACGCAGATTGGTCGGGATGAAATAAGAATAATCCTCTCCATAGTTGATTTTACTGCCGATGTTGCTGATGTTTACACCAAAAGAGAGCAAGCACTCACGGTTTCCCATCATGACATAGTTGTTGTAATAGCAAGCAAGGTCTGCAGCAAAAGCAGAACCGGCAGTAGTGTTGTCATCATAATGTCCGCTCAGGTCGGAATACATATAACGTAAGGCAACTGCTGCCGAAAAAGTTTCACTGAGCATTCGCGAATATGCCACATCCACAGACATTTCGTATGGCTTCACTATCATATCGGTGGCTTGCACTTCGCCCAATGTGAAATAGTTGACCGAAGCACTCACAGCCTGATAGTCGCCAATGCGTAAGTATCCCGACAAGTTGGCCAACGCAATACCATCGGTGAGAGAACGAAGCCAAGGAGTGTAATTGACAGACATACCTGCACGACTGATGGTGAAAGGATACTTTGCCGGATTCCATTTCTGTGAGTTGGCATCCGGTTCGGTGGCTGCACCAATATCACCCATCGAACCGGCACGTGCATCAGGGGCAATGCTTTGAGACGTTACGGCGGTCATCACCGGATTAAATTGGTCTTTAATTTCATTTTGTGCCATTGCGGGCAAGGCAATGATTGTTGCCAAAGCCAAGGAGAGATATGTCTTTTTTGTTGTCATCGATTGGGATTTTGTTATGTTATTTATGAAGATGTGAGAAATTCTTCCCCGATATATTCTAACGAAAAAGATTTGTCTTTATTGTTTGATGAATGCGATAAAAGTTTGTTTGAAGCTTAATAACGCTGAATAATCAGTTTCTTTGCTTCTGTTTCCTTTTCGCCTCCGTTCCATTTCACTTTTGAGCGATATAGATACAAGCCACCGGGCAAAGGCTTACCTGTTGATTGGGTGAGGTTCCACTGAATACTGCTGTAGCTCACCGGTGTTTCATGCGTTGTGGTATGACTCCACATTAATTGACCGGACAGATTGTAAACTTCGTTAGTAACGCTGCACCCATCAAGCATTTCTTCCTGTGGCAGATAGGTGATGAATGTGGTAGATACCTGTGCCGGATTTTCTGTAGCCACTACCTCGAAGGATTGAGGTGCATCTCCCACATTGAACTTCAGATATTTCATTGTGGAATTACCGTTCACGTCCCACACCTTGAAACTGAGAGTGTGCCGACCGACATTCAGTCCTGTCAATTCAAAGGTTGCCCGTCCTTGTTTGTAGCTTCCGGCATCAAAACTGAAGTTCTCATTAAGGGTATAAACATTTGTACCATTATCAATGGAAAGTTCCATTTCGCGACCGCTATTGCCGGCTGTTGTGTTAATACCGAAATCGTCGGAAATTTCAGCTACGAAAAGTGCAGATGTTCCCACTGTGCCTCCATCGGGGAAGTCCGGTTGATTGAGATACACATACACTTGCGGAGAGAGTGTGTCCGGCTGCACCATTTCGGCAGTACCATTCAGGCAGAACGTTTCACAAATTCCACTGTTTTCTTTTCGTTTGTCCTCACTGACGGCATACAGAGACAGACGAGCTGCATCTGAACTGTAGCTGATATTGTAAGGAATAATCATATTGAACGAAAAACGTCCGCTGACAACAGAGTCATTGCCCTGAATTAGGGGAGTTCCTCTGTCCTGGTAAACAAATGCAGAGCCGGAGTTCTTATTGTTTTTACAAACCACGTCGCGTTCTCTGTCATAGAGTGTTGCGGTAAGCAATCCTGTGAAATCTGTGTCAGTTTCCTTGCTTGAAGTAAGAGCACGACCGCTGAAACGTACCAGTTCGCCGGCTTTGAGTGTTATTATTTCTCCTGCACTCAGAGTTTGGCCATTGATGCTGTCGATAACCAATTCTCCTGTTGGAATTGCCAAAGTCAGTGCCGGATCTCCCAATAATGCATATTTCATTTTGTTCATGGTGCGGTCCGAACCTGTTACCATTTCGTTTTTTGCCAAGCGCATAGCATCGCCCATGGTATATCGTCTGCCTTGGGCATCGCTACCGAGAACGTATTTGCAGAAAGCCGAGTTAAGACTATTATTGTATGAAGCATAAACAGCTCGTGAAGCACACATGAAAGCAATGGCGCCTCCTGCCTTGTTAATAAGTGCTGTGCGGCTGATATTGTCAATTTGGGTGTCGTAAGGCGAGATTTCGCATGAGGCCAACACCCACAACATCATGTTAGGCGAGGCGTAAGTGGCAAAATCCTCCAAAGCTAAAATTCGGCTTTTAGACAATTGGCGAGGATCTCCGTGTCCGCTATAATTCATCATGACTGTTCCTTTTGTCATTGTCTCTCGCAGAATTTCCGTAGCTTCGGGACATCTGAAACCTGTTGCGGTGATGGTAGGTGGATATGCATCCCAATACACTTTTTTCAAGTCGATGCGCCCTTGTGATGCAGACGTGATGGTCTTAGCTACGTTTTCTGCATCATTCATGTGCTCGTTGTAGTCGCCGTCATCTCCCAAAAGGCATACTTTGTTTTTCCAATTTCCCACGTGTTCGCCTCGCATATAGCTGATGGCCTTGTTCACCAAAATAGCAGCACTCGCAGCATCATGGCAGGGGAAACGACCGATGCCGAGATCCACTTTTTCATTGACAATGTTGGTGCCTTCACCGTCGTCAAGCAGTCCGAAATAATCATCGGTTACGTAGCTGTAAATGGTGCCGACAATCGAATCGTTACCATTGGCCTCGTATGAGGGTAAGAAATCCTTTGGCGAAAATCCCTTCCATTCTTCCGTTTGCATGCGGTTGTCATTGGCACAATCGCCAAAAAGGAGCAGATAGCGAGGTGCATCATCCATGGTGGCAGCTCGGTCATACAGCATCTTCAAATATCGACGGATGGCTGTGGCGTCCGGTGAGCCACTGGAGAACTCATTATAAATCAAATCAGCTTGCACCACTTTCACCCTGAGTCCCTGCAGTGAGCGATGGGCTTCAGCCAGACGCTCTGCCTCTTCGTTCAGCATGCCCGATGGTGGTGTTATTATCACCATGTCAAGTTCTCCATCTGCATGCAGATTCTGGTTACTCACTTCACCCACCATTTTGGGCGAAGGGTAGGTGGCTTGCGTGTTCACGATGACATATCGCTCGTTTCCGCCAGCGACAACCACCTCCAAACGGTCTCCCTGAAGTGTTCCTTGCATTTCTGCCATAGGGCTTTCGTTGGTCCCTAAGCGCCAGACCTGCGTGTGAGCGTTGGCTCCGGCAATGTGTAATCGCAGTGGAGATGTTACGTCCGGATAGCTGAAAAAGTAGGCATCTTGTCGTGCATCCAAGCGTCGAGGATAGCTGATACGTATAAAGTCAAGCCTTGACGAAGCATCTCCCGATGCAGCGAGCTTCACCGATGTCTCCTCAGCCGTTAACGGAACAGAATACAAGGTTTGTCGCACGCGAGCATCACCCACAGACGAAGAGATGGCAGGTACACTGAAACGTGCCAAGGTGGCTCCGTTGACCTGAGGTTGAACCGTTGTGCTACGTGATGAAGCAGCTGCTCCCACGGCTATGGTTAATGCGGAGGGGTGAGAATTAGTGATTCCCGGTGTGGGCAGTTTGAATGTCTGTGAGCTTACAGCGGATAAGTCTTGACTATCAAAGAATAAACGTCCCCCTTGATACCACGAGAAAACATCGTGTTCTCTCAATGCCCGACCGCTGCACAACGTTGTATCTGTTGCAATGGCAGCTTTCACCTCATCTTGCGATAATGCCAAAGGGGCATCGCCCTCAGTCAGGAAATAATATGACTCTGTGGTATAGAGGTTGGGAACGTGCTGCCAAGCTTTCCGACGTGTGTCCCATTCCCAGCGCTCCTCACCATGCGAGAAAAAGAGCACGGCATCACTACGCCGAAACAATGGCACCTCTTGCAAATCGTCTGTCGGCAATTGGCCATCAGCGAAAGGCAAGACTTCAGGCAAGAGTGTGCCGCCATAACCAAAAAGCTTTACGCGTGCCGGGTCTTTGAACCCCATGTTTGATAATTGTGTGTGTGTCAACTGATAGATACCCTCGGCCGGTACTGAGATTTTCACCCAGCGTCCCGTGTGCAACACCGACTGTCGGGCATATCGTTCCGTGCTGCGAGAGGTTACTGGTCTGTTGCGAGTTGCAGAGAAAGACGTGTGTCGCACCGTCAGTTTGCCACTTACCAAGCGAAGCCAACGCCCCTCTTGGCACACAATGGGAGTCAAGCGCACGTCAAGCATAGTTTCCCCACGGGAGCTTCCCACCCACCATTCGGGCTTCACCATCGCTGTGGGAACATACCCCATGCGTTTCAACTGACGAACTTCGCGTCGCGACAAAGGGGCGTATTCAGGAAACTCCACCACCACTTCAATTTCATGTGTTGCAGTGTGCTGTGGGAGGCCTTTCAAACTTGTTTCGTACACAGGTATTTCGCCGGCAGCAAGTGCTGTTGAAATCTCGGGCATCAAATGGAATTTATCAGGCATTTCTTGGGCTGACACGGCAGACCACAAGCACATCGTAAGGCCAACAAGCACCCCACGGAAGCTCGCTCCTCTCAAGCCGAAGCATTTCATAAGTGTTATATTGCAGACTTTCATATCGTTTTCGTGTATGTAATAATAGGTGAGGGGAGGGAGTGTGCATGGACCGAGGAATCCTTACTTCACATCAAGCCGCAACACACGGCCACCATCGAGCCAGCCCTCAATGCGTGTTCCGGGTTGAACGGGCAACGCAGCAGTCAGTGCACCACACAACAAGCGGTCTCCTTGTCGCAACGTGTGAAACCTACTGATATGCGCCAACGCAGAGTGAACATGTTCTTTCCACCCTTGTGTTGTCCCTTCAGCCACGGTTTTGTCGTTCAGTCTCAATTCGCAAGTATGTTCTTCCAATGGTTGAACGTCAATGGGCCACGCTGCCCCCTCTGCCACAGAGCCCTCAAAGCCCATGGCTGCGCCCCAGGGAGCCCCCGACGAACGTGCCTCTGCCAATAACTTCTCGGCAGTGAACACCACTGCCAAAGTTGGTTCAGCATGATAGCGATGGGCAAAACGCGGTGAAATAGCGCGTCCCAAACGTCCCACACGCACAGCCAAATGCAAACTTACTGAGCATGGCTCGGCAAAGTCCGGCACAAACATGGGCCAGCCCTCGCGTAATAATGCAGAGTCAGGCAACACACCGAAGGCACATCCTTCCATATTTTTAAACGAGAAAAAGCCCTCATTATTGTTCTCTGAACCGTAGGGGCGATGTAGCACAAACATTTTCATGTCTGCAAAGGAACACATTTTTTTTGGAGCGTAAAACAAAACAAGGTTAACAAACATAACACATGGTGAGTTAAGGTTTAGTGATTTGTATTATGATTTTGTGTGTTTATCCCAAGCCATAGGCTCTTTTGAACAACATTTCAAAATATTGAGGTGGGAGAGTGAACGAAACGAATATGCATGCGCTTGTAAAGCAGTGCTTACTGTTGTTTATCTTAATATGTTGTGATATATTTACATTAACGAATGTTTCCTTGTATATTGATTTACAACTATTTTCTATACTTTGAAGATTCTTTTCCCTTCTTGATATTACTCAATCAAAACATTTCGAAACATTCTATGCGCGATGGGCCTTTATCTGCAGTGCTTGTAGAATTTTCTGCAAGCACTGCAAAAAAATCTACAAGCACTGCAGAAATCTTCTCTTTTCAATCATATTGTTCTTTATACGTTTCAGACGTATTAAATCCGGGCTGAAAACTTGGTAATCAGAGGTGAATTTATTGTTCTTAGGGGCAGCCTTAACTATTTTTAATGCCGTATGCGGTGAAAAAGCATTACTTTTGTCGCTGTTTTGGTGGCTGTAAGTGCGCGGTGTATAAGTCTGCGCACAAATCACATCATCCCTTCCTTTGAGGAATGTTGCAGCTACTTACCTCCCCAAAAGGGAAATGCGGAGGAAATTATTTATCCTCTGCAAGTATGTCTTGTAATAAATATAAAACATATAAAAACAATGCTTATGAGTGAAAACAGGGATATGGGGCGGTTGGCTGAGCTGGTGCAACAACATTCCGCTTTGGTGAGCGACATTGAGCGAGGTATGGCGCGTCGTGTTGTTGGGCAACATTCATTGGTGCGTTCTTTGTTGACATGTTTGCTGACAGACGGACACATCTTGCTGGAAGGTATGCCGGGATTGGCCAAAACACGTGCCGTGAGTACATTGGCCGAACTGGTGAAGGCTGACTTCGGACGTGTGCAGTTCACACCGGACTTGCTGCCGGCAGATGTTACGGGTACGTTGGTGTATAGCCAACGCGGCGAACGTTTTGAAGTGCACCGAGGCCCGATTTTTGCCAATTTTGTTTTGGCAGACGAAATCAACCGCGCTCCTGCCAAAGTGCAAAGTGCTTTGTTGGAGGCGATGCAGGAACGTCAGGTTACGATTGGCGACGAAACGTTGGCACTCCCAAAGCCATTTATGGTGTTGGCTACACAAAACCCCATTGAACAAGAGGGAACTTATGTGTTGCCTGAAGCACAAGTTGACCGTTTCATGATGAAAGTATTGGTGGATTATCCTTCAGCTGAAGAAGAGCGCAGCATTGTTCGCAGTCATTTGACAGGTGAGGAAGCCAATAGCGTCGTGCCGGTGGCAAGCACTGCAGATGTGGAAGCTGCCCGCGAAGTTGTGAAGCAGGTGTATGTGGATGACCGCATTGTGGGTTATGTGGCCGACTTGGTGTTGGCAACTCGAAACCCCGAAAACTGTGGTGCAAAGAATATACGAGGATATGTCCGTTTTGGCGGCTCGCCTCGTGCTTCGATATCTTTGGCTTTGGCTGCTCGAGCCACAGCTTTCATGGCGGGACGTGGATATGTGGTGCCTGAAGATGTGCGTGCCGTGGCACCGAGCGTTTTGCGCCATCGCATTGGTCTGACCTATGAAGCAGAGGCTGACGAAGTTACAACCGACATGGTGATTACCGAACTTTTGAACTGTGTGCAGGTGCCATAACCCGAGTGTGGAGCGAATGCTTCACCTTGTGTGAAAGTGCTCCTCATGTTTTTCGCAAATGCATATGCTAAATACGAACACAGAAGAACTGCTAAAGCGAGTGCGACGCGTGGAAATCAAAACGCGTGCGCTTTCATCCGGAGTGTTTGCCGGTGAATATCATTCGGCTTTCAAAGGGCGTGGCATGTCGTTTGCCGAAGTGCGCGAATATCGCATCGGTGATGACGTGCGCGACATCGATCGTAATGTTACTGCACGTTTGGGACGTCCGCATGTGAAGGTATATGAGGAGGAACGCGAACTGACGGTAATGTTGGTGGTGGACATTTCGGGCAGTACGGATTTTGGCAGTGGTGAGACCAATGTGCGCACTCTGTTGGCAGAGATGGCTGCTACATTGGCTTTTTCGGCCGGTCGAACAGGAGACAAAGTGGGGTTGCTGCTCTTTTCATCGGGCACTCCGCTCTTTCTTCCTGCGGGCAAAGGCCGAAGCCATACATTGCGTATTATTCGTGAATTGCTTGAATATACTCCCGAAAGCAGGGAAACAAATTTGAACGAGGCTTTGGAGTATCTGATGCGAGTGGTGCGTCGTCGCGCGATTGTGTTCGTTATGAGCGATTTTCTCGGAGATACCAATTATGCAGATGCGCTACGCCAGTTGGCACGCAAACATGATGTGGCCGCCATCAGGATTGAAGATCCTCGCACTGCAGAACTTCCAAATGTAGGACTGATGAGAGTCTGTGATGCAGAGACCGGACATGAATTGCTGCTTGACACAGCAAGTGCCAAGGTGCGCCGGCTGCATGCAGAGCGCAGAAAAGAACATGTGGCAGCACTTGACGACTTGCTGAAGCGACAGGGGATTGACCATGTGTCGGTGATGCCCGGTGATGATTATGTGAAGGCTCTCATGCGTATGTTTGCACGACGTGGCAGACATTGACGATATGAAGGGTGAAATGTGCTAACAGCTTTACACTCTTATGTGATTAATTTAATAAAATAAATATGCGACACGCCATTGTTGGATTTCTGATATGTCTGTTGTGGGGATGGCAGCCACTGCGCATCGCAGCCCAAGTGAAGGTGCAAGCCACACTTGAGGCAACCGACATGCTAATTGGCGAACAAGTGCGGCTGAAAGCGCGAGTGGAAGCTCCCAAAGGTGCAAAAGTGGTGTTCCCTCAATTTTCCAATGGATATATCACTGAAGGGGTGGAAGTGTTGGAGCAGTCTATAGTCGATACTTTACAGCAGATAGGAGAACAACAAATAGTTCTGGAAAGAACCTACACGATTACTGCGTTTGATTCGGCACTCTATAACCTGCCTATGCTCGAAGTGTTGGTGAACGGCAAGAAGTATTATTCGGCCGGAAACATTGGTCTGAAAGTGAGCACTGTGCCCGTGGATACACTTCACCCGGAGAAAATGGCAGGACCGCATGCTGCTGTAGAGGGGGTCTATCGCTGGCAAAGTCAATTATGGGTGACCACTCTTATACCTCTGTTTTTATTATGTGTTGTTTTAGCGTTGGCCATCCGTCTTTCAACGGGACGTCCCATCACGAGACGTGTTGTGATTAAACCACCCAAACCGGCACATGTGCAGGCTTTGGAAGAACTGAGCCATATCAATTTGCCCCAAAATCATGACATGAATTTTGTCAGAGATTGTTTTGTGCAACTGACAGACACATTGCGTACTTATGTGGGAAGCCGTTATGGTTTCGGTGCAACACAACTCACAACATCAGAGATTGTTCGCTATTTGCAACAATACACAAAAGCGGAGGTTCAAATGGCTTTGCGCCATATATTTGAGACTGCAGATTTGGTGAAGTTTGCAAAGCATCCGCCCACTGTTCTTGAGACAGAGCATTGCCTCAAGGAAGCTGTAGGCATAGTTGAGAAAACTCAACAAGCACCCCACGAACTTCCGCAACCCGAAGTTCGTGAAGTGAGTTTGAGTGAGCGTAAACAACAAGTAATACGTATCGGAATGAAAGTAGGCCTTGGCATATTGCTCATAGGCGAAATGCTTTTAATCTCGTATCTTTGTGTTGAAATTTATAATAACTTCTTCTAAGGAGAAAGGATATTTTCAAAATGAGTTTTGCCCATCCAGAATATTTTTTGTTGTTGCTGTTGCTTATCCCGTTAGTGGTTTGGCATCTCTTGCTGAGACGTCATCATCGACCGGCATTGAGAGTGGCAACAACCGAATTCTATCGTCAGTTGCCACTAACGCCACGCACAGCATTGGTTCATGCACCGCTTGTGTTGCGCATAATGGCTTTTGTCTTTCTTATCACAGCTTTGGCACGTCCGCAAACATCGCATTCGCTCACTGAAAGCGAAACAGAGGGAATAAATATCATGATGACAATGGACATCTCAGTGTCTATGCTCACACCGGACTTACATCCCAACAGAATAGAAGCTGCCAAACAAGTGGCTATAGAATTTATTTCCGGTCGTCCCAATGACAACATTGGTTTGACACTTTTTGGCGGTGAAGCTTTCACCGGATGCCCTCTAACAACTCATCATGCTTCGCTGGTAAGCATGTTCAAAAACGTGAATTGTGATCTGCAACGACAAGGTATCATCAGTGATGGTACAGCTATCGGCATGGGGCTCACGAATGCCGTGGCAAGACTCGCAGATAGCAACACAGAAAACGGAAATGCAGCTCGCGTTATTATTTTGTTGACGGATGGAGCTAACAATACCGGGGAAATTTCTCCGCTCACAGCAGCTGAGATTGCCAAAAAGAACAATGTTAGAGTTTACACAATTGCTGTGGGCAAAACCGGTAAAGTGCGCCAACCCATAGCGCTACTGCCAAATGGTGAGTATTATTACCAAACGGTGGAGTCAGACATGGATCCTGAGACTTTGAAGAAAATTGCTGATATCACCGGAGGATTGTTTTACCAAGCTGATAGCAAAGAGAAGCTTCAGGAGATATATCATGATATAGACAAACTTGAAAAAACCAAACTGAAAACACATAATTATCATAAGCGATATGAAGCGTACAGCTTGTTTGCGTGGGCTGCTCTTATTTGTTTGTTAATGGAGTTCCTGCTACGAAAAACGTGGTTGCGTCGCATACCTTAAACCCTCTCATCGATTTGCTGCTATGTTGAGATTTGCTCATCCGGAATATCTATACCTGCTTTTGCTTTTACCTGTGATATTGTTATTGCATCTGTATGCCACATGGAAATCACAGCGCAAGTTAAAGACTTTTGGAAATCCTATTTTACTGCGACAACTCACTCCGGGACTGTCGCTCTTCAGACCACACATAAAGGTGGGATTACTGTTGGTTGTGGTAGCTCTTGTTGTAGTGATGCTGGCTCGTCCGCAATCTGCCGGTAGTATTACAACGGAAAAGAAGAAAGGCATTGAAGCTATTATATGCATGGATGTCTCAAATTCTATGTTGGCACAAGATGTCAATCCCAACCGTTTGGAATGTTCGAAAATGCAGATATCATCACTTATCAGCAAGATGAAGGATGATAAGGTGGGATTGCAAGTTTTTGCCGGAGAAGCCTATCCACAGCTGCCCATCACAAATGATTATGTGTCAGCTCAAATGTTTCTTGAATCTATTTCTACAGGAATGGTCAGTGCGCAAGGAACAAACATAGCGGCAGCTATCACATTGGCAACAAAGAGTTTCACTCAAGCCAAAGGGGTGGGGAAGGCCATAATTGTGATAACCGATGGTGAGAATCATGAGGAAGACGCTGTGCAAGCAGCGAAAGAGGCGGCAGAGGAAGGCATGCATGTCTTTGTAATGGGTGTGGGATCCTCATCCGGTGGGGAAATACCAACAATCAATGGTTTCTTGCGTGACAATTCGGGTGAAGTGGTTCGAACATCGCTCAATGAGAATATGTGTCAGGATATAGCAGAAGCCGGAAAGGGAACCTACATTCATATAGATAATTCCCAAATGGCAGTTGAAAGACTCGTTACCGAACTACATAAATTACAGCAGGCGGAATCAGAAGTAACGAATTATGATGCATATCACGAACAGTTCCAAGCGGTGGCCATCATAGCATTGTTATTACTTATTATCGAATTCTTTATCAGAGAAACCGAAAATCCGTTCTTCAACAAGTTTAAACTTTTTCATAAAAGATGAAGCGATACTTATTATTTATATTTCTCCTAATGGGCGTAGCTCATTCTGTTTCATTCTCAGAAGCACAAACAAGAGGATGGAAAATGTTACACATGGGTAACCGCTATTTTAACAAAGGACAATATGCAGAAGCGGAACGACATTATAATGAAGCTCTTAAAGAAAATCCGCAAGATGTAAGAGCACTCTTTAATTTAGGAGATACTTACTTGGCACAAAATAATGCGCAGGGTGCTATGAAAATGTATGCAGGGGCAGCCAAAAATGAAAGTAACAAGGTGATAAAGGCCATGTCGTTTCATAACATGGGATATATTTACCATAAGAATAATCAGTTGGAAGAAGCGATTAAATATTACAAAGAGGCTTTGCGCAATAATCCCAATGATGATGATACACGTTATAATTTAGCACTTTGTCAAAAACAGTTGAAAGACAAACAACAGCAGCAACAATCGCAAAGCGAACAAGGGCAAGGTAAAGAAGAGGAGCAACAACCCGAAGAACCGGAACAAAATCCTCAGAAGCAGCAAACCCAAGGGGGAATGTCAAATGAAAATGCTGAACAATTATTGAACCTCTCAAGACAATCGGAAAGAGAAACACGTGAAAGAATTAACAATCAACCACAACCTCGCCGAAAGCAATTTCCTAAAAATTGGTGATTGTCAGTCTGTCTTTTAGTTTATAATTACTAACTCTATGAATTATCTCAGAATTCTTATTATATTGTGTGCTTTTCCTGTATTATTAATTGCACAAATTCGTTTTACAACCAAAGTTCCTCAAACGGTATTCGTGGAAGAACCTTTTCAAGTTTCTTATGAGGTAAATTCCGCAGATGTGTCTTCTTTTTCACAACCCACTTTCAATGGGTTGGATTGTCTTAACGGCCCTGCAGTATCAGTGTTTTCCATGAGCGGATCGCATGGCAGTCAGCAATCGACCACGTACACTTACATGTTGATGGCCACAAAGGCTGGAAGTTATAATATACCCGCAGCAACAGTTTTTATTAATGGAAAAGCATATCGGTCGAAAGCTCTAACAGTAAAGGTTAAAGAAGATTCGAGAAATTCCAATCAAAATTCATCTCAAAGTCAATCTGCAGGTAAAAATAATAATAACGATTTAGCAGTTCAACCGGCCGGCAGCAGTATCACAAATCGTGATTTATTCTTGACAGTTACGACTAATAAGCGCAAGGTGTATGAACAAGAACCCGTTGTGCTGACATATAAAGTTCACTCAAGAGTGGGAGTGGGTTTGAGAAATGTAATGCCAAAGAAAAAAACTGAGCTTGATGGTTTCCTTACGCAAGAAGTGGAACTTCCTGCAAATATAAGCCCCACAACAGCTACGCATAATGGTGTATTATATAAAGAGGGCATTTATAGGCAATATGTTATTTTTCCACAAACAACAGGAACACTCACAATACCCTCTTTAGCTTTTGATTGTGAGGTTTTGCAGCAAAATGTGAGTATTGACGCTGTGGATGCGTTTTTCAATGGTGCCGGTATGTTGAGTGTTCGTGTAGAACGTACATCACCTGAGATGAAACTTGAAGTTCTGCCATTGCCGTCGCCACGTCCAAACAAATTCTCCGGAGGGGTGGGGAAGTTCTCAATTAGTAGTGAATTACTTACCTCACAACCCTTAACACATGAGCCTTGTACTTATAGACTCACACTGACTGGGGTTGGAAACTTAAAACTCATTAGTAATCCAAAGATTACCTTCCCAGAAGATTTTGAGGCATTTGAACCTAAGATTACTGACGAAACCCAATTGACAGCAGAAGGTATTGCCGGGAAAATAGTTTATGATTATACGTTTGTGCCCAATAATGAAGGGAGTTATGTTATTCCCGCTACTGAATTCGTATACTTTGACAATGTAGAGAACAAGTATAAAACCATAAAAAGTCAACCGATAGAATTGACTGTAAAGAAAGGTAAACACTCCGCAGAAGATTGGGAAAAGGAACGTCGTTTTCGAGAAAGCGATATTGCCGCAATCAAAACAACAAAAGGAAACTGGTGGAAAAATGGTTTACCTAACTTTTGGGGTAATGCTATTTACTGGAGTGTTTATCTATTGTTGATTATCTTATGTGTTATTATTAAATATCTGCTTTCAAAACATATCAAACGTAAGGCAGATATAGTAGGACGTAAAAGTAAAAAAGCAGGAAAGCTTGCACTGAAAAAATTGTCTGAGACTAAAACTTTAATTTCACATTCTGAGAATAATACTTTTTATATATCAGTGGCAGATGCAATCAATGAATATCTGAGAAATAAATACTCACTTTCATCAGCTGAACTTTCATGCGAAAAAATCACGACTGTTTTGAAAGAAAATAAATGTAACGAAAAGGTGATACAAAGTCTGAAAGAAGTAATGGATACATGCGAATACGCTCAGTTTGCGCCCAGTTCTGATATCGAACGTCAGCATCTTCTTCAGAAGGCGGTTGAAATAATTAATCAATTGGAAAATAAAGTATCTACATCAAAACGATTTTTTTCTTTCTGTTTAATAGCTTTCTTTTTTCTGTTTAGCTTAAACTTGATGGCTAATCAAAAAAGTCTGGGAGATAGTGCTTACAATAAGAAAAACTACGTCGAAGCAGTAACTCACTATGAATCTGCACTAAAACAGGATAGCAATTCAACTATATACTATAATTTGGGATGCGCTTATTATCGGTTGGAGCAGCTGCCGCAAACAATTCTTAATTTTGAACGTGCGCTGCGCCTTAATCCTGCTGATGAAAATACACGTTTCAATCTTGAAATATGTCGCCATCGCATCGTTGATCGCTTTAACCGAGCGGATGAAATGTTTTTTGCCACCTATTTAAAAGAACTGATAGCTACTCGTTCTTCCGGACAGTGGGGATTCTTGGCTTTATGGCTGTTTGTTTGTACACTTGTGCTTTTTGAAGTTTATTGGTTGGGAAGAAAAGTTTGGTTGCGAAAACTAACTTTTTTCACTGCCCTCATCGCATTTTTGTTCTGCATTTCATTCAATATATTTGCTGGTATTCAGCATCACACAGCGCAATCTCAAACAAAAGCTGTGGTCTTTACTAAAGACAACGTGTATAACAGTTCAACCGATGGTGCCAAAGCGTTAAGAGAAATCAATCCCGGAACCACTTTAATCATAACTGATATAAAGGTAAATGGTTGGTATGGCATCACGCTACCTGATGGCACAGAAGGGTGGGTGAGACGTAGATCTGTCAAAACAGTTTAAAGCCACATCCATCTGTCCCTTATAATTAGAAAAAGCCAACTGCCGCCTTTCTTACCCGAAGGCGGCAGTTTTTTCAACATCTAGTTTTTTTAACAAAGCTTTATCCACTATCTTTGCAGACAAATAGACAATTACATAAGACGTATCAGTCTAAATCAAAGACAATATGATGGACATCTTAAGCTTAGACACACAACTTACCTTACTTATCAATGGAAGCGATTCGGCTTTTGTCGACGGAATAGCTTGGTATGCTACACGCACCATTACATGGATATTTATGGCTGTAGTGCTATTATATATCATCATTCGCAATAGTAAAGTACCAACATCTATCTTTATCATCATTGGCCTGGCGCTGTCCGTTCTCTTGGCTGATCAGGTAGCTTCAGGTATCTTCAAACCATTGGTTCAACGCTTTCGGCCCACACACGATCCCAATTTAGCTGGCCTCATCGACACTGTAAATGGATACAAGGGCGGTCGTTATGGTTTCTTTAGCAGTCATGCATCCAACACCTTTGCAATAGCTACGTTCGTAACCTTGCTTATACGCAACAAATGGGTTGCACTGACAGCTTATACCTTCGCGCTTATCAATTGCTGGACACGTGTATATCTTGGTGTGCATTTCGTAGGCGACATATTGGCAGGTATCGCATTCGGACTTTTGTCCGGATGGTTCTGCTACCAACTGTTCTGTAAGATAGACGCACATTTCACAAAGCATAATGCACTCCGTTCCACCTCAAATAGTGTTATATCATGCTCGCTGCAGGACATCGTATTTTTTGTTAGCTCTTTCATTCTAACCTTAATTTATATAGTTGTCCGCGCCTTATAATAAGAGATCACCGATTCGCTAAGCAAAAATTTTCTTCGCTATAGGGGATAAGTATTTTGAGATTTGAAAATGATATTAAACATAATATAAATACGTGCGGCATATGACCAAATTTTTAATATGTATCTGTAGGATTGGATATTAGGTTTATTTTATTTGAGCTTTTGTGTAGAATTGTAGGCTCGGCTATTTAAAATCTGTAACAAGTGTTTTCAAGTTCGGATGTGGTATTTTCGAAGGCGATTATAGTAAATGAGGTTGATATATCCGTGTTTGGGGATTATCATTGAGTAGAAATGATTTTTGTAAAAATTGCTTTGATGCTTTGTTGGCCAAGGCTCTTACAGTATCTTTGCATTATTTCAATGACATTTGTTTGCTTAAAAACATGGTAATTGGTTGAATGTTATTATAATTCACAAGCTATGGCCTTTGATATAGAAATTCAAACATACAGTAACTCATTTCCTACGAACTGTCAGTTGATTGATTTTCCGCAATATAAAGATGCTAGAGGCAGTTTGTGCGTTGCTGAAAACGGTCAAAAAAATATCCCTATGGAGATTGGCCGTGTCTTCTGGATTTCTAATGTTCCTGAAAACAGCAACCGCGGAGAGCATGCCCATCGCACATGTTCGGAAATCATTGTGCCGGTTTGTGGCAGTTTTGAAGTTGAATTGACAGATGGAATTCGAAAAGTATCAGTAAGAATGGATAATCCAGCGCAAGGCTTGCTGATTGGCCCTATGGTTTGGTGCAGATTATTTCATTTCAGTGCAGATGCTGTTTGTTTGTGTTTAGCTTCCGGAAAATACGATTCAGAAGGCTATATCAATCATTTTGAGGATTTCATAAAGGAAATTAAAAAATGCCGATGAAATGTGTAGTTTATAGTTCGCAGTATAAAGATGTATGGAATGATACCGTGCATCGTTCACGTAATGCTACGTTTCTGCATATACGTGATTATATGGATTATCATGCTGATCGTTTCGTAGATGCTTCATTGCTGTTCTTTAATGACAAGGGAAAATGCATTGCCTGTTTACCTGCAACTTTTCAGGAAGAAACTGCAACTATTTCTTCACATGCAGGTCTCACTTATGGTGGACTTTTGTTGACTCCGGAAGCAACTTCGGATGCTGTACGTCAAATACTGATTCTCACGGCCGAACATTTTTTATCTATAGGATATAATCGTCTAATTTTTAAACCAGTTCCGCATATTTATCATAGTATTCCTGCAGAAGAAGATTTGTATTGGCTTTTTCGTGCAGGTGCAGAGATTAATGCACGTTCAGTTTCTACAACTATTTCCTTGTTGCACCCTCTCCCACTCTCTACATTGCGTCGTCGCAAAGTAGCTCAAGCTAACAAAATTCCGTTTGTTGCTGATTTGAACGCAACGGCAAATTTTGCTGAGTGGCAATCTTTTTGGGACATACTGCATGAGGTGTTGGTTATGCGCCATAACACAGTTCCGGTTCATAGCTATGAGGAAATAATGAAACTACGCGAAAAGTTTCCACAAGAAATTCGCCTTTTCACCGTTAAAGATAATAACTCGCAAGTTGTTGGCGGCTGTGTTGTCTTCGAGACTGAAACTACTGCACATGTTCAGTATATCGCGGCCAACGAATTAGGAAGAAATGGTGGTGCGTTGGATTTACTTTTCTCCGAACTTATCTCATATTATTGTAAGCGAGGAAAGATCTACTTCGATTTCGGGATTTCCACAGAACAAGGTGGAAGATTCCTCAATGAAGGGTTGATTTTTCAAAAAGAAGGTTTTGGCGGACGTGCTGTGTGTTATGATATTTATGAAGTGGATTTAAAAAAATTGCAAGCAATAGGAGAACAATGAAACAATCTGTTCCTTTTCTTAATTTACAAGGCATAACACAGCGGCATCAAACTGAAATCTCTGAGGCCGTCCAGCAAGTAATATCCTCCGGTTGGTATCTGAATGGAGAAAGTCTGGCACGTTTCGAAGCGAAGTTTGCTCGATATTGTGGAGTGCAATGGTGTGTGGGTGTGTCCAATGGATTGGATGCCTTAACCCTTGTATTGACTGCTCTCAAGCAACTGAAAGGTTGGTCCGACGACGCAGAAGTAATTCTGCCTGCACACACATTTATTGCTACGGCTTTGGCGGTTACGCGTGCCGGACTTCGACCTGTGTTCTGCGATGTTTCCGAACAAAATTATTTGATGCATGTTTCTACGATAGCATCATGCATCACTCCCCAAACTCGAGCTTTGTTGCCGGTTCACCTCTATGGACAGATGTGCAACATGCCGGAAATCATGAAATTGGCCGATGAATACGGCATAGATGTTGTGGAAGATGCAGCTCAAGCACATGGGGCAAAGTCTCAGGAGCAGAAAGCCGGGGCATGGGGCACTGCGGCAGCCTATAGCTTTTATCCTGGTAAGAATTTGGGGGCCTTGGGTGATGCCGGTGCCGTGGTTACCCGTGATGCGGCTTTGGCCGAGCGCGTAAGAGCTTTAGCGAATTATGGAGCAACGCAGAAATATCATCATGAATTTGTGGGTTGCAACTGCCGTATGGATGAAATTCAAGCAGCCATTCTGTCGGTGAAATTGGACTTTTTGGATGCTGACAACGAGCACCGTCGAGAACTCGCATCGCTGTATGCGCAACATATACATCATCCGGAAATTGTGCTACCCTACTCCGGAGAGACAGACGAAAGCGTATTTCATATCTATCCCATTTTCTGTGAACGTAGAGAGGCTTTGCAAAAACACTTAGAACGTTGTGGCGTTTCCACATTGGTTCACTACCCTATTCCCTTGCATCGACAAAACGCTTACAAGGATTTGCCGGCTTGCAGTTGCCCGGTAGCCGAACGCTTGGCCGATACGGAATTAAGTCTTCCCATCAGTCCTATATTGACAAAGGAAGAAGTACTCTATGTATGCGAAGCTGTCAATTCGTTCAGAGGAAAGCCATGCCGCTGATGTGATGAAAGTTTCCTAAGCCTTATTTTATTGTATAAAGAAAAGCAATCGGGGAAATCCGTCATTTGTTTGGATTTCCCCGATTTGTTATTTAACTTTTCCGTCAAACACTTGTTTGGAAAATTTTCGGTCTGCGGAAAGAATTTTGATAATTTTAGATGCACATAATTTCTTTCTCCATTTCTTGTAATAGGTAATTTCAAGATCAGTACTTTGTCTGCGCAGTTTTCCGATTTGTTCCAAATACTCATCACACTGTTTTTCCGTGTGTGTTCCCTGTTCCATTTCTTTGGAAATCTTGTGCATGCTGCGACGAATTGCACGCTGTTTTTGTTTTAGTTCGTGAAAGAGTGGAAAGAAGAAACTAGCTTCTGTCTGCGACAATCCTGCATGTTGTGTGATGAAAGCTTCTTGTTTTCGTTTCAGTTCTTGCCAATCCATTCGGTAGCGCGGTTTTCTGGGATTCTGTTGCACATGTGTGTCGGAACAAGGTTCGATTATCTGCGAAGCGTGCGTGGGATGAGCATAGCTAAACATAAATAAAAGAACGGCTCCTCCCAATTTTAACAATGTGTACTTACTCTGTAGCATAGTCGTAGATAGTTTCGTTGTCGAGTACTAAATAATCGTAAACACTTTCGATGTTTCTGTCCGATATATCCTGCGTTATTTTTATTTCGGTAGCTGAATTTTCGCTAACAGAGGGAAGACTTTCGGGAGGTAAACCGACGATGACTAATGCCAAGATAACGGCAGCGGCAACTCCCACGAACGGCAATACGTGCCACAAGGGTTTCACTGAAGTTTTCCTTGTGGTTTGCACAGTTGTGCCAGGAGAAGCAATGCGTTTCATAACGTTGCTCTCAAGGCTTTCAAAATATCCTTCGGGCACTTTGAAAGGACTGTGTTGATTATTGTTGTATTCCGATAAGGACATATCGTTTGGGTTTATGCTTTTTA
Source organism: Bacteroidaceae bacterium (assembly GCA_017547385.1). GTDB lineage: Bacteria > Bacteroidota > Bacteroidia > Bacteroidales > Bacteroidaceae > Alloprevotella. The sequence goes on from JAFYPU010000017.1 coordinate 118,369, forward strand.
GATGTTGGAAGTTTCATTTGGTTTAATCTGCCTCCTCAAAATAACTTTCTATCTTCTTTACGGCGATATGGTAAGAGGCTTTGAGTGCTCCGACACTGGTTCCGAGAATTTGACTCATGGTTTCATATTTCTGCCCATCAAAGTATTTCATGCAGAACACCAGTTTTTGTTTCTCCGGCAGCAGGTCAATGGCTTCTTGCAGCAGTTGCTCGGCACGGTCTCCGTCGAAATATGGATCTGAAGCCAAATCGTATGTGGCTGCATCGTTGTCAGTGAGGCTTTGTTCAAGGTTTCGCTTTTGCAGAAAGGTGAGACTTTCGTTCATGGCAATTCTGTAAAGCCAGGTAGAGATTTGCGATTCGCCTCTGAAGCTGTCCAAGGCCTGCCATGCTTTGATAAAAGTGTTTTGAAGCACATCGTTGGCGTCGTCGTGCCATGTTACGAGGCGACGTATCTGCATGTAGAGTTGCCGGGAATGCGTGCGTACCACTTCGGCAAAAGCATCGTTGCGGGTCGATGGCTCTTGCAGACGTGCGAGCAGCTTTTCCGATGAACTCATGTTGTTGTGTGATTTTGAGAAAAAAAGAGAGGGCAAACGTCATTCCGTTTCGGATTTCGCTTGTCCTCCTATGATACTTGCATTATGTTTCTGAAAAAGCGTGAAATCAGAGGATAGAGATTTTGCGTGCCACCTTACCCACTTTCACGATGTAGCAACCGCGTGTAAGTCCGGTGTTGATGGTTTTGTCAGGGCTGTCGATTTTGAAGTCAGCCACCTTCACTCCCGTGATGTTGTAAATTTCGAGTGTTGCTCCTTGGGCATTTTGCACACGCACATTGTTTCCACTCACAGAGATGCGCACATCTTCCATGCGGTTCACTTCCAATGTTTCCAACCACGATGGTGAAATCCAAGCTGCCGAAGCCTGGATGCTGAATGTGCTGAGAGATAACAACAAGATTGGGAGTAAAGATTTCTTCATATTGCCTTGTTTTATCGCAAAAGTATGCTTTTCTTTTCAATGTGGCAAGTTTATGTGCGCAAAAGTGCCGATTTTCAAGCTTTTTAGCATGTTGAAGTTCTGAAAGTTAGTTTTGTGTTATTCAGAACTGCGTGCGAAAGACATTTTGAAAGGATGAATAAACACTTCGTTCGCATGGCTCGTTCGCGCTGCTTTTCGTACTTTTGCGCGAGTGAAACGATTGTATTTGACATTGGGATTTGTGTGCGTTGCACTTGGATTTGCTGGAATGGCACTGCCTTTTCTGCCCACCACGCCCTTTTTGTTATTGGCGGCAGGAGCTTTTCTGAAAAGTTCGCCTCGGTGGTATCGATGGTTGCTTCAGCACAGAGTTTTAGGTCCTTATCTCCGTAACTTTTTGCTCCATAAGGCCATTCCCCTGAAAGTAAAGGTCGTTTCCGTCTCTTTGGTGTGGATAACGTTGAGCTATTGTGCTGTTTTCCTGGTCGAGCACCTTATGTTTCGCCTTTTGTTTGTGTTGCTTGCCGCGGGCATTACCATTCACATTCTCTCTTATCGCACTTTGCGCTGAACCATCGGCCGGTTGGCGAAAGTTTCAGTGCATCTTCACTTCATCGAGATGCACAATTCCTTGTGCGATGGCATAGATGGTGAGACCGGCCACGGAATGTATGTTGAGCTTACGCGAAATGTTTTTGCGGTGTGTCAGCACGGTGTTGATGGAGATGAAAAGTTGTTCGGCCGTTTCCTTGTTGGTAAGTCCGCGCACCACGTGTCGCAGCACTTCCACCTCGCGTTCTGAGAGTGCTTCGGCACCGGTCATACCGCCGGTGCGGGCATTCTCTTGGCTTGAGGGATTGTCTGCCGTCTCTTTGAGCGTTTCTTCCAGTAGTTTTACGGCAGGCACAAAGAGGTCGTTCTCCAGTGCACAGTGGGTGCGCAAATCTCCTTCACAAACAAAGATGTCGAAAAGCACGTTGTGCAGTAATTGTCCGTCTGCCGGTGCTGCGTAATACTTGATGATGATGTTTTTCAACTCCTGAAGCTTGTGGTCTATGTCCTTGTGGCTGTCGGCAAACTGGGTAATGCAGAAATCGGTGGGCTTTCGGCCGCTGAGCAATTGCTTCACGTAGGTGAACACACGCTTGTTTTCAAACTGCATGTGCCGCCGCACTTCGCTCATATATTCGTCGTAGAATTTCAGGATGAGGTAGGCCACTTCGTTCTGTTCGGAACAGTCGATGGCTTCGAGCAGTTTGCGACGAATGGCCGGCAACTGAAACGAGAGAAAATAGCTGTGCGCTTGTGCCAGATAGGCGGTGAGGGCTTCCACCGATACCTTTTCGATGTCGAGAATGGCGGTTGCGGCTCCGAGCTTCATGTAGTTGGCCACTGCCAAAAAGGTGGGTGTGTCCACATGATTGTCTTCGCAGACCTGAGCCACGGTTTTCTCGCCTACTCCAAGCGGGATGCCAAAACGCGACATCATTTGCAAAAGATGATGGTCTTGGCTGATGATTTCACACAGGCGATCAGTGGCTTTGTAGGGTGCAGACATCATATTATAATATTATTGTATGGCGCAATCATCGTTGTGGGGATGATTTAGCCCATCGTTTTTGCGGGGGCAAAGTAAGTAATTATTTCTCAAAACAGAGCTCACAGCAAATGGGTATTTTGGCTCATGAAGATGCCGACGGCTGTGGTGGTCTTGAGGTGGCCAAGGTGTGAAAGAAAGTGCGTGGGGCAAAATGCTGTTCGGTGTCGGGAACTTCAAGACTGCTTTTGAGGAAATTTGCCGGTGCTTTGAGGCAAAAGTGGCAGGCCTTGCCACTTTTGTGGCACGGCTTACCACAAAAGTGGCAAGGCCAGCCACTTTTTGCGAAACGCACTATGATTATTGCACGTTCCGATGCAGATTTTTGACGAAAGAGCCACAAGCTCACGCAGGCTATGCTTAAATTTGCTCGGTGAAAGTGAATGACGCTTCAAGCGAGGTTGCTAAACGTTTGCCCCACTCTCCCACCCGTCCCTACCATGAATAAGCGTAAACTCCTCATTCTCGTCCTTTGGGTGCTTGTGCCCATGGTGCTGATTGTCGCTACCATTTGTGAGAAATGGCAGGGCACTCCCTTTGTGGCCGAGCATGTGTATGGCGCTCCCTGGTTCGTGATGTTATGGGCGGTGTGGGTGATTGCCGGTGGGGCTTACATTTTCCGTCGCGGTCTGCACTGCCGGCCGTTCACCTTTGCCCTTCATGCAGCCTTGGTGCTCATTTTGCTCGGGGCTTTCACCACATGGATGTGGGGTGAGCAGGGAACAATGCTGCTCCGTCAGGGAAAATCCGTATCGGGGTATCTCACGGACGAAGGCAGTGTGCGCCATTTTCCCTTTAGCGTGGTGCTCGACACATTCTTAGTGGAAAATTATGCCGGCACGGACACACCGCAGGACTACGTCAGCCGCATCACCATTACTGATGAAACAACGAAGCACGAAGAGTCGGCAGAAGTGTCGATGAACCGCATCTGTTCGTACCGAGGTTTCAGGCTCTATCAGTCGGGATATGATGCCGACGGCAAGGGCAGTACGCTGCGCGTGAGCCACGACCCGTGGGGCATCGGGCTGACCTACGCGGGTTATGCACTGCTGCTTGTTTCGATGATGGGCTTCTTCTTTGACAAACGCAGTATGTTTCGCCGTTCGCTCAAGCATTGGAAAACCTCGGCAACGGCATGTGTGTTTTTCCTCACAGGACTTTCAGCTTCGGCGCAAAATGTTCCCACTGCCTCAGTGCTGCCGCGTGATGTGGCCGAAGAGATGGGGCATCTCTACGTGAACCATAACGGACGCATCTGCCCACTGCAAACGGCTGCCCGCGACTTCAAGCTGAAGCTCTGCGGCTCCACAGAATATGAGGGGCTAAGCTCCGAACAAGTGCTCACGGGCTGGATGTTCCATTATGACACATGGAAAAACCAACCCATGTTGCGCATCAAGAGCCAAGCGGCACGTGAGGTGCTCGGCATCGAGGGAAAATATGCCACACTGCGCGACTTTGTGAGCCGAGAGGGAGCGGACAAAATAGCCTTTGCGCTCCAACATCTTTCGGATGCACAAACAGCAACGAAGCGTCAGCTCATGGAAACATACGAACAATTCATGTTGGTCAATCGCTTATGTCGGGGCGAATGGCTTATGCTTTTTCCCATAGCCACCGGTAGCGACAATGGCATTGAATGGTGTGCGTGGAATGCAACGCTGACGGGCGAGCCGCAGGATGCCGAGGCACATCTCGTGCAGCGAATGATGAATGAACTGGCTGAACATGTGAAAAAACAAAACTGGGCAGAGGTGCGCAGCGTCACTGCACAAATTAAAGAATATCAGATTGAACAATTGGGCAGCCACCGGCCGGATGATCTCACAGTGCAAGCCGAACTCCTCTATAACCGTTATGGCAACACCCGACCGCTGGCCTACATCTGTCTGCTCATCGGACTATTGGCTTTTGCCTTTGTCTGCAGAGCCATGGTGCTTCGCCGAAGCATCCGTCATCGTATCATTTCGGCATGGGGTGTTTTCACCATCTTGGTGCTCCTTTGGCTGACATTCACCCTGACACTGCGCAGCATTATCAGCGGGCATCTGCCTTTCTCCAATGGATACGAAACGATGCAACTGATGGGCTTTGTAGCTCTACTCCTGGCTTTGGTCTTTTTACGTCGTTTCCCTTTGTTAGGTGCAACCGGATGGCTGACTTGCGGACTCACGCTGCTGGTGGCCGGCATGGGGCAGAGCCAACCGCAAATCACACCGCTCATGCCCGTGCTCCACTCCCCCTTGCTCAGCTGGCATGTAGTAGTAATCATGGCAGCCTATGTGCTCTTGGCCTTTGTGATGCTGATCAGCCTGGCCGCACTCATCATTCACTACACCCGACGCGATGCCGATGAAGTGGTGGTGCGAATGCAAGCCTTCGGCCATGTGATGTTGGTGCCTGCCGTCTTCCTGCTGGCCATCGGCATCTTCATCGGTGCGGTGTGGGCCAACATCTCATGGGGACGCTATTGGGGTTGGGATCCCAAGGAAACCTGGGCACTCATCACCCTGCTCGTATATGCGCTGCCGCTACATGCCGACAGCTACAGTGCTTTCCGTCGCCCCACCGTGTTCCACCTCTATTGTGTGGTGGCTTTCCTCTGTGTGCTGATGACCTATTTCGGCGTGAACCATCTGCTGGGCGGAATGCACAGTTACGCAGGATAAGCAGACAGATGTCGGGATAATTTCACTCAAAGCATACGGCGCACGCAAAAACTTCTTACCTTTGCCACACAATATATTATATATAGTATGCAACAAGGATTTGTGAAAGTGGCCGCCGCAGTGCCTCATGTGGCAGTGGCCGATTGCAAACGCAACACCCAAGAGATAATGTCGATGCTGGCACGTGCCGAGGGCATGGGAGCCGAAGTGATTGTGCTGCCCGAACTCTGTATTACGGCCTATACGTGTCAGGATCTTTTTCAACAACAAGTGCTTATTCAAGAAGCTGAGGCTTCGCTGCTTAAGTTGCTTGAGTTTACGCACAACTTGAACATCATTGCCCTGGTCGGCGTTCCGATGGTGCACGAAGGCATGCTCTTCAATTGCGCAGCCGTTATCAGCCACGGAAAGATGCACGGACTTGTGCCGAAAACCTATCTTCCCAATTACAAAGAGTTCTACGAGCAACGTTGGTTTGCTTCTGCCAATTGTTTGCCAAAAGGAAGCATTCTCAAGTTTTGCGGACAGAATGTTCCTATCGGTGCCGGCATGGTGTTCTGCACCCCGCACTTCAATTTCGGTATTGAGATTTGTGAAGACCTTTGGGCTGTGGTTCCGCCCAGTTCGCAACAAGCACTGGGAGGTGCCGACATCATTTTCAACCTTTCGGCCAGCAACGAATTGATTGGGAAAACAAGTTATCTGCACGACCTTGTGCGTAACCAGAGTGCTCGTTGCATTTCGGGATATGTGTATGCCGGCTGCGGCTTCGGAGAAAGTACGCAAGACTTGGTATTCTCAGGTCGTGCATGCATTGCAGAAAACGGCCACATGCTGGCAGAAAGTAAGCGTTTCTCAATGGACGAACAGCTTGTGGTGAGTGAAATCGATGTGGAGCGACTCCGACTCGAACGCATGGTTAACACATCTTTCACCGTCGCAAAACAAAATATCCCCTCCCCGATTTGCATCGAAATACCCGATGCGCCGGTGCAAACAGAGCGTTTCGTGCTGACACGCCCGGTGGACGCCATGCCTTTTGTGCCGATGGGACGTGCGCTCGACGAACGCTGCGAAGAGATACTTTGCATTCAGAGTGAAGGCCTGGCCAAACGTATCAAACATACCGGTGCTCAAACCGTTGTGGTAGGCATCAGTGGTGGTCTTGACTCAACTTTGGCATTATTGGTGTGCGTGCATGCTTTCGATCGTCTCGGTATGAATCGCCGAGGTATCGTGGGAATTACCATGCCCGGCTTCGGTACAACTGACCGTACTTACACCAATGCCATCCAATTGATGAAAGGATTGGGCATAACCATCCGTGAAATCAGTATCACCGATGCTTGTAAATTGCATTTCAATGATTTGGGACACGACATGGGTGTGCACGACGTTACTTACGAGAACTCACAAGCCCGTGAGCGGACACAAATTTTGATGGATGCTGCCAACCAAATGAACGGCTTTGTGGTAGGTACAGGAGACCTGAGCGAATTGGCACTGGGATGGGCAACCTACAACGGAGACCACATGAGCATGTATGCAGTGAACGCTTCCGTTCCCAAAACTTTGGTGAAGCATCTTGTGGCATGGATGGCAGAAAATTTGGCAGACGAAAGCAGTCGCACCATCTTGCGAGACATCATTGCAACCCCCATCAGTCCGGAACTGATTCCTGCCGATGAAAACGGTGATATTGTGCAGAAAACCGAAGACTTGGTGGGACCCTATGAACTCCATGACTTCTTCCTTTATTATACGTTGCGCTTTGGCTTCCGTCCCGGCAAAATCTTCTATTTGGCTTGTCGGGCGTTTGATGGCAGCCGTGAAGGATTAAAGGCTTACAGCGGAGAAACAATAAAATCCTGGTTAACAGTTTTCTTCCGCCGTTTCTTCACTCAACAATTCAAGCGTAGCTGTTTGCCCGACGGACCTAAAGTGGGCAGTTGTTCGCTCAGCCCGCGCGGCGATTGGCGTATGCCCAGCGATGCTTGTTCCACCCTTTGGCTTGACGAATGCGAACATCTCATGGAATGATAACAAATAATCAAAATGCCGTTTTGACACAACATAATTCTCAAGGGTATCTGCGTCTATGCTTATGCGGCTTGTTTCTCATGCTGCTTCTGCCTCTTTCCGCCAAGAAGATAGACGATGGAATCGAGTTTTTCGTACAAGTACACACCGACAAGGAACATGTGAAACTGGGCGATAGTTGCACCGTAACCTATTTGCTCTATTCCTCTGTGCCTTTTCAGCAAATATCATGCGACACTGAATTTCGCATGAAGCATGCCCAAATTCGTCAAGTGCGTTTCCGACCGGAAAACACGGTGCAACGTGTGATGATGAACGGCAGACGCTATTATCGTATGTTCTGGTCGCAACATGTGGTGTGCCCACAAAAGGACGGCAGACTGCAGTTGCCGGTTCGTAAGTTTAAGGCTCGGTATCATCTCTACCAAACATATACAGATGGCAATGGATATTATTTTGGAACGCCCCAAAAGAAAGAGATCAAAAAGAAGGCTCACAACTCTGCCACCTCTGTAACAATCGCCCCCGCCCCCCGACGCACCACACTGCAAATGCTTGAAAGCGGAAGCGCAGTGTTTTGAGAAACGTCCGGATAGAGACTACGGATTCGTTTACATTATATATAAATACGCAACAACATCAACATAATTTATGACACCCGATTTCCTTCAGCTATGCCAGCAACGCAAAAGTGTACGTGCCTTTCTTCCCGACCCTGTCAGCGATGAAGATTGGCAATACATCATGCAGTGCGTTAATCTGGCACCCTCGGCAGTTAACTTTCAGCCATGGCATTTTTACATAGTGCAAGATGCACATCAGCTCTCGCTATTGCAAGCATGTTATCCGCGTGAATGGTTTGCCACAGCGCCTGCATGCATCATTGCATGTAAGGATTGTGAAACGCAATGGGTGCGTCGTGAAGACGGAAAAGCACATGGCGATATCGATGTGGCCATTGCTGTTGAGCATCTTTGTTTGGCGGCAGCCGAACGAGGTCTCGGCACTTGTTGGGTGTGCAACTTCAGTGTTTCACAATTAGCTGAAACATTCCCACTTCCCTTGCATCACCAGCCGGTGGCACTTATTCCAATCGGACATCCTGTATCGGATGATGCAAATCCCATCAAAAAGCGTAAATCTTTGGATGAAATCATCACTTTTTTGTGATGCAACATCGCTTGCGTGCTTGAAAAAAGTTAAATTGCTGTTACTAATGCTTACGTAAGGCGCTGAGCTATAGTTACAGTGTTAAAAGATATTGTTAAAAGACGATTTTTTTATTTCAGGAAGGCTTGATTGAAAAAAGCCACACTAATTTTGCAAGCATGAAAACAAATCTCAAAACATATATCAGCATGAATAAGAAAACCATCGGCCTCATGGCCTTGGCCTTTTGCCTCGGATTGACACCGGCCATTTCAACCATTGTTTCGAATAACGAAGCCGAAAATACTGCAAGTACAGAACAAACGAGCAACCGCACTCCCGGTGGCCCTGTGGACCTTAGTTATGCAGCTGAACGCGCTGTCAATTCAGTGGTTTACATCAAAGTTACCACGCACAGCCGTGTGCAACAAGCTCCGTCCGGATACCGCGATCCTTTCGAAGACTTCTTCAATGAATTCTTTGGTCGTGGCGGTGGCGGTTCCCAACGACGTTACGAAAGCCCCGAACGCAAAGGAGCCGGAAGTGGAGTTATTATCTCTGCTGATGGATACATCGTTACCAACAACCATGTGGTGGAAGGCGCTGACGAATTGCAAGTGAAACTTAATGACAACCGTGAATTCAAAGCACGCATTATCGGCACAGACAAGAACACTGACCTTGCTCTCATCAAGGTTGAGGCCGAAGATCTCCCTGCAATCACAATCGGCGATAGCAATGATCTGAAACTCGGAGAGTGGGTGCTTGCTATCGGAAATCCTTTCAGCTTGACATCCACCGTAACTGCCGGTATTATCTCGGCAAAGGCACGCACTCTCGGTGCAGGTGCCAACAGTATCGAGAGCTTTATCCAAACCGATGCGGCCATCAACCCCGGTAACTCAGGAGGAGCACTTGTCAATACTCGCGGCGAACTCATTGGTATCAATGCTATGATTTATTCGCAAACCGGTTCGTATAGCGGCTATGGCTTTGCCATTCCCACCACTATCATGCGCAAAGTGGTGGACGACCTTAAGGAATTCGGAACTGTGCAGCGTGCCATGCTGGGTGTGATAGGAAAGGATGTAAGTGTCTATCTGGACGAACAGCATGAGAAAGGAAACAATGTGGACCTTGGAACGCTCACCGGTGTCTATGTTAACGATGTCAGCCAAGACGGAGCAGCAGCTAAAGGTGGCCTGCAAAAAGGTGATGTTATCATAGCCATTGATGGCAATACCATTGAAAAATTTGGACAACTGCAAGAGCTTATGGCCGGACACAGACCCGGAGATAAGGTGGAGGTTACTTATTTGCGAAACAAGAAGAAACACACAACTCGCCTCACCCTGCGCAACGTGCAAGGCACAGAAGGAGTTGTTGAAAGCATCGGTGGCGACAAGATGGGGGCAGCCCTGCGTCCACTCAGCGACACTGAGAAACAACAATTAGCTTTGCGCCACGGATTGATGGTAACTGCTGTCAAGAATGGCAAAATGAGTGAGGCCGGTATCACAAAAGGAATTATCATCATGCAAGTCAATGACCGCGAGATGCACACTGTGGCTGATTTTGATGAAGCTGTACGTGCAGCCAACATGAGCACAGACCGCGTGCTTTGGATACGTGCAAAGACGCAGAGTGGTATCAATCGCAGTTATACAGTGGAATTGTCTGATAACGCAAATCTCAAAAACAAAAAGTAAGGGTAGATTTGTTTACTCCCATAAAAACATTGTGGGAGATAATTTCTCAAAAAGTATTGAAGAGGAGGACAACACCATCAAAAGGTGGGCTTGTCCTCCTCTTTCTATGCAAATGTTTTGCGTCGAGAACTGTGCAGTTGCCGGAAAAAGCTAAAAAACATTGAGTTCCGGAATGCGTATTATATCATGTATCATTAAATTACTGATGCGTGTCGGAGTAACTCATAAAGTATAAACAGGTATATTTGGTGGCACAATCAAAAAACAGCATGCGAATGCGTGAAAATCTGCAGTGCTTGTAGAATTTTTTGCAAGCACTGCAGAAATTTTTACAAGGCGTGCGCAAAATCAATGGATGCTTATGTGATTTTTTACATTCGCATAAGATGTTTGCGAGACTAATCAAGTATATCATGAAATCACGATATGTAACGTGCTAATTCGCGCATGCTCACCATTATACTAACCATCATTTTGAATAATCTCTGTGATGTGCAGAAATAAGGAATTGTTTTGCTGAAAACTCACCGCAGTTTCACCTGTATAGCTCTTGAGAAGTTCATGTTTTTTCATATCGGAACCTTTAGCCTTAGCATAAATGAATTACAACCATTTTTGCTTTTTCTCTGCCTTGTATGGTTTCTTATTCAAAAGATTAAGAAGTTTGTATGATAAAAAACGTTCAGCATCGCGGCTGTTTGGATGAAAATTGTTAAGTTTGCAAAGTTGCATAAGTATGCACGCCAACATTCTGCTTTCAGCGCAAAAAGACGTGTTATGAGATGCTACATTTAGTAAAATAATGGTACAGAAAAAGCAGTGCATCATGCACAGCATTTTTAGGTATCTTGGAATAACAAAAGACAAATGATTTATTATGAACAACTATAATAACGTAAGTTTCAATCCCGGTGCCGTTAAGGTGATCTTGTGGGGAATTGTCCTCATTGCAGTTTTTATTGTCAGTATGGCTTTTATCCTTCCTTGGTATAATGTTTGGTCGCAAGAAATGGAGGGTAAAGCAGAATTTGCAAAGGCTGAACAGAATCGTAAAATTAAGATTGAAGAAGCCCGTGCGAATCTTGAGGCTGAAAAGTTGAATGCTCAAGCTGAAATTGAGCGTGCCAAAGGAGCTGCAGAGGCTATACGAATTGAAAACGGAAGCATCACCCCCACATACATACAATATCTGTGGGTGCGTCAACAATCGGATTTGAGCAACAAGACCGTTATTTATGTACCCACTGAGACCAACCTTCCCCTTCTTGAAGCTACAAGAATGAAACAGGTGGAGGGACAAAACAATTAGCCTTGAAGCAAGATTAGAAATACAAAATAATTATTCTAAAGAGTAATCGGATTTCATCATGAAGAAGCGTATAATCACATATATTTGGTTCATACCCGTCTTGTTTGTTCTGATAGCATTTATCGGAGTGGTAGGCGTAAAGAATGGTTGGATTGGCAACATGCCTCCTTTGGATGATTTGCAGAACCCCATCAATAGATTTGCCTCTCAAGTGATTTCGTCAGATGGAAAGGTGCTGGGAACTTGGTCAAAGAGCGAAAATCGCATCTTTGTTGACCATGACAGCATTTCTTCTCACATGTTCGATGCATTGGTCGCTACTGAGGACGTTCGCTTTTTCGAACATTCGGGTATTGATGTGCGTGCTTTGGGACGCGCCATTGTGAAGACCGGCATCATGCAACAGAAAAGTGCAGGTGGTGGCAGTACCATCACACAACAGTTGGCCAAACAGTTGTATTCTGAAAGAGCTTCCAACAAATTGGAACGCTTAATGCAAAAACCTATCGAGTGGATTATTGCAGTAGAATTGGAGCGTTGCTATACGAAAGATGAGATACTGACACTTTATCTTAACTATTTCGACTTTCTTCATAACGCTGTGGGTATCAAAACGGCGGCTTTGGTGTATTTCAGTAAGCATCCACGTGATTTGACACTTACGGAATCTGCTTTGTTGGTGGGTATGTGTAAGAATCCCTCCTACTACAATCCGGTGCGTTATCCCGAACGTGCGTTGAATCGTCGTGCCGTGGTGCTTGACCAAATGGTGAAAGCCGGATATATCACAGAGGCGGAGTGCGAACAAGCCAAGACACAACCTTTGGGTTTGAATTTTCATCGTGTGGACCATAAGGAAGGATCGGCTCCCTATCTCCGTGAATATCTGCGTCGCTTCATGATGGCCGACAGACCCGATCCCAAGGATTACGGAAAATCACCGGCTCGTCAACGGCAGTATTATGAAGATTCGCTTAATTGGGAAACAAATCCTCTTTACGGGTGGTGTAAAAAGAACTTCAAGAAAGACGGCTCGCCGTACGATATATACACTGATGGTCTTAAGATATACGTTACCATAGATTCACGCATGCAGCGATATGCTGAAGAGGCAATGCTCACGCATGTTGGGCGTGATTTGCAGAAAGTCTTCTCGCGTGAAAAGCGCAATTCCCCCAACTTCCCCTATCCTCCTTCGCTTTCAAGAGAAAAGGTGGAGCGTTTCTTTAAGCATGCAATGCAAGAAAGCCATCGCTATAGGCAAATGAAAGAAGACGGAGCTGATGAAGCTACAATTGAAAGAGCATTCAACACACCGGTACACATGACGATTTATGCTTATGGTGGAGAACGCGACACAGTGATGACACCTATGGATAGTTTGCGTTACCAAAAATCAATGTTGCGTTCCGGATTAATGAGCATTGATCCCGCAACCGGTTTCGTGAAAGCATATGTTGGCGGTCTGAACTATGAATACTTCCAACATGATATGTGTGCTGTGGGTCGCCGTCAGGTCGGTTCAACCATGAAGCCTTATGTTTACGCCATGGCTATGCAGGATGGACACTCCCCTTGCGACATGCTCACCAATGCGCAACGCACTTATCATACTGTGAATGGTTCTCCCTGGACACCTCGTAACGGAAGCCATGCCCGATATGGACAACAGGTTACGCTGAAGTGGGGTCTTTCACAATCAAACAACTGGATTACAGCAGACTTGATGAACAATGTCGACCCCACTGGAAATCGTTTGGTGAAGTTGTTGCGCGATTTTGGAGTGGCCGACAACCAAATACGACCTTCCATTGTGCTCTGTTTGGGTGCTTGTGAAATTACAGTGGCAGAAATGGCAAGCGGATATACTGCATTTGCCAATAAGGGCATTCGCTGTGCTCCTATCTTTGTTTCGCATATCGAAGATGCAAATGGTAACATTGTGGCTGAATTCAGACCTCGCATGAATGAGGTAATAAGTGAGGAAAGTTCCTACAAGATGATTGAGATGATGCGTGGTGTTATCGATGCAGGAACCGGCCGTCGTTTGCGTAATCGTTATGGATTCACAGGTCCTATTGCCGGTAAAACAGGTACAACAAACAACAATGCAGACGGTTGGTTTGTCGGTGTAGTTCCGCGACTCGTAACAGCATGTTGGGTAGGCGGTGAAGATCCCAACATACGCTTCTATTCTACTGCTACCGGACAAGGTGCAGCTACAGCATTGCCAGTCTGGGCACTCTATATGAAACGTGTGTATGCGGACAAAGCATTAGGGTATTTGCCCAATGAGCCTTTCGATATCCCTGCAGACTTTCAATCGTGTGAAGAGGGAATTGGTTTCACTTTGAACGAGGGAACCGACTCCATAGCTGGATTTAATGATGGTGTAGACATGTTGTTTGAATAAGTCTCATGCCTTCAAGAATGCTTCAAATGCAATTCTCATTTCTCCGGAAAGTCTCAAAAAGGTGCAACACACATAAAGCAGTATTCAACAATGCTCTACCATAGTTTTAACGATAAATAAAAAAGTTCAAAGATATGTTCCATAAAGCCAAGTTGCTTCTCCTGTTCATGGCCGTTATAGGCATCAATACTTACGCCCAACGCATTCAAGTTGGCTCCTACACATTCAAAGATGGAGCCGTCTATTGTGGTGAGTTGGCAAGCGGAAAACCTAATGGACGTGGTACGACCAAATTTCCCAATGGCGATTTCTACGAAGGTGAATACCGCAAAGGAAAACGTGAAGGTCATGGTGTTTACAATTATGCCAATGGAGAAAAATATGATGGGGGTTGGGTTTCTGATGAGATGACCGGAAAGGGCACTTATTACTACTTGAACAACAATCGTTATGAAGGTTTCTGGTTTCACGGAATGCGTCATGATGAAGGTACAATGTACTACTACAATGGAGATCGCTATGTTGGAACCTGGAAAGAGGATAAGCGTCAAGGGAAAGGCACTTACACCTTTGCACAGAATGGTGCCAGTTATACCGGTGATTGGGTAGAAGACAAGAAGCAGGGATACGGAACTTTTGATTGGAACGACGGCTCATCTTACACCGGTGGATGGTATAACAATCAACCCCATGGGCGTGGAAAATACGTGTATGGCGATGGAAATATCTATGATGGAGAATGGAAAAATGGCGAAAAAGAGGGTCGCGGCATATACACATATCGCAACGGAGACAAGTATGAAGGCGCCTACAAACAAGGTGAGCGTACAGGTGCCGGTATGTACTATTTTGCAAATGGCGACTCCTATAATGGTAATTTCTTGAAAGGGGCCCAACATGGCGAAGGCGTTTTTGTGTGGAAAGGTGTGGCACGTTACACCGGCCATTGGAAAAACGGACGTCGCGATGGCCATGGTGTCTACAAATGGAAAAATGGTGACGAATACAATGGAACATGGGTTAACGACCTTATGGAGGGAGAAGGAGTGCTGAAATATGCCAATGGTGACCGGTATAAGGGTGGATTTAAAGCCGGAAAGAAACATGGAAAGGCTGTTGAAATCATGGCGAATGGAACAAAGTTCGAAGGAAGTTATGAGAATGACGAGCGCCACGGCAAATTTGTGGAATACGATAAGCATGGAAATGTTGTTAAAAAAGGCAGCTATAATCATGGAAGGCTCGCAGAATAGTCCATCTCCCTTTTGAAAAGAAATACACAACCTTAAAATTCTACATATATGAAGAGCGTAAAACAAAAAAAGGCCGTGAAGCCTCGCTTGAAGTTGGTAAAAAACGATCCATGGCTTGAGCCGTATAATGATGCCATTGAAGGGCGACATCAAGCAGTGGTCAATAAACTTCAAGAATTGACCGGAGGAAAAACATCTTTGGCAGATTTTGCTGAAGGGCACAACTATTTTGGTTTGCATCGCACCGCTCGTGGATGGGTCTTTCGTGAGTGGGCACCTAATGCCACTGACATATATCTTATAGGCGATTTCAATCAATGGGAAGAGAGTGAAGATTATCGTTTGAAGCCCGTGGGAAAATCCGGCTGTTGGGAAATCAAGTTACCCAAGAAAGCATTGAAGCATCTGGACCTCTACAAAATGAAAGTACATTGGGAAGGAGGTGAAGGTGAACGCATTCCGGCATGGTGTCGACGTGTTGTGCAAGATGATACCACCAAGATTTTCAGTGCACAGGTATGGGCTCCAGAAACTCCTTATGAGTTCAAAAAGAAGAACTTCAAGCCCAAACGTAATCCCCTGCTCATTTACGAGTGCCACATTGGTATGTCGCAAGATGCAGAGAAGGTGGGCACATACAATGAATTCCGCGAAAATGTTTTGCCACGCGTTGTGGCCGAAGGATACAACTGCCTTCAAATTATGGCCATACAGGAGCATCCTTATTATGGTAGCTTCGGTTATCATGTATCCAGTTTCTTTGCACCTTCCAGCCGCTTCGGTACTCCCGATGAACTAAAGCAACTCATTGACGAAGCGCATGCCGCAGGTCTGACAGTCATCATGGACATGGTGCAAAGTCATGCTGTGAAGAATGAAATCGAAGGTTTGGGTAATTTAGCCGGTGATCCTTGTCAGTTCTTCTACACCGGAGGCCGTCGTGAGCACCCCGCATGGGATAGTCTCTGTTTTGATTATGGAAAGAATGAGGTAATCCATTTCCTTCTCTCCAATTGTAAATATTGGCTGGAAGAGTTCCAATTCGATGGTTTCCGCTTTGATGGTGTAACTTCAATGCTTTATTATAGTCATGGACTGGGAGAAGCATTTGGAGGATACGGCGACTATTACAACGGTCACCAGGACGATAATGCCATCTGCTATCTCACTTTGGCCAATCTCCTCATTCATGAAGTAAATCCCAATGCCATTACTATAGCCGAAGAAGTTTCCGGAATGCCCGGTCTTGCTCTTCCTTTCAAGGACGGCGGTTATGGATTTGATTATCGCTTGGCCATGAATGTGCCCGACTATTGGATCAAGATGATTAAGGAGAAACGTGATGAAGATTGGCATCCCAGCAGTCTCTTCTGGGAACTCACCAATCGTCGGGCCGATGAGTGCACCGTTTCATATTGTGAGAGCCACGACCAAGCGCTTGTAGGAGACAAGACACTCATTTTCCGTCTTATCGACGCCGACATGTATTGGCACTTCCGCAAAGGTGATGAAAACGGAACCGTGCACCGAGGCATTGCTTTGCACAAAATGATAAGATTGCTCACTTTGTCAACCATCAACGGAGGCTATCTCAATTTCATGGGTAACGAATTCGGACACCCCGAATGGATTGATTTCCCACGTGAAGGCAATGGCTGGAGCCACAAATACGCTCGTCGTCAATGGAACCTCGTAGATAATCACGATTTGTGCTATCATTACTTGGGCGACTTCGATCGTGCAATGCTCGAAACAGTAAAGAGCGTACGTATGTTCCAACGTAAGAAGGTGCAAGAGATTTGGCACAACGATGGTGACCAAATCTTGGCATACAGCCGTGGAGAACTGATTTTTGTCTTCAATTTCAGCCCCACTCGCAGTTATACCGACTATGGCTTCATGGTACCCGAAGGTGCTTACGAAGTGGTGCTCAACACTGATGCACCGGCTTATGGCGGAAATGGTCTCACTGACGATTCCATTTGCCACTTCACCAACTTCGACCCATTGCTTAAACGTGACGGAAAAGGCTGGCTCAAACTCTATATTCCTGCCCGTACTGCTATAGTGCTGCGTCGGAAAGACGACTGAACAGGTGTTAGCTTCTTGAAATAACTCAGAGATTTTATAGTGTGTAAGGTGTCAACGTGCCTTACACACTATTTTTATATGTAAGGCCATTCGCTTTCATCATGCTTTTGTTACATTTGCAGATACTATGTCTCATTTCGATTTTCGTCAATTTCGCATTTGTCATGATCGGTGTTCCATGAAAGTGGGTACCGATGGAGTTTTGTTGGGTGCTTGGGCTGAAGTAGAAGGAGCACAACGCATCCTTGACATCGGCACCGGATCGGGATTGATAGCACTTATGGCTGCTCAACGATCAAAAGCTGATGTTGTGGGTATCGATATCCATGTTTCTTCAGTGGAGCAAGCCCGTGAAAATGTGGAAAGTTCACCCTATGCCTCGCGTGTCCATATTGAAGTGTGCGATGTTCGCAGCTTCTCTCCTGACCAGAATTTTGATTGTGTACTTTCCAATCCCCCTTATTTTGAAGAAGATCTTTTACCACCCAATGAGGTGAGAGCCGGAGCACGCCACACACAAGGACTGCCTTTTGCCGAGTGTATAACAAATGCTCATAGGCTGTTGTGTGATGGAGGGAGTTTTCAAGTGATACTTCCTCACACAGCTGCCACTCGTTTCATTGCTTTGTGCATCGAACAAGGATTTTCGTTGCAGCGTTCCACAGAAGTACACACAGTGAGTCATAAACCACCCCGCCGCATACTTCTGCATTTTGTCAAGACACTTCATTTGCAAAATCCTGTGCAACGAAATTCTATCACGTTGACAGCCGCAGACGGAAGCCGAAGTGAAGACTACAAACACCTGACGCAAGATTTCTATTTGTAGAACACTCCTTTGGCTATTGCCCAAGTTAGGTTGCGGCTCGGAAATAAAAGCAAATGCTTCGCGATTTGCTTTGTATTCCACTCGCCTTGCACTTTGGCTATTGCCCAAGTCAGGCTGCGGCTCGGAAATAAAAGCAAATGCTTTGCGATTTGCTTTGTATTCCACTCGCCTTGCACTAACTTTGTCGCAAATTCATAATTTGCAAATATATGAAACGTTTTTTCACTCTCTTTCTCATTGCTGTTGTCTGCTTTCCGCTGATGGCTCAGAAGCCTACAGATGCTGCAACAAGCGATTCAGCGATTGTGTATCCCACGACCCAGAAATATCTTGCCCAATTGGATTCTTTGAGGTCTCAATTTGATAAATGGGAATACACGGGGGCTGATACCCTGGGCAATCCTTATTATTTCTATTTGTTCTCATCTCCCACTTTCTACGCAGCCCCCGTCAGACGCAGCATCGGTCAGCTTTCATATTCCGATTCGTTGTCGTCTGCAGGATATAACACTGCATTTCCGAGCTATTTGTCGCGTCGGGCATTGGATGAACAAATCGATAGAGAACTTCTGTATGTATACACAACCAGCCCTTGGTTAATCCGAAACGATGAGCATCAGGGCGAAGGGGCTGATGGCATCCGCACAGACTTGCCCACAGAAGTGAAACCCAAAGTGAGACTCACCGATCGCTTTGCTTCTGCTGTGGAAACAACTCCCGGCGAACCCGGTGGCGATGGACTGGAAATTGAGGTGCGCAAACCCAATTTTTGGAAGTTCAGTGCCGATTTCGCATTGCAATTTCTGCAAAACTATGTTACCGACAACTGGTATAACGGTGGTGAAAGCAACTATTCTCTCAAGGCCGACATGACCATCCGTGCCAATTACGACAACAAACAAAAGTTCAAGTTTCTCAACACCTTGGAGATGCGTCTCGGCTTTCAGAAGTCGCAAAATGACAATACCCACAAGTTTCGCACCAACAGCGACCTCATACGTCTGACCAACAAGTTGAATATCACAGCCGTGAAGCGTTGGGACTACACAGTGATGTTGCAATCGTGGACACAGTTCTATCCGGGCTATCACGCCAATGACACGAAGGTCTATTCCGACTTTATGTCTCCCTTCGAGTCTGTGCTCTCTGTCGGTATGACTTACACGCTTGATGTGAAGAACTTTCACTTTGATGCCACCCTCTCGCCCATTGCCGGCAACTTCAAGTATGTTGACCGTCTCTCGCTCTCCACATCTTTCGGTCTGAAAGAAGGAAAGCACTGCCGCCTGGATTATGGTTCGAATATCACAGCCAATTATCGTTGGAACATGTTCAAGAATGTGGAATGGCGTGGCCGCATCTACTACTTCACCGACTATTCACGAACACAGGTGGAATGGGAAAACACATTCAACTTGAAAATCAACAAGTACCTTACGACAAGATTGTTCCTCTATCCCCGTTTCGACGACTCCGGCAAGCGTAGCAAGAATGGCAGCTACTTTCAGTTCCTCGAAGAACTTTCGGTGGGTTTCAACATCACTTTCTGATGCCTCACTCCCTTCTTGAAACCTAAGGACTCTTTTATAATTAAATACAAACATCCCGTGGAACATCAATCATACAAGGGCGCTCCCCTGCCCTGCTATATCATCGAAGAAGAGAAGCTGCGCCGCAACCTGTCGCTCATTCGCAGCATAGCCGAAGAAGCCGACGTGGAATTCATTCTTGCCTTTAAGGCTTTTGCCCTTTGGAAAACATTCCCCATCTTCCGCGAGTATATCACGCACACCACAGCTTCGAGTGTTTACGAGGCTCGTTTGGCATTAGAGGAATTTGGTTCAAAAGCCCATACCTACAGTCCGGCCTACGAAGAGGCAACCTTCGACGAGATAGTGCGATGTTCAAGTCATATCTCCTTCAACTCGCTTTCGCAATACGAACGTTTTGCCACGAAAGCCCAAGGTGTGTCATGCGGCTTGCGCATCAATCCCGAGTATAGCGAGATTGAAACCGAGCTCTACAACCCTTGTGCTCCCGGCTCGCGCTTCGGTGTTTTGGCCAAGGACTTGCCTGAAACGCTTCCGGTTGATGTCGAAGGTTTTCATTGCCACTGCCATTGCGAGAGCAGCAGTTATGCATTGGAAAACACATTGCAACACATTGAGGAGAAGTTTGGCAAATGGCTGGACAGCATCAAGTGGCTCAACCTGGGCGGCGGCCACCTCGTTACCCGCAAGGACTACGATGTGCCCCACCTCATCGCTCTGCTCAAAGCCTTCCGCGCCAAGCATCCCGGCTTGCAGATTATTCTGGAGCCCGGTTCGGCATTTGCCTGGCAGACCGGTCCACTCGTGGCACAGGTTGTGGACATTGTGGAGAACCATGGCATCAAAACGGCCATTCTCAACGTGTCGTTCACCTGCCACATGCCCGATTGCCTGGAAATGCCTTATCATCCCGCCGTGCGTGGTGCCGAAACCTTGGCCGACGAAGACGCTCACGGACACGAAACCGAAGCCTGCGTTTATCGCTTGGGCGGCAACTCATGCCTCTCCGGCGACTTCATGGGCTATTGGCGCTTCCCTGCCCCCCTTTCCGTGGGCGATATGGTGATTTTTGAAGATATGATACACTACACCACGGTCAAGACCAACATGTTCAACGGAATTCATCATCCGTCGTTGATGATGCAACACACGGATGGCAGTTTGGAACTGCTACGCGAATATCGATATGAGGATTATCGTGACCGTATGGACTAAAGATTGAAACAAATAAACCTAATTCACAGATTTACAAGATGAATAAAATTGAGAAAGTACCGGCTTATTTCGCCTGCTGTTTCCAACAGGGATGCGCGAAAGAGGCTACTTGCTTGCACAAACTGGCTTGCCAATATGTGCAGAAAGAAAAGCAGCAAATCATCTGCATCAACCCGCTCCACGTGGAGGGGAAAGAGGGCGAAGACTGCCCGTGCTATAAGGAGGCGGTTCGGGTGCGCATGGCCCGCGGCTTCCTTCGTGCCATCGGCACAGTGCCGTCGGCCAAGGTGGACGACGTTGCGCAGCAGCTCAGCGAGAAGTTCAACCGCGCCTATTACTATCGCATGCGCAAGGGCACAATGCCGCTCACACCCAAGCAGCAGGAAATCGTTGCCAAAGTGCTTATCAAAGCCGGTGCAAGCCAACCCGTGGAATTCGATGCCTACGAAGAAGATTATCTTTGGGACAGAGAATAGCCTCAATGCGCTTCCGAGCGTATCAACCGCGTTGACACTTTTTTCTCATGCGCTTGAGACAAAAATATCAAGGCCTTGACACGCGCGTATCAAGTGCTTGACACTGCAGTGTCATGCCGTGATACTGCAGTGTCAAGGCGTGAGAAATTTCTTACGCGCACCTACGTTCAATCAAAGCAGGTTTGCTCATCTGAAGATATGCTTCAAACATCAGCGTAGTGCGTCCTATAAATACAACGCTACCACCCACAATCATTGAGCTAAGATGACCGAGAAAGAGAAAATGCTCCAACAGATGCTCTATAATGCCAACTATGATGCCGAACTCATTGAGGAGCGACGCCTGGCCAAGGAGCTTTGTTACGACTACAATGCACTGCGCCCTTCGGATGAAGAAGGACAACAGGAGTTGCTGGGCAAACTACTTGGAAAGAAAGGAAAGGGTTGTTACATCCTGGCCCCATTCTGGTGCGACTATGGATACAACATAGAAGTGGGCGACAACTTTTTTGCCAACCACAACATGGTTATCCTTGACGGTGCGAAGGTAACCTTTGGCAACAACGTGTTTATCGCACCCAATTGCGGTTTCTATACCGCCGGCCACCCCATCGATGCCCAACAACGCAAAGCCGGAATCGAATACGCCTACCCCATCACCGTAGGCAACGACGTGTGGATAGGTGCCGGCGCACAAATTATGCGGGGCGTCAGCATTGGCAACAACGTGGTTATCGGCTCAGGAAGTGTCGTCACCAAAGACATCCCCGACAATAGCGTAGCCGTAGGAAACCCCTGCCGCGTTATTCGAACAATAGATAAATGCTAATAAATTACTAATTAAATACTATACAACCAATGAAAGAAACCAATCTTCCCGACAACGCCTTTCGCGAACTGCGCGAAGGCGAAGAGTACACTCCGCTGATGAAGCCGGAACGTACCTACAGAGAAGTAACCCCCTGGAGCATCTTCTGGGGCATCTTGATGGCTGTTATCTTCTCGGCAGCCACCGCCTATCTGGGCTTGAAGGTGGGCCAAGTGTTCGAAGCCGCCATTCCCATCACCATCATTGCCGTGGGTCTCTCGGGTGCCACACATCGCAAAGACCCTTTGGGAGAAAACGTAATCATTCAGAGCATCGGTGCTTGCTCAGGTATGATTGTGGCAGGTGCCATTTTCACTTTGCCCGCGCTTTACATTCTGCAGTCAAAGTATCCTGACATCACCGTAGACTTCTTCCAAGTTTTCATGGCTTCATTGCTTGGAGGTGTGCTCGGCATATTATTCCTCATCCCCTTCCGCAAGTATTTCGTGAAGGACATGCACGGAAAATATCCCTTCCCCGAAGCTACGGCTTCAACGCAAGTGTTGCTTTCCGGCGAAAAGAGCGGCAGCCAAACCAAGCCTCTTTTGGTGGCCGGACTCATTGGCGGACTTTACGACTTTGCCGTGGCATCTTTCGGTGCTTGGAGCGAAAACTTCACCAGTCGTGCCACAGAACTGGGTTGTACCATTGCAGAAAAAACAAAGTTGATGTTTAGCGTTAACACCAGTGCAGCCCTGCTCGGTATGGGTTACATCGTAGGATTGAAATACGCTGCCATCATTTGCGCCGGCTCTGTCGCTGTTTGGTGGGTGATTGTTCCTGGAATTTCTCTCATCTTCCCCGAAGTGGAAGTAGCCAATGGAGTGGCTGCTAATGCTGCTTCGCCCGAACAAATCTTCGGCTACGCTAAGAGCATCGGTATCGGAGGCATCGCCATGGCAGGTATCATCGGTGTGATCAAGAGCTGGGGCGTTATCAAGAGTGCTTTCGGACTCGTGGGTAAGATTTTCAAAGGCGGCGCTGCGGAGGAGAAAGCCGTTCGCACACAGAAAGATCTTTCCATGAAGATTATCGCCATCGGTTCGTTGCTCACCATTGTTATCACCACGCTCTTCTTCTATTTCGGCGTAATGGGTGGCAATCTCTTGTTCACGGTGGTAGGTATCCTCATCGTGGCCGTGATTTCATTCCTCTTCACCACCGTGGCAGCCAATGCCATTGCCATTGTGGGCTCCAACCCCGTGAGCGGTATGACGCTGATGACCCTTATCCTCTCCTCCATCATCATGGTGCTGGTGGGCCTCAAAGGCACAGGCGGAATGGTGGCAGCCCTCATCATGGGCGGTGTGGTTTGCACAGCATTGGCCAGTGCCGGCGCGTTCATCACCGACTTGAAGATTGGCTACTGGCTCGGCTCTACCCCCAAGCATCAGGAAACATTCAAGTTCCTCGGCATCCTTGTCAGCGCAGCCACCGTGGGCGGTGTCATCATGATTCTGAACAAGGCCTACGGGTTTACGCCTGACAATTCCGACGTGATGGCTGCCCCCCAAGCCCGTGCGATGGCCGCTGTCATTGAGCCGTTGATGTCGGGCCAAGGCGCACCCTGGTTGCTCTATGGTATCGGCGCTGTGCTTGCCATTGTACTGAATGCTTGCGGTATCTCTGCCCTCGCTTTTGCCCTTGGCATGTTCATTCCCTTGCAGCTCAACTTGCCGCTCATTGTGGGTGGTGCCGTTAACTGGTATGTAAACAGTCGCAGCAAGGATTCTGAAGTAAATCGCTTGCGCAATGAGAAAGGCACTCTGCTTGCCTCTGGTTTCATCGCCGGTGGCGCCTTGATGGGCGTGGTAAGTGCCGGCCTGCAATTCGGCGGCATCAGCCTCACCATTCCCGGATGGGCCGAGACCTCTGCTGCTCAATGGCTCTCGCTCGGCATGTACCTGGTGCTCATCGGCTATCTGGCCAAGGCTTCGATGAGCGTGAAGAAAGCATAACCCGGCGCGAATATATCCAAACGCTGATACACATTCTCCCCAAGCATGCCCGTGCTGCTTGGGGAGAGTTTTAATCACTTTGTCCATGCAAATCATTTCTTGGTAAGCTTTCCAAACAATCGTTGGTCCATTTTGGTGCTTTTTCAAAACATCTTGGAAATATATTCCTTCCATCCAAACGTTCTATCTCTTTATCACTATATTTGTCGCATCAGTGAACAATATCTTGGCAACAGGAAGCACTTTTCGCATACCATTTATTATTTATTTAATACATAACAAGCATTATGAAAAAGACATTTTGGGCCATCTGCCTGTTCATCGGAGCAACAGCCTTTGCAGCTTGCTCCGGCAAAACCACACAAGAGAACAATAACGAAGCCGACAGCGTTGCAGCAGCTCCCACCGTGGATTATGCAGCTACCGTTGAGAAAGAAATTCCTTCCATCGAAACCATTGACAATTTGGTGTTGAAATTCGTGGAGGTAACAAGCAATTTGGGGCATCCTTATGGCAAGAAGAACTTGGCACACGTAAAGAACGTGTTGCAGGGATTCGATGTTACCGACACAAAAGGTGAATTCTTCATCAAAGCAGTAAAGAATGCTACAGTGCAGCGCAACGAAGAGACATATGAGTTTGAGGGGGCGGTGGTCAATCCCGACAGCTTGGGAGTGGCGATATGGATTTTTCCCATGGGTGATTTTTACGACTTAGTCACCATTGCTATGTTCGACGACAACATCTTTGCTGCTCAGGTGAAGCGTTTGGAAGCAGCCGGTTACGCTCTTGAAAATCCTGAAGAAGGCATGGCCGATGATCAAGGGCAAACTTATAAGAAGAAAGACGGAAAGTGTTATTGGGTTGTCTATCCCCAAAAACGCAAAATGGAAGCCCACTACGATTTCCAGAATTGTATGTAACAGCTTACTTGATTTTCGTACCGTTATCGGTATAATTGCATAGACAGAAAAAGCAGGACGAGCCTACTGAAAAGTTCGTCCTGCTTTGTTGTTTCATTTTCCGAAGTTTGGCCTTCGGCAAGGTTTAAGTGTGAAAATACTGAGAGAACTTATTTCTTGCCTTCTTTGTGTTCCCACTTCAAACCCTCGATATTAAAAGTGAAAGTGCGTGTCCCCTCATTCCAGAATTCGCAACTAATCTTCAATGTTTTAGATTGTTTGAGTTGAGGGAGCAATTTTTTGAAGTTGGTAAGGAACAACAAGTCAGAACTTCCATCGCTTGCAGTTTTGCAGTTGAGGTCGAATGCCTTGTTCTCATCAAAATGCATTTTGATTTTCTGACCATAGATGCCAGAGTTGAATTGTCCTTTTGATATTTTTATGTAGATATCCGAACCATACTGAGGACTCTTTCGCACAGTCAGCATAAGGGTGCTACCACCATCGTAAGGAAAATCAAAGTCGACAGCATTCTCCGAAACAACATGAGCGAGATAAGTCGTGTCGTCCGTCATTTCGTCCGGTATTTCATTGTATTCCCAGTTGCTGTCATCAATCTTTTCTTCCATTGTAGAAGCCACCGAATCCGTTGGGGCAGTGCCACCACTTGTTCCTGAACCTGTTTCACCGCATGCCCACACAATGGTAAGCCCTAAGGTCATTACCAGTCCCATTTTCAAAACTTGTTTTTTCATAGTTTATAATTGTTGCGCCCTTGCCAGTCCCCGCAAAAGCCTATTAGGTATTTCCTTTATAGATGCACGAAGCGTGGAACTGTATGCCACGTTCTAAGTCGGAGGTCGTAGGAAAACCTTTTATCAGAGAATATGGAAATAGCAGCCCACGCTATACGCGTGAGAACCACTATGCCTTCTCTCTGATAAGTCTTGAATTTCCTACGTTCCCGACTTTGAGATAAGCATAACGCTTCTTACTTTTTTCGATATGTAGTTAGCAGCTTGTAGGCCACTTGTGTGCAAATTTATGAACTTTCCTGATTATAAGGATGAGCCTATAGCAGTTTTTTGTTGTTAGCTTCTGGCTCTCAAAGACTATTGCACAGTTTTCACCTCTCTTCCTAATTTTCCAACGAAGCAGCTATAGCTCCGGCTGCCACATAGGCGGTTGTCCAAGCAGCTTGAAAATTGAAGCCTCCTGTAACAGCATCAATATCGAGTACCTCACCGGCAAAATAGAGTCCGGGACAAGATTTGCTTTCGAGCGTTCGCATAGACACAGACTCAAGACTGACACCACCGCACGTTACAAATTCATCGCGATATGCGCCCTTGCCTGCGACAGCATAACTGTCTGAAGTCAGCACATGCACCAATCGGTTGATGCCTTTGCTTCCCAGTTCACCACAAGGCTTCTCCGAAGTTAATCCAGCCCTTTCGAGCAAATATACCCACAAACGATTTTGCAGCCCAAAGGGATGAAGGTTACCCAATTGTCGGCGCGGTGCTTCGTTCTGCAAGTTGCGAAGTTCCTGCGCTACTTGCTCAACATTTGTTTCTCCGGTCCAATTGATAAGCAAAGGCACTTCGTAAGCCTGTTCATCCATATATCGCGCTGCATAGGATGAGAGGCGAAGAATTGCCGGGCCACTCACACCCCAATGGGTAATAAGCAAAGCACCCTCAGCACGGAACTTGGTAGCGGCAATCCCCACGGAGACATTTTCCACGACTATTCCCATCAACGAAGTGAGTGCGGGTGTATTTATATTAAATGTATAAAGTGACGGGCAGGGCTTTTCAATTTTGTGACCTAAAGCCGATAACCAATCGTGTCCCTCACCTCGCGGTGCCCCACCGGTGGTGAGAGCTACGCGATCAAACAAACAAGGAGTTGTAGCACCTCCATCAAAAACAAGTTGCAAACCTCCATTATCGCTGCGCTCAATAGATTGAACCGGACATCCTGTTCTGATTTCCACTCCGGCACTCTCAGCCTCACGTTTTAAGCAAAGAATAACTGATTCCGAATTTTGTGATTGCGGAAAAACACACTCATCTTCTTGTGTCGTGAGTGGAACTCCATGTGTCTCGAACCAACAATAAGCATCTTCATGACTGAATTCGCGCAACAAACGTTTCATCAACTTATGGCCACGCGGATAAACATGACAAAGATCACTCACCCCGGCAAAGCTATTGGTAAGGTTACAGCGACCACCGCCGGAAACTTTGACTTTGGCAAGCACACGCGACGAACGCTCAAACAAAACCACACGAGCTTCCGGCAAAAGTCGTTTCAACCTAGCGGAAAGAAAAAAACCGGCGGCTCCACCGCCCATAACTGCTACTTTCATTTTCTCTGTCAATCAGATAATCTCTCGAAATAACTATTACAAACTTCGGAACACAAGTATTGGTGCAAAATTAGCTATTAAGCACGAAGAAGCCGCACAGCAAATATCAAAAAAGCTGTTCAATCAAAAAGCAAAAAGTTTTATTATCTTTCCACATGGAAAAATGAATACGTCATAGAGTAATCTTATTAATGTAAGTTTATGAAAATTCATTCGCTTAAGTATTGATTATAACAACAATCGTAACTCCATTTAGAATTGATTAACTGAGAAAAACTCATCAGGAGAATAAAAAAGCAATAAAAATTGTCATAAAATTTGGAGAATAGAATAATAAACCCTACCTTTGCACTCGCAAACAAGAAACAAACACTCTTGAACATCGCGGAGTGGAGCAGTTGGTAGCTCGCCAGGCTCATAACCTGGAGGTCATCCGTTCGAGTCGGGTCTCCGCAACTCAAACAACAAGCAAATGTAGAATGTGGTCAGCTTTTAGAGCTTGACCACATTCTGCTTATTTGCCCACCTCAAAATCTCATGGACGAAAGGTGGACGAAAATTAACGGCTAAGTAGCAATTTAGTGGGGATAGGCATGCCCCCACCCCCTCCGCTAGTAAACTCATTACCTAAAACGAAGAAAAGCGGAATATGCACCGACTACGCAATCAAATCGCCGCACGTGAGGGCGAACTGCGATTTGAAGTGCGCTCCGAGTTCTGGGCGTATCGATTCGGGCGAAGGTCGAACAGATTGGAGTGGTTGGGCAGAACACGAGGAGCGCACACATATCGCTTCCGGCAACTGGTCAGAAGTCTGAAGTAATGAGATTCTCTTCAGCGATTGGAAAGGTTGTCAAGTAATAACGTTATTCTTGCTGAATAATCCTCTACATTATTGTAGTCCTATAATCGATATTCTTATTTCATTTATTACTTTTGCTTATTAAAAAATTATAAACAATGAATACTAAAGGAATATTATTTGCAAAGTTGATAATCATACTTGTCTGTGTCGTGGGGTGTAAAGACTCGAATGATATAGCTTCTCACGAAAGAGAATCAAGTTCAGAGATACTAGATTATGTTGAACGGGTGGATACGCTCGGTGCAATTGTGCTTTATCCAAACTTTTCACGTGTGGATTTAACATGTAGTAAGATGCCTTCAAAGCAAGATACTTCTGTGATTTTGATGGTGGCAGGCGCGTTTACCGGAGAATTTCTTAAAGAGTTTAAGCACAGCAATATTGCTGGCGACCATGTGTCAAACGGTAAGCGCTATAAAGGATATAAATGCAAGCGAAATACAGGTGCATTTGTCTTCTACAAAGGAAAATGGAATTTCCTATACAAAGATTTTAGTGCTGCTTTAGATGAAGCGGCAAAGCAAGGTGGGGCTGGTTTCTCACAGGAAATGATTATGCATAAATCAGAAATCAAACCAATGAAACGCCCTGCGAATAACAAAAATATCTTCCGTGCTCTATGTGAGATTAATAATCGTTTGTGCGTTGTGCAATCAAAAAATGTTGTTCAATTTAAGGACTTTGTAGCGTTATTGCAACAACTTGGCGCAAGCGAAGCCCTTTACCTCGATATGGGGACAGGATGGAATTATGGTTGGTATCGTGAAAAGGATGGAAAAGCTCATGAACTTTTTAAAAGATATACTCCGCACAGCACCAATTGGGTGACTTTCTATAAATAAGGTAACTCTATGAAAGACATATACAAATGGTTGCTTGACTTCTGTAGTTACTATGGTGTAGAAAATGGGACAGAGGTCGATGATGATTTCAACATGTTCTGCAATTATGAGCAAGTTTGGGTCAAAAAACTATCTCGCTGGGATTTTTCACTCTCCGAATTCAATGAGTATATCCATTACGGACTTGAGGATTTTAACAAAGATGATGGAGTGCCCATGACCTTGAAAGTGATACTTTTCAATCGTTACATGCACTGGAGTTATGGCGGTAATGCTGAAGGGTTCAAGAAGTGGTATTTTACACACTACAAGAACCGTTTGAAGGGAAAGAAACTCAGCAAAGGGAAAAGGATACTCAACCAGTATCGTCTTGCCTTTTTAGAATACCGTTGTGATTGGCAAACTGTGAAGGACATTACTCCAGAACAGGAATACATGCACGAAATCGCAAATGCTGTAGATACAGAGCACGGATTTGACAAACCTATTTCTGAGGGCGTAATGTGTAGAGCACTTGCCCATGCGGATACGCATGGTTACACGATAGAGTTGGTTCCCGACTCTGATTGTGTTATTAGCAAGCGTATCGATGGATGGAGTTACCATCCAGAGTATAAGGAAATCAGAGAGCGTGTCCTTAAATTCATTGAAGATGAAGATTGGATGTACGATGCAGCAGAGTATATAGGGCGATGGAATGGTAAGTATGTTTACCTTCCCTATCTCAATTCTGGAGAAGTGCTTGTAGTTGGATTACCGCATTATATATTAGTTGATAAAGAAAGTATAGATTGGTTTGTAGATACTGAGTTTGAAGTAAAACCGAGAAGATAACAAATCAGCCACTGAGTTAAAGTTCAGTGGCTGATTTTATTAGTTGCCAAAATTTCCTTGTAGGAATACTTCACATAGTTCTTTTAGATATCCATTCATGTGTTTGGGACAAAATACAGGGTCGTTGCTTATTTTCATTGACCCACTTTCAAAACTTTATAAAGTATCTCCCCATATTATTTTATACTTAGTAATTCAACCTCATATATAGCAGGGGAAAAAGGATTAAATATTTCTGAATGTTTGGTAAAGCCATAACCTAGATAAGAAGGTATATAAAAATTATATTTTGAACCTACAGATTGGAGCTGGATACCTTCTTGTAGTCCAGGTATAAGATAGTCTAAATTAGATTCTATAACCCCCTTGTCTATTATAGAATCTGAAACAGAAACAGAATAAGCAATTTTAACCTTATTGGAAATATAAGGTTTATTTCCTTTCCCTTCTTTGATAACTAAATATCTCAATCCACTACTTGTCTTTTTTATTGAGCAGATTTTATCAACTTTTTCAAAAAACACTTTGTCGTTCTGGTGATAATAGAGTTCTTCCTCAACAATTGTTTCAGATGATTTCATATCTCCCTTTATATCTACACATGCTCTTAGTGTTCCGGAAAGGTACTTAAGAAAATCTGTGTTAGCAACAAAACTAAAATCGTCCTTATGTTTTAAATCTATATGGATTTCCCAATCTTTTGCTTCATTTGTTTTTGCAGTAATGGAAAGTCCTCCATTATTAGACACGGAAAAAGCTTTATTATATGAAATGGGTTGTGATACTATCTGAATCACCGAATCAATTTTTAAACACAAATTATTAACCTCAGAGGGAAGAATAATTGCACATCCTTCAAATCCTTTATTAACTTTCCCTCTAATTAAGAAGAATTTTAAGGAGTCATTGCTAGTTATAATTCGGTCAGCTGTAAAAACTATTAGATGTGAATTATATAAATCAATAGACTCCATGGTCACAGAGCTATTATTCAACGAAAGGATGCTATCAATTAAAGCGATTTTTTCCTGAGTTGAAAATTCTTCCTGAATATCTTTTTTACTACATCCAACAACTAATACTAGCACTAAGAAGAGAAATATTTTTTTCATATCGTTTTTGATTAGATTAAATGCGTAGGAATTGATAGTCCTTTTGGATTTGGACTGTGTCTGAATATTCTGAATATTAGCCAAAGACCAACCGTAGAATTCTCCCCATTATTCCATTTTCTTAAAAACCCTTTTTGTCTTAATAGCATTTTCTACAAACCAAGCATATGCTTCTTCCCATTTCGTTTCGTTATAGAGGTCAAATCCTTTATAAATTACAATGCGAGTTGCTTTAGCTGCTTCTTTCCAATCACCATCTTCGCCAAATTCTTTTTGGGAAAATATCCTTATTATCTTCGAAGGTATGGAATAAATCTTTGTTGTCAGGAATATAAACCCCGCAACTTAGGCGCTTCTTTTGAGCACTAATGGTCATGCAAATGTGATATGAAGAATTACCAACACTTAAATCATACCAATGATCAGGTTGCGCTTTTCTGATTGTAAAGTCATTTTTGAAAATGTCGCTTTTAGCAATATAATCATTAAATCCGTTCCAGAACTTAAGCAACATTTGCTTTCTGTCACTTAAGTTCTCACTATTCTTCATTTGCTTGGCCCAATCATTAGGACGCTCTATAACATTAAACTTGGGAGCTATTGCTGAATCGTCAATCTGCCAAAGTTCAATCTCAACCAAGAAAAACCCAAGGCTTGTATCAGTATGCTGATTAAGCCATTCTATAGCCTGTCTATGTTCATCGCGAGCTCGTTTTACTACCCACACAATAACTTCTGCACCTTTTCCTGAAGCATAAGTTATCAACTTACCTAAATGGTCGTGGTCTGTATCTTCAAGTTGGTTTTCAATAATAACTTTCCTACCGGTACTTTCTTCATTCGCAAATATGTCAACACTAAAGTTACCAACAGATGATTCTCTTTCTTCAAGTACAAGGTCAATACCTATATCTTCACCTAACTTAGAGAGATTTTCTTCTTTGGCTAGCCACTTCGTAAAGCTATTTGCTTCGTGTGGCCATATCATTCTTAAATCATGAATACGTTTGATTTTTCCTAATTTCATAATACAACTATGTATTTATTAATTTGAAAGAGTTGAAAATGAAGTGCTTTCTGAATTTTGGTAGAACTTCACTCCTCTCCGATGGTCAATTGACGTAAATCGTACATAGAGCCATTATAGACATTCAGGTCGACATCTCCTTTTATTCCCGGCAATTTTCCACAATCGGTGTGCTGCCAAAATTTCCAATCTCCTTTGTAAGCCACTTCTTTCACATAATAGTGAGCCAACCAATAGGGATAGACCTCAAATTCAGGCGTATTCAGATATTGGGTGCGGAATTTGTAATAGGTGTAGAGTATCGGTTTAACTCCACAATTTTGCTCTACAATTTTTAGCCATGTAAGTGCACATTCGCGCAAGGCTTGCGGAGAAAGCCCACCGGTTTCCTCAATGTCGAGCACCGGAGGAAGATCTCCCTCTTCCAAATGCACTTGTTTGAGAAAATACTCCGCTTGCTGTCGGGCTGAAACTTTAGGTTTGAAATAATGGTACGCGCCTCGAATGAAACCATATTCGCGGGCTTTATAGAAGTTGTCGTTAAAGTTAACGTCCAACATGCTTCTTCCTTCTGTGGCTTTAATAAAAACAAAGCGCACCGGTTCATCTCCAATGGTAGCTGTTTGCAATTTTTCCCAGTCGATGCTCCCTTGATGATGACTTATGTCAATTCCTCGAATAGAGTATTCGGTGGGATAATCGGCTTCTCCATAAAGACCTTTCCATCTCAGTTTCAAAGGTGATACTACATAAACGTGGAAAACATACACATAGAATATCACAATCGCAATAACACCCAACCATCTGACCCAAGCCGTTTTTGTGCCGAAGAGTTTCTTCATCGGCGAGATGCTTGCATTTCTGGTATGCTTGCGTACGGCATTTTTTTTTCGCCTTCCTGATTTCTCGGCGGTACTGTTATTGCGTTTTACCACGTTTCTGTTGGTTTAAGACAAGAAAGGGGTAGATGGCATATTGCACCCACCTACCCCTTTTTCATATGCTAATTGTTTGAGACGGCTTATAGCCAATCATGCTTACTTGCCTTGTTCGAGCTTCAGCGTCATGGTGCATTGGTCGCACACTTCGGTCGGACCGAAATACTGAATGGGGCCGGGGTAAACAAAGCTTGTTTTTTCTGCCCACTCTTCACGATTGGCTGCAAACTCTTTGAAAGGTGCTCCATCGAGACGCACCAAAGCTTTACGGATTACGGGCTTCATAGCACCATGACGACGTTCCATGTTCATCATCATTGTGATGGGCACACCACCTGCAACCCATTCAGAAGCAGGAGCTGTTGTATTCTTCACGATAGCCATGTAACCAGTCTTGCCGTTGGCAACGAGTTGTGCGGCACTTGTTCCGAGTGCATAGCAGTAGTCAGCGTCGTAGTTAGAGGGAGCTGCGCAACGTCCTTCGTAACCGAAGAAGTGGTGCTGAGCTGCAAACTTACCGTTGAACTTACCTTCTTTCTTCCATGCAGCGAGCTTAGCAGCCACCATTTCAGAGAGGAGCTTTTCAGTTTCGATGAGTGACACTTGAACGTTGCCGTGGGGGTCACGGTCGAGTGTGAGCTGCTTTGCCACACCTTCGGGAAGGCTTTCGTAGAGTGCTGCGTTTGTTGCAGAAAGCTTTTCGAGTACGAAAGCACGGAGACCAGCAACACCTACAGTCTTTGCTTCTTCAGTAGCGAGAAGGTCGTTGAGTTCAGCAATGAGCGCCTTGAATGCGGGAATGAATTCGATAAGACCTTCGGGGATGAGTACAGTACCGAAGTTGTTTCCGGCTGCAGCACGCTTGGCCACAGCAGAAGCGATGTATGTTACAACGTCGTCGAGTGTCTGGTTCTTTTCTTCCACTTCTTCGCTGATGATACATACATTGGGCTGACACTGCAATGCACACTCTAAAGCAATGTGGCTGGCCGAACGACCCATCAACTTGATGAAGTGCCAGTACTTACGAGCAGAGTTGGCATCACGCTGGATGTTACCAATTACTTCAGCATAAGTCTTACAAGCTGTATCGAAACCGAATGAAGTTTCAATCTGATCGTTCTTCAAGTCACCATCGATGGTCTTGGGGCATCCGATTACCTGCACGCCATAGTTCTTAGCTGCATAGTATTCAGCGAGCACACAAGCATTAGTGTTAGAGTCGTCACCACCGATAATTACGATAGCGTTGAGACCGAGTTCGCGGATGATTTCCATACCCTTTTCGAACTGCTCAACTTCTTCGAGTTTTGTACGACCTGAACCAATCATGTCGAAACCACCGGTGTTGCGGTATTCGTCGATGAGTTCGTCAGTCATTTCAATATACTTGTGATCTACGAGACCGCCAGGACCCATCAAGAAGCCGTAGAGCTTGCTTGCAGGATTCTGCTTCTTCAAACCGTCGTAGAGACCACAGATAACATTGTGACCACCAGGAGCCTGACCACCAGAAAGGATGATACCGATGTTGATGGGAGCGTATTCCTTTGCTTCATCTGTAGGAACAAACTCTACCAAAGGCATACCATAAGTATTGGGGAAAAGAGCCTTAATCTCTTCCTGATTACCAACACTCTGTGTGGGTTCACCTTCCTTTACTGCAACGTTACCACGCAAACCTGCGGGAAGCTTGGGTTGATAAGCGGCACGCGCAATTTGCAATGCACTTTTTTCCATAATCTGTTTTTAATTATAGGGTTTGTAAAGTTCTGCAAAAGTAGTTTTTTATTGTGAAACGCAAAAGCAAAAAGCATCATTTCTGTTTTGAAAATGCTTTTATAGCTCCTTACCTCCATGATAGCGTAGCAGCCCTTCCATGGGCGAACGCAACACGTTGCCTATGCGAAAACCGGAGTGGCTCGCTGCTTCTTCCAATTGAGACTTGAAGAACCACGCAATGCTTCCCACAAAATTCACGGGTAGGTCGGGACGTTTGTAGACGCAAACATTTCGTTCAAAGAATCGTACAAATTCTTCTACAATAAATTTCTGTATTTCTGCGTATTGAATATGCTTTCCTAAAAACTCAGTAAAGGTTGCCAAATAGCGGTTGGGGGCGGGCTCACGGTAAACTCGCTGCACCAATGTGTCAATATCGGGACACACTTCTCGTCTGAATTTTTCGCAAATAGTTTCGGGCAACTGTTGTTTGAACACATCGCCGGCCAAACGCTTGCCTAAAACCGCCCCACTGCCTTCGTCTCCCAGGATATAGCCAAGAGGGGAAACGTTATGCGCAATATCTTTACCGTCGTACAAACAGCTGTTCGAGCCGGTACCGAGTATGCAAACCAAACCGCATTCATCGCCACACAAAGCACGTGCAGCAGCCAGCAAATCGGTATGCACATTCACCTTGGTTGTGGGGTAAAGTGAAACAAAAGCATCATGCATGATTTGGGCAGATTTTCCTCGACATCCCGCACCATAAAAATAAATTTCATCAACGGCTGAAAAGGAATTTAGTTCCAACGTTAAACACTTATTCAACAGTTCCATAACTTCACTCTGTTGAAGTAAAGCAGGATTGATGCCCGGTGATGAAAAGCGCAGTGCTTCTTGTTCGTCCTTCAGCAAAGCCCAATCAATTTTTGTGCTGCCTCCGTCGGCCACCAATGTATATTTGTTTTTCATAAGGATGGATAGATTTTTATGGAAACGATTTAGAATTAAGATAAGGCATACATGGAAAACAATCAACCTTTGTTCATTCCTTGCAACGCCCATCTCAAAAGCTCGAAGCAAAGATAGTGAAAGGCGAGAGCAGGACAAAGGAAAAGCCTGCTTTTTCTTTTCATGCCAAGCCGCATCCTATCTTGCGCAAGCGCAATTCATCGAGAATTTTCTCCAAACACGCCTTTCGTCATAAGCAAAAGAAGATTTTCCGCATGATATTTCCCCTTTTTATCGGCATTTTCCGACACAACAGAGAGGAACACGAAAATGCTTACGTTTTGCTCAGAATTCACCCATATTAGCGACAAAAATTTACAAGCACTGCAGAATTTTCCGCAGTGCTTGCAGAAAATTCTGCAGTGCTTCCGGATTTTCAGCCAAAGGGGTCAGCGTTATCCATCCCACATAGCAACTTTTTTTGCTCTCAAATCGCAATCTTTGCTTTACGAATTAGGGATATTTTCGTGCAGGAAAAGTCAAAAAGAAGGCAATATCTTTGCTTTTACGCGGCATATTATTATTTTCGCGCATTATTTATACACACGCGCATGACTAACAACGAAATATCAAAAGAACTTCAACGCATTGTGCAATGCAGCAGTCGCGAAGCACGCAAGCTGCGCCATCGCACCATCGGCGCCTCACATTTGCTGTTGGGCATCTTGAAAGATGGCAACAGCCGCGCCGCCGAGGCGCTTCAGCAATTGATACCTCAAACGGCACAATTTGTGCAAGGCCTCGAACAAGCAGAGGGTGAAGAACACGTTCCCGAGACCGAAGATTATGTACCCACACTCAGCACTGAGAGCCACCGAATCATGAAACTCACCTTGCTGGAAGCACGCTGGGCTAAAAGTGAACAACCGTTGGGCGAACACCTGCTGTTGGCCCTGTTGCGAGACTTCAACAACGAAGGTCGGCGCCGGCTCAATGCTTTAGACATTACCTACGACAAAGTGGCCGGAGCACTCAATGCCAAGCCCAGTGTTCACTCCGCTTTCGGATTTGCAGACGATGACAATGTTGGCGAATTTCCACAGGAAGGCACCTCGTCTCCCCAGAATGCCGGACGCAACACTGTGGGAGTTAAAAGTGCCAAGAACAATAGCGACACTCCCATCATCGATAATTACGGAACCGACCTCACTCGGGCTGCAGCCGATGGCTGTTTGGATCCTGTGGTTGGGCGAAAAAAAGAAATCGAACGCATTGCACAGATTTTGTGTCGACGCAAGAAAAACAACCCCGTGCTTATTGGCGAACCCGGTGTGGGCAAAAGTGCCATTGTCGAGGGGTTGGCACAACTCATAGCCGACAAGAAAGCACCACGATTGCTCTGTAACAAACGCATTGTGGCTTTGGAAATGACAAGCATCGTGGCTGGAACGCAGTATCGCGGACAATTTGAAGAACGCTTGCGTCGCCTCATTGAGGAACTGCGTTCGCATCCCGAAATTGTGCTGTTCATCGATGAAATACACACCATCATCGGAGCCGGTTCGGCACCCGGCAGTCTTGATGCCGCCAACATATTGAAACCGGCTTTGGCACGCGGAGAGGTACAGTGCATCGGAGCCACCACCACAGGCGAATACCGCAAAACCATCGAAAAGGATGGAGCACTCGAACGCCGCTTTCAGAAAGTGTTGCTCGAGCCCACCACCCCCGAAGAGACTTTGCAAATCCTGCAGAACATCAAAGATAAATACGAAGCGCATCACCATGTTCAATACACCGATGAAGCACTGAAGGCCTGCGTCGAACTGACTGACCGATACATCTCCGAACGTTCGCTCCCCGACAAAGCCATCGACGCCCTTGACGAAGCCGGCAGTCGCTCGCACCTGACCGAAAATAGCATCCCGGCTGAAATCGAACACATGGAGCAGGAAATCGCACAATTGCGCGAAAAGAAAACCGAAGCGGCGCAAAACCAAAACTATGAACTGGCAGCAAAACTGCGCGATGACATGCAGATGCGCCAACAAGAACTCGACAAAATCACTGCCGAATGGCAGGCCAAACAAGCCGAACACCGAAAAGTGGTGGACGAGGAAGCCATTGCCCAAGTGGTGTCGATGATGAGCGGTGTGCCTGTTAGCAAAATGGCTGAAAACGAAGGCGAACGTCTCAAAGGATTGAAAAACGTCCTACAGGCCAAGGTGATAGCCCAAAACAGAGCCATCGAACAGTTGGTGCGAGCCATCACACGCAGCCGTCTGGGCATAAAAGCCCCCAACCGACCTGTGGGAACCTTCATGTTTGTGGGACCGACGGGTGTGGGTAAGACATATCTCGTGAAGCTTTTGGCAGAACACATGTTTGGTTCTGCAGATGCCCTCATCCGTGTTGACATGTCCGAATATGGAGAAAAACACAGTGCCAGCCGTTTGGTGGGTGCGCCTCCGGGATATGTGGGATATGAAGAGGGAGGACAACTCACAGAGAAAGTGCGCCGCCACCCCTACTCTGTGGTGCTGTTCGATGAAATCGAGAAGGCGCACGGCGACATCTACAACACATTGTTGCAAGTGATGGACGAAGGACGCCTCACCGATGGTAATGGTCGCACCGTCGATTTCAGAAACACCATCATTGTGATGACATCCAACAGCGGTTCACGCCAACTGAAAGACTTTGGAGTCGGCATTGGTTTCAACACCCAAGGCGAAATGAACACCACACAGGCTGAAAACATTGTGCGCAAGGCTTTGCAAAAACAGTTCGCTCCTGAATTTCTGAACCGTTTGGACGACATCATCATGTTTGATCCGCTCAATAAAGAAAGCGCACAACAAATTGCAGACATCGAACTGAAAGAACTCGGCGAAAGAGTGAAACGGATGGGATACACACTCCAATTGTCCGATGCAATGAGCCGTTTCATCACCGACAAGGGCTTTGATTTGCAATACGGTGCACGTTCCCTCAAACGCACAGTGCAGACTTACATCGAAGACCTGATTTGTGATCTCATCATGTCAGGAAACAATCATGCCGAGAACAAAGGCGTGGTGGCCGAACTTCAAGACAATAACATCAAAATCGCAACAAATTAAACATACAACCGAATGAACTACATTCCCACCGACATAGAAGGGGTTTGGATTTTGGAACCTCGCCTTTTTGAAGACGCACGTGGCTACTTCATGGAGACTTACCGCAAAGAGGATTTCGACAAATCCATAGGCCATGAAGTGAATTTCATACAAGACAACCAATCAAAATCTTCGCGCGGTGTGTTGCGAGGACTTCACTATCAAAAAGGTGAAACATCGCAAGCCAAATTGGTGCGAGTGCTGCACGGAAGTGTGGTGGACGTAGCTGTGGATCTTCGTCGCAATTCGCCCACATTTGGTCGCCATGTGATGGTGGAGCTAAGTGCTGAAAACAATCGCCAATTGTTCATACCACGCGGTTTTGCCCACGGATTTCAGGTCTTGTCGGACGAAGCGGTTTTCACCTACAAGGTAGACAATCGCTATGCCCCCGAAGCCGAATGCAGCATCCGCTTTGATGATCCGCAATTGGATATCAAATGGCCCATCAGCCATCCCGAAGAAATGCTTCTTTCGGAAAAAGATTTGAAGCATGCGGTGGCATTTTCTGAAGCCGAATTGTTCTGAATTAACAACAACTACCTCAACACTCACAACGTATATTATCCCACATGAAACACATACGCAATTTCTGCATCATTGCTCACATCGACCACGGAAAGAGTACGCTGGCCGACAGACTGCTGGAACGCACCCAGACTATCAACGTTACGAACGGACAGATGCTCGACGATATGGATTTGGAGAAAGAACGTGGCATCACCATCAAGAGCCACGCCATCCAAATGCAATACAAACTCGATGGTGAGGAATACACACTTAACCTTATCGACACTCCGGGACACGTGGACTTCTCATACGAGGTTTCACGAAGTATTGCTGCTTGCGAGGGTTGCTTGCTCGTGGTTGATTCAACACAAGGCGTACAGGCACAAACCATCTCCAATCTTTATATGGCCATCGAGCACGACTTGGAGATTATCCCTGTGCTTAACAAATGCGACATGATAAACTCAATGCCCGAGGAGGTGGAGGACGAAATCATCGAACTGCTCGGTTGTAAGCGCGAGGAAATCATCCGTGCCTCCGGAAAAACCGGCGAAGGCGTTGATGACATTTTGCGAGCCGTCATCGAGCGCATCCCACACCCCGAAGGTGATGAGGATGCCCCTTTGCAAGCCCTGATTTTCGACAGTGTTTTCAATTCCTTCAGAGGCATTATTGCCTACTTCAAGATTGTAAACGGAAGTATCAAGCAAGGACAAGATGTATTGTTCGTAAACACTCAGAAACGTTATTCGGCAGACGAAATCGGCGTTCTGAAAATGGACCTCTCGCCTAAGAAAGAACTGCACTGCGGTGATGTGGGTTACATCGTGAGTGGTATCAAAACAGCCACCGAGGTAAAAGTGGGCGATACCATCACCACAGTGGCCAACCCGTGCGAAAAAGCAATCGAAGGCTTCGAAGAAGTGAAACCCATGGTATTTGCCGGTGTCTACCCCATTGAGACTGAAGATTTCGAGCAGCTTAGAGCGAGCCTTGAGAAGCTCCAACTCAATGATGCCTCACTTACGTTCAGCCCAGAGTCGTCAGTAGCTTTAGGCTTTGGTTTCCGGTGTGGTTTCTTGGGATTGCTGCACATGGAAATCATTCAGGAACGTTTGGACCGTGAGTTTAATATGAACGTAATCACAACCGTACCCAACGTAAGCTACCACATCTACGACAAGCACGGCGAGATGAAAGAGGTGCACAACCCCGCAGGAATGCCCGATGCAACAGAAATCGACCACATCGAAGAACCCTATATTCGTGCTTCCATCATCACACGCACAGACTACATTGGCAACATCATGACGCTCTGTTTGGGAAAACGCGGAGAGCTTGTCAAACAAGAATATGTGTCGGGCGACAGAGTGGAACTCTATTATGACATGCCGCTGGCCGAAATTGTGATTGATTTCTACGACAAACTGAAATCCATCTCCAAAGGCTATGCTTCGTTTGACTATCACCCCATTGAGTTCCGCCCTTCCAAACTTGTGAAACTTGACATTTTGCTCAACGGTGAGCCTGTCGATGCTCTCTCAACGCTTACACACGTTGATAACTCCGTTTACTTCGGTCGTCGCATGTGCGAAAAACTCAAAGAACTGCTGCCGCGTCAACAGTTTGACATTGCCATTCAAGCAGCCATCGGTGCAAAAATCATTGCTCGCGAAACAGTGAAACAAGTGCGCAAAGACGTAACTGCCAAATGTTATGGCGGTGATATCAGTCGTAAACGAAAGTTGTTGGAAAAGCAAAAGCGAGGAAAAAAACGCATGAAGGAAATCGGTAACGTGCAAGTACCACAAAAGGCATTCCTTGCCGTACTGAAACTCGATTGATGCCAATTTTCATAGACCTCTCACATTACCTTAACAAATACCCATTATGCTGATACAACTCAAAGACACAAATATCTGCCAAAAGGACAAAACTGTGCTTGAGAACATCGAATTTCATGTCGACGAGAACGAGTTTGTCTATATCATAGGTAAAGTCGGCTCCGGCAAAAGTTCACTGCTGAAAACGCTTTATGGAGAACTACCCCTCGCAAGTGGCAGTGGTGAGATACTGGGCTTTGATCTCCGCAAGCTGAAGCGGAAACATATCCCTGACTTGCGCAAACAATTGGGAATAATCTTTCAAGATTTCCAATTGTTGGCAGATCACACTGTACGCGAAAATTTGGATTTTGTACTCAGAGCCACAGGATGGAAACGCAAAGCCGAACGTAGTCAACGCATCGATGAAGTGTTGAACCTCGTGGAACTTCCCGAAAAAATCGATAAATATCCTCACGAACTCAGTGGCGGCGAACAGCAACGCATCTCCATTGCACGAGCACTGCTTAACACGCCTCGCATCATCTTGGCCGACGAGCCCACAGGCAACTTAGACCAAGAAACCGGCAAGAAGATTGTTTCCATACTCAAACAAATATGTGAGCAAGGCACTTCCGTCATCATGATAACCCACAACCTGAATTTGCTGCAACAATTCCCCGGAATTGTGTATCGCTGTGAGGACAAGCAGATGTCAGAGGTAACGAGCGAATATAATGTTCCAATCGAGATAGAATAGTTTTCAAAACCCACAACCTCAAATACCATTTGATAACGTCCCATGTTAGAAAAATGGTAACCCACAACTGAACTCTCCAAAGGTATCCTCCCTTGCAGAGAAACATTATAAGAAAATAAACATATAATAATAAATAATACACACGCACATGAAAGTAATGAAATTCGGCGGTACGTCCGTCGGCTCCCCCAAAAGAATAAAGGAGGTAGCACAACTCATTTCCGATAATGAGAGCAAAATTGTTGTACTCTCAGCGATGTCGGGCACAACCAACTCTTTGGTTGAGATTTCAGACTATCTGCGCAAACGCAACCCTGAAGCAGCCAACAACATCATCAATGCGCTGCGCACCAAATACCTTGGTCATGTTCGCGAACTCTATTCCACCGAAGAAATGGCAGAGCGCACACGCGACTTCCTGGAGGATGAGTTTATGTACCTGCACTCTTTTGCCAACCGCAACTTTGTGGACAGCGATGAGAAAGTAATTCTCGCACAAGGCGAAATCATCAGCACAAACATGATGACCAACTATCTGCGTGAACAAGGCGTGAAAGTTTGTCTCATTTCAGCCCTCGATTTCATGCGCACCAATATTGAAGGCGAACCCGACCTTAACTATATTCGCGAGCACCTTCAAGAAACACTCAGCACGCATCCCGGTTATGACCTCTACATCACACAAGGTTTCATCTGCCGTAACCACACCGGTGCAGTGGACAACCTTCAACGTGGAGGCTCTGATTATACAGCCAGCCTTATTGGTGCCGTTTTGCGTTGCGAAGAAATTCAAATTTGGACCGACATTGACGGAATGCACAACAACGACCCGCGCTTCGTCGAGAACACCACACCTTTGCGTCAGCTTAACTTTGAAGAAGCTGCCGAATTGGCATATTTCGGAGCCAAGATTCTGCACCCCACCTGTGTACAGCCGGCTCGTTTTGCCGGAGTTCCGGTTCGTCTGCTCAACACCATGGATCCGAAAGTGCCCGGCACCATCATCAACAACGAGATGCAAAGTGGAAAGATCAAGGCTGTTGCAGCCAAAGATAACATCACGGTTATCAAGATTGTATCGAGCCGAATGCTTCTTGCTACCGGCTTTATGCGTAAAATTTTTGAAATTTTTGAAACCTACAACACAAGTGTCGACATGGTAACCACCTCCGAAGTAGGTGTATCGCTCAGCATCGATAATACCAGTCGCCTTGCTGCGATTTTGGACGAGCTGAAAAAATACGGCACAGTGGAAGTGGACGAAGGCATGTGCATCATCTGTGTGGTAGGCGATCTGAGTTGGCACAACGTAGGATTTGAAAGCAAAGTGGCCGAGGCTTTTGCCGAAATTCCCGTCCGTATGATTTCATACGGTGGTAGCAATCACAACATTTCTTTCCTCGTTAAAGAAACCGATAAGAAGGCAGCTTTGCAATCGTTGAGCAACAAGCTGTTCAGTTAAGAAAGTTTTTCAGCTACCATGCAAACACATTTCTCTTCTGAGCAATTTTTGTTGCAAGGAACTCCTTTTTATTACTACGACATTGCTCTGCTCGATGCAACGCTTGCCGAAATCAAGCGTTGCATCGAAAGCGATGCTCATTGGCACGTGCATTATGCAGTGAAGGCCAATGCCAATCCCACCATTCTGTCGCACATTGCCCACGCTGAATTGGGAGCTGATTGTGTGAGTGGAGGTGAAATAGAAGCAGCTATCGC
Source organism: Bacteroidaceae bacterium (assembly GCA_017547385.1). GTDB lineage: Bacteria > Bacteroidota > Bacteroidia > Bacteroidales > Bacteroidaceae > Alloprevotella. The sequence goes on from JAFYPU010000017.1 coordinate 162,024, forward strand.
AGCCGGCATACCGGCTTCACGCATCGTTTATGCCGGAGTTGGAAAAAGCGATTGGGAAATTGAAATCGGGCTCAAGCACAACATTTCTTGCTTCAATGTGGAAAGCGTTGAGGAACTGCAAGTCATTAACGAACTTGCAACACGGCGGAATATTGTGGCACGTGTGGCCTTTCGTATCAATCCCAATGTGGATGCGCACACTCACGAGAAAATCACTACCGGTCTGAGTGAAAACAAATTCGGCATTGATATGTGTGATATGGAAGAAGCCATATATTTGGCGCAGAGCCTTTCGCACGTTGAGTACATCGGTTTGCATTTTCACATAGGTTCTCAAATTCTTGACAACGAGCCGTTCCGACAACTCTGCTTGCGCATCAACGAACTGCAAGAGCGTTTGGAAAAATCCAACATATACACCCCAAACATCAATGTGGGAGGGGGATTGGGTATTAACTACGAAGATCCCGATGCCGAAAGTATTCCCAACTTCGAAAGCTATTTCCGCACTTTCCGCGAAGCATTGCAATTGCGTGAAGGTCAGCAATTGCATTTCGAACTGGGACGTTCCATTGTTGCACAATGTGGATCACTAATTTCCCGTGTGCTCTATATCAAGAAAGGACACACCAAACAATTTCTCATTCTTGATGCAAGCATGACCGAATTGGTAAGACCGGCCATGTATGGTGCTTTTCACAAAGTACAACGTATTTCCATTGAAAACGAAACTACCGTTTTAGAGAAAAAAGATAGCATCTATGATGTTGTGGGACCGGTGTGCGAAAGCAGTGATGTCTTTGTGAAAAACTATTCCTTGCCTTCGTGTGAGCGTGGCGACCTTATTGCCATCCGTTCGGCCGGAGCTTATGGTGAGAGTATGGCATCCACTTATAACTTGCGTCCTCTTCCGTCTTCTCTCCTTGGGTAAAGGAAAAAGTAATTATATTTAATATAATAATGAACTGTATCTAAAATCTTGTTTATGTTGACAAAGATATTCGGTTTCAATCCTAAAGAAACCAAACTACGTACTGAAATCATGGCCGGGCTTACCACATTCCTGACCATGGCATACATTTTGGCCGTCAATCCCAACATTTTGGGCGAAACCGGTATGGACAAAGGTGCACTTTTTACGACCACTGCACTGATGGCAGGTTTGGCTACCATTTTCATGGGAGTATATGCCAAGTTACCACTGGCCTTGGCACCGGGAATGGGGCTTAACGCCTTCTTTGCTTATACCGTGTGTTTGGTTATGGGACATTCTTGGCAGTTTGCACTCACTGCCGTTTTTTTGGAAGGAATCTTATTTATTCTGCTCACAGTTACCAATCTTCGTGAAAAGATTGTGGATGTTATTCCAGACACGCTGAAGAAAGCCATCAGTGCCGGTATCGGTCTCTATATAGCTTTCATCGGTTTGCAAAGTGCCGGTATCATTGTTGACAACCAAGCCACACTCGTAAGTTTGGGCAATGTAACCCAAGGCAGTGCTTTGCTCGGAATTATAGGCATCGTGCTAACTGCTATATTCTTGGTTAAGAATGTCAAAGGAGCACTACTCTTTGGTATCATTGCCACTACGTTGATTGGTATCCCCTTGGGCGTAACCCAATATAACGGTGTGGTAAGTACTCCACCCAGCATAGAACCTATCTTCATGAAAATTCAATGGGACAGCATCCTGTCAAAAGATATGTTCGTCATAGTCTTCACTTTCCTATTTGTAGACTTGTTCGACTGCATCGGCACTGTGATTGGTGTAACCGAACGTGCCGGAATGTCAAAGGACGGTAAAATTCCCAATCTCAAAGAAGTGTTTGTGGTCGATTCGGTGGCAACAACCGCAGGAGCCATGATGGGAACCAGCACCGTTGCTGTATATGTTGAAAGTGCTGCCGGTGTTAATGAAGGAGGTCGTAGTGGTTTAACTGCTGTAACCACCGGCATCTTCTTCCTGTTAGCATTGTTCCTCTCTCCCCTATTCTTATCTATCCCTGCTGCAGCCACAACTCCCGTACTCGTATTGGTGGGATTGATGATGATGGGGTCGGTTCTCAACGTTAATTTCTCCGATTATTTAGAGGCTGTTCCGGCTTTCGTATGCATCCTGTTCATGCCGCTTTGCTATAGTATTTCTGACGGCATTGTGCTCGGTCATCTTTCTTACATCTTCATCAATCTTTTGAGTGGCAATTACAAGAAAGTGAGCATCGGCATGCTGATTTTGGCTGTGTTCTTCCTGATTAAATTCTTTATTTAACTTTCTCACAAAAGCATTTCAAACAATGAAAAGATATGTCCTGACAACTCTCGTGGCTTTTATTGCAACCGTGGCCACAGCTCAGTTAAACATACAATTGCACTATGATTTGGGCGATGCGCTCTACGGAAAACAACTCTCCAACCGCCAACATTGGACAGCCACTATCGAAAACTATTCTGCCGACCCATGGGGTAGCACCTACTTCTTCGTAGATGCCAACTTCGGCGACAATGTTCTGGAAAGTGCTTACACTGAAATTTCACGCGGATTGAAATTCTGGGATGCCCCCGTAGCCGTTCAAGTGGAGTATAACGGTGGACTTTCAAACACCGGAAGCTATAGTGACGCCTATTTGCTGGGAGCGGCCTACAATTGGGCCAACAAGGATTTCAGCCGTACATTCACAGCACAAGCTTTTTATCGTTATCAAGCCAAGGACAGATGCGGATCCAAGCACACTTGGCAGCTCACCGGTGTTTGGGGCATTCATTTTGCAAAGAGATTGTGCAGCTTCACGGGATATGTGGACCTCATTCACGACAACAGCGTGAATGGTTCCTTGATTCTCACTTCCGAACCTCAATTTTGGATAAACCTGAATGCCTTAAAGAAAGTGAACGACAAGTTTAACCTCAGTGTCGGCACGGAATTGGAAATCTCCAACAATTTTGTATGGCCCACTGATGGCAGGAACAATCGCTTCTACGTCATCCCGACATTGGCTGCCAAATGGACTTTCTGAGCCATGCGCTGAAGATGCACTTTTGAGGCTCACAAACCTCACCCCCATAAAAGAACAAAGATGGAACGCTCATGCAGCAGTTTCATCTTTCTTTTTTGTGTGTTATCCAAGAGGTTAAAAACTTTTTCCAACACAAATGAAACGCACTCCAATGAAGTAACAACGCTACAACTCCGATAATTAAAGAAAAGAAAAACTGCACAAGGAAAACATAATTCCTTGTGCAGTCTCATTCACAATGTTCTTAAAAAGCTAATAGGTAGCTTTCGGTTTTTATTTCTTCACCGGATCACACGTAAGTCCGATGCCCAGTTTTTTGAATATCTTGCGGTCCACCTCGCTCAGCATCACAGTGCTATGCACTTGGCATCCATCAAACTTGGGCAGTTGTTCGAGCGCACGTCGACAGTTTTCGTCCGTGGTACTCAGCAATGATAATGCCACCAACACTTCGTCAGTGTGCAAGCGTGGATTGCGACCATGCAAAAACGACACTTTGGTGCGCTGAATAGGCTCAATCATGGATTGTGGAATGAGTTTCACTTCGTGCGGAATACCTGCCAAATGTTTTGTGGCATTGAGGATGAGCGCAGCACTCGGCCCCAGCAATTCGCTCGAACCGGCTGTGATAATGGTGCCGTCTTCCAACTCAATGGCTGCAGCCGGACAATCCCACATCTCCTTGCGATCACGCGCAGCCACTGTGGTGCGGCGATATTCGGTGGTGAGTTTGGCTTGCTTCATGATGAGCGCAATTTTGTTCACCTCTTGCTCATTGTCAGCTCCCAAAGCGTAGCGATTCAGCGCATCATAGTGGCGACGGATGATTTCGTCGCGGGCTGCATCACAACACACGTCCTCCGCGCTCATGCAGAAACCGAGCATGTTCACTCCCATATCGGTGGGCGACTTATAAGGATTCTCACCATAAATACCCTCAAAGAGAGAATTGAGCACGGGGAATATCTCAATGTCGCGATTGTAGTTCACGGCTATGTCACCATAGGCTTCAAGATGGAACGGGTCAATCATGTTCACGTCATTGAGATCGGCCGTGGCAGCCTCATAGGCAATGTTCACAGGGTGCTTCAACGGAAGGTTCCACACGGGGAAAGTTTCAAACTTGGCATATCCGGCTTTCACGCCACGCTTGTGCTCATGATAGAGTTGGCTGAGACAAACTGCCATCTTGCCGCTGCCGGGACCGGGAGCCGTTACCACCACCAACGGCCGTGAAGTTTCAACATAGTCGTTGCGACCGAAACCCTCGTCTGAGTCGATGAGTGCCACGTTGTTGGGATAGCCATCAATGGTGTAATGATAACAAACTTTTATGCCTTGACGTTCCAGACGTGCACGATAGGCCTCGGCACTGGCCTGACCATTGTAGTGAGTGATAACCACTGCACCCGAGTACAAACCTACCTTGTCGAACTCCGTACGAAGTCGCAACACGTCCTCATCATAGGTGATGCCCAAATCGCCGCGCACCTTGTTTTTTTCAATGTCGCGTGCACTGATAACCTGTATGACTTCCGCATAATCGGCCAACTGCATCAACATGCGCAGTTTGCTGTCGGGATGAAAGCCGGGCAACACCCGACTGGCATGATAGTCATCAAACAATTTTCCGCCAAATTCCAAATAAAGCTTATCGCCAAAACGTGCGATGCGTTGCTTGATGTTTTCCGACTGAATGGAAAGGTATTTATCGTTGTCGAAGCCGTATTTCATAAAAAGGAGTTGTGATGTATACGGAAGGCAAAGGTAAAACTTTCCCTCCGAAAATGCCACACTAAAACGGTGTTTTAAGAATAAAAAAATGCAACAACGAGATAATAAGAAACTTGCTGCCCCCCCCCCTGCAAGCATTGGGGTGAAATCTGCACGCCTTGCAGAAATTTCTGCAGTGCTTGCAAAAAAATCTACAAGGCGTGCAGATTTTCGCACATCTCACTGCTTTCGGCACAAAGGCTATAAATGCAGCCGGAGAAGGCACAAAAGCAGCAGCGCATTGCTCCCCCAAGGAAAGCAATGCGCTGCACAGTTTCTAAATCAAGACGGAGAATTTTGTTCCGTCTGCGTTTTATTTCACGATGTTGGCTTTTTCAAGTCCGTAACCTTTCTTCTTGTCTTCAAGCTTCAAGCTGATTGCGAGGAAGAGTGCCACCAAACCGAAGACGGCAAAGACAAGCATGGGCAAAGTGTAATCGTATTGAATCACCTCGCGACCATCGCGAATGGTCATACCTTCTATGCAATACTCATTCAGCAACCAACCAATCAGCAGAGGCACGAAACCGAGGCCGATGTTCTGCACCCAGAAAATCAAAGCGTAGGCCGAACCCAACAGCTTCTCAGGAATGATTTTGGGAACACTGGGCCACATGGCTGAAGGTACAAGCGAGAAAGCCACACCCAGTATGATGGCAATGAAAGCAGCGAACCACCAATAGTTCAGCATGGGAAGTGCAAAGAGCAGATGCACCATGATGAGCATGGAAGAGCCAATGATCATGATGGTGGCTCCCTTGCCGTGCTTATCATAAATGCCTCCGAAAAGCGGTGTCATAATCAGGTTGCCCATCGGGATGAGGGCAGGAATCCAGCCGGCCCATTCGTTGGCCATTCCATACTTGTTTTCCATCAACGAGGTGGCATACTTCATGAAGGGGAACACGGCAGAATAGAACATCAGACACAACAAAGCAATCAACCAAAAGCCGCGGTTGCTCACAATGGCCTTGAGATCGGAAATGTGGAACGTATCGTCTTCGCTCTGCTCTGCAGTGATTTGTCGGTCGAGCTTCGTGTCCATCACACAGAACACAACATAAGCCAAGAAGCCCACCACCAACAAAATCAAGGCAAAGAGCAACGGTGCAGACATGCTGAAGTTCTTAACGATGAGCGGGCTGACAATCATGGCCAAAGCCGTTCCCAAACGAGCCACAGCCACTTGCGAACCCATGGCCAAAGCCATTTCATTACCCTTGAACCACTTGGCAATCACTTTGGTTACAGTGATGCCACAGTTCTCAGTGCCGACAGCAAAAATAGCATAGCCCAAACTGGCTACGAAAACCTGTGTGCGAATGCCGAAAATCGTACCGGCATCGGCAGCAGGCGAAATGTATTCCACTGCATAGTATTTGATGAATGCACCCACAACCATTAGCATACAGGTCATCAGACCGGTGAAACGCACACCGAGCTTGTCCAAAATGATACCTCCAAAGATGAGCATCAGCAGGAACACATTGAACCAGCAGTATGCCCAGTTGAAAATTCCAAAGTCCGAGCTGGACCAATTCATTTCCACTTCCAACATCGTCATCAGGGGCGACATGGCATCCGTGAGGAAGTAACCCCACATCATCGTGAAGCTGACGATGACGAGAGCCGTCCAGCGAGCGGCTTTCGAATCACGTAAAGTTTTCTTGATTTGTTCAGTCATGATTTTATTGAGTTTTTATACGTACGTTTACTCTATTTATTTTTATATGATATATTATCAATAATAACAATATAACGACTAATTATTATTATTTATTTGCTCTATTATATGCAGCTGTAAAACCTGTAAGTGAAATTTTTATAGTTATAAATGCATCTATAAACGGATTTTCTATACGAGCCGTTAAATATTGTCCTTTTTTTAACAAATCCGGGTCTATTTCAATGTCTAAGTAACCTCCAAATAAATCTCCAGCATTATCAAAATCTGTAAAGCACATAAGATATGTATCAGCGAATTCATGATATGTCCTATCAGAATTTATCACTCTAAAACTTGCATAAACATGTTTACTGCTTAAAACACCATTGTTGTATAATATTGCATTCCAAGTCTGATCAAAATACTTGATGCCTTCAAAATAGTATGCTATTCGAATCTTATCAATATCTGGAAAATAGACGGCATATAATGTCTTTTTACTATTAGTATATGTAAGTATGCTTTCTTTCTCTAGTGTATATTCGTTCTCATTAGTCTCAACTCTCCATTGAGCGAATGATGGAGTACTGAAAAATATCAATAAAAAGATTATAATAATTTTATACATTGTTTCCTCTATTTCTACTTTGTTTAATTATTTGTTCTTTATGCTTCTTCATTTCTTCAACCACTTGTCCAGCCAGCGGAAGAAAGTGCGTTGCCAAAGAATACCGTTTTGCGGTTTGAGCACCCAGTGGTTTTCGTCGGGGAAGAGCAAAAGTTGTGCAGGGATACCGCGCATTCTTGCTGCGGTGAAAGCACTTTCGGCTTGCGTGTATTCAATGCGGAAATCCTTCTGACCGTGTATGCAAAGAATGGGGGTGTCCCATTTGTCAACATAGAGGTGTGGAGAAGTTTCGAACACGCGCTGAGCCCTACCCTCGGCATCTCTGTGCCAGGGAGCTGCTCCCATATCCCAGTTGGGGAACCACAATTCTTCGGTTTCGAGATATTGCTGTTGAGTGTTGAAAATTCCATCGTGCGAAATGAAAGCCTTAAAACGCTTTTCGTGGTTACCGGCCAACCAATAAACGCTATATCCGCCAAAGCTGGCTCCGACGGCTCCCAGACGTTCACGGTCAACATAGCTTTCGCGGCAAATGTCATCGATGGCCGATAGATAATCCTGCATGCACTGACCGCTGTAATCGCCACTGATTTGTTCCAGCCACTCCATGCCGAAACCGGGAAGACCGCGGCGATTGGGGGCAATGATGATGTAGCCCTGAGCAGCCATCACCTGGAAATTCCAGCGATAGCTCCAGAACTGACTGACGGGCGACTGCGGACCGCCTTCGCAGAAAAGCAAGGTGGGATACTTCTTGGAAGCATCGAAATGCGGCGGATAAATCACCCATGCCAACATGTCTTTACCGTCAGTGGTTTTCACCCAGCGTTCCTTCACTTCGCCAAACTTCAGCTGGTCGTAGAAAATTTTGTTTTCCTCCGTGAGTTGCTGCGGAACAACTTTTTGCTTTTTCAGTTCGAGTCGGAACACTTCGTCGGCTGCACTCATGCTATGGCGTTTGGCAATGAGGTTTTTGCCATCAGGCATCAGCCCCAGCAGACTGTAGTCATATTGCCCTTCGGTGAGCTGACGCACTTCGCCCTTGAAGTTGGTGCTATACACATGCGTCTTTCCATGCCACACACCGGTGAAATAAAGCTGTCGGCCGTCTTTTGACCAGCAAAACTCGTTCACACCGCTCTCAAAACTCTCTGTGAGATACTGCTTTTTTCCTGTAGCGAATTCATACACGCAAAGGCGGGTGCGGTCGCTTTCATATCCGTCGCGCTCCATGCTGCTCCATGCCACATAACGACCGTCGGGCGAAAATTGCGGGTTTTGGTCGTAACCCATGTTGCAGTCTGCCTCCAGGCAATTGGGTGCCTGATGCTCGAGCGAACGAGTGCTGTCCACCGCTGCAGTGATGCGGAAATCAGCCGGTTTGCATAAATTCTTGGTGGTGCGACTTTGCAAATCATACAAATAAATGTCGCTATCGGTGCTGATGGCATAATCCTTACCCACCTTTTTGCGGCAAGTGTATGCCAGGCTCTTGCCGTCCGGACTCCAAGCCAATTGTTCTACACCGCCGAAGGGCAGCATGGGGCATTCGTAAGGCTCACCTTCAAGCACATCACACACCACCGTAACCTTCTTTCCATCAAATTCGGCCACAAAAGGATGAGGGGCGGACTTCGTGTAGTGGTCCCAATGTTTGTACATCAAGTCATTGCACACCATGCCCGAAGTCAGCGGCAGGTCCTCATCATTGGCTTGAATGCTTGCATGATTGGGCACTTCCTTCACCAGTATCACTTTGCTGCCATCGGGCGAAAACAGATAGTCAAGCACATCGTCGGCCTCAAAGCTGAGCTGACGACGCTCGCTTCCGTCCACATTCATCTCCCACAACTGACTGCTGCCGCTCTCCGAGGAAAGATAAGCCACCTTCTCGCCGTTTTTGATAAACGTCGGCGACATTTCACTCTTCACGGACGAAGTGAGCAAACGCGAAGCACGTGTCGCCATATCCATGGCATAAATCACGCTGTGGCTTTTGTTTTGCTTCACGCTGTAATACGTAACAGAATAAACTGCATTCTTGCCATCCGGAGACACCGCAAACGACCCGATGCGCCCCATGGCCCAAAGCGCTTCGGGTGTCAACACATCTTCTGCCGGCACCACCATGGTTTTACCGATGAATGAATTTGTTTCTCCTGCATTTTGAGCCGCCCCATCGGCAAAGGGCAAAACGAAAGCTGTGGCTGCTAACATTTGTCGAATGTTCATACAATAATTATATTATGAAAATGTGAAACATAAAAATAACGAATAGCCAAACGCTACCCTCAAACAAAAAAAACTGACGAGCCGACAAGCGTATGCCGGGCGCATGCCCACACTTGTCGACTCGTCAGGTCAAATACTTATTGGTTGTTCTTGCGCTTTTGAGCCTCCATCATGGCCTCTTGCTGCTTTTGCAAAGCTTCAAGACGCGCAGCTAAACCGCTCACCTTCTTATTGGGATTGTTCTTATTGGCCTTATAGTTCTCTTCCAACTTGGCCAAAAGCTTCGCATCATCAGTGGTCTTGCGCAGATACCACATGGTGAGCGCACTGGCAAGGAGCGAAATGAAATAATAATAATTCAATCCGGCCGAGTACTTGTTGAACATAAAGAAGAAGAACACCGGCATGAGATACATCATCCACTGCATGATCTTCATCTGCTGCGCCTGCTCCGCACTCATCGTGTCGCGCTGTTGGCGCATCGACATGTAGCTATACAGAATATTGGTGGCGCAAAAGAGCAAACAGAACAGGCTGAGGTGATTGCCGATGAACGGAAGTTCCACACCCCACGAAATGAGGTCATCGTAGGTGGAAAGGTCGTCAGCCCAGAGGAAGCCCTGCTGGCGTAACTCAATGGCATTAGGCACAAAGTTGAACATCGCAATCCAGATGGGCATCTGTATCAGCATGGGCAGACAGCCTCCCATCGGCGACACGCCATATTGGCTGTAGAGCGTCATCGTTTCCTGCTGTCGGCGCATGGCATCCTCCTGCTTGGGATATTTCTTCGCAATCTCGTCCACCTTCGGTTTCAGCACGCGCATCTTGGCACTGCTCATGAAGCTCTTCTTGGTCGGCACATACACGATGAAACGCAGCAAGATGGTGATGAGCAGCAACACCACGCCCATGGGCAGATGCAAGCGCGTCAGGAAGTCGAACACATAAATGGTGAAATAACGGTTAATCCACTTGAAGAGCGGCCAACCCAGGTATACCAATTCCTCCAACTCACTGTCATCGCCCGCAATGCTATGTTCGTCCATGGTCTGCAACAAGCGATAATTGTTCGGTCCGAAATAGAACTGAAACTCCGAGGCCTGCCCACCCGTGGGGTCAAAAGCAGCCGTCATCTCGGCACTGTAGTTCTTCAGATAACCCGTCTTGGCCTCTTCATCCTCCTGCACACTCTTGAGCTGCACCTCCTTCATTGCCTGCTTGGCAATGAGCACGCTGCTGAAGTATTGGTTCTTGAAAGCCACCCAGCTCACATCGCCCTCGGCCGCTTTCTCCTCCGTCTCCATTTCGCTCAATTTCTCAGTGTCGCCACCGGCCAACTTATAAGTCAGCGTGCTATACATGTTCTCGAAATAGAATCCCTTCTCCAGCTGACGCACGCGGTCCGTCCAGCGCACCAGGAAATTGTTGGTCTTGGCCGAGACAACATCCTTCATGCCCTCCGTTCGCACCTTGAAGTCCACCAGATAGCCGGCTGCATTCAGCGCATAGTCAAAGTGGATGGCAGTTCCCTTGATGCTGTCGCTTAATGTCATCGTCACAGTGGAGTCTGTCAAGTTGGCCACCGTGAAATAATAATCGGCCACATCGATATTGGCCTCCTTCGTCTCGAAAACCAATTGCAGCGCAGCATCCTTGGCACTATAAAGATGCAAGGGCGCATCATTGCCCGCGTTGAAGTCCGAATAACTCTTATATTCCTTCAGCCTCACATCGCTGATGAGTCCCCCCTTTCGGGAGATGCTCACCTGCACCTTGTCATTCTGCAGAACCACCTCGCCCGCCTCGCCTTGAGCCGAGGCAAAAAACAAGGCCGAACTGTCCTTCACCGCCACCGCCGCCGATGCACTCTGCTCCTTCACCGGTGTAACGGTTTGTGCAGACGGTTTTACATGCTCCGTTTGAGCCGGCATTTCGGGTTGCTGACTCGTATTCCAAAAGCTGAATCCAATCAGCACAGCGGCCATCAGAATCAGGCCAATCACAGTGTTTTTATCCATAAAATCTTCGTTTTGTTTATTTTCTGAGCGACCACGTCGCATCCATTCTTTACATTGAAAATCCATATCCGGCAGGACATCCGCCCCCCCTCTTTCCCTCATCAACCCACCGAAGTGCGGGAGCACAAGTCAGAGGCCGTAGGCCTTCGGAGCCGCAAAATTACGCAAAAACGCCCGAACATTCAAACCGAAAAACAAAATTGTGCTGAGCCGGAGGGAGAACCGCCGCACAGGGGTGCCGCTCTGCAGCCAAGAGAAGACACGCCTCATGCGTGAACCGCAGCACTGTGCGGATGGCTTTCAGATGAGTGTTTTTGCATGGGAGAAAGCATTGGCAAATTTACTACTTTCGCGGATTGAAAGTTGTGAATTGCTTTCAGATTAGTATCTTTGCATTGGTAAGAACAACAAACAATCTTAGGAATACCAAATACTGGCAGTTGTGAATTGCTTTCAGATTAGTATCTTTGCATTGGTAAGAACAACTTGGCTGCATAATTTATAGCAGCTCCTCCGGTTGTGAATTGCTTTCAGATTAGTATCTTTGCATTGGTAAGAACAACCTGATGATGTTTTTTTTACTCGCCGGGGGCGTTGTGAATTGCTTTCAGATTAGTATCTTTGCATTGGTAAGAACAACTGCACCGCTTGCGCTTTCAAACATATTGGTGTTGTGAATTGCTTTCAGATTAGTATCTTTGCATTGGTAAGAACAACGTTCGGCCTTTCGCGCCTTTCAGCCAAACAGTTGTGAATTGCTTTCAGATTAGTATCTTTGCATTGGTAAGAACAAC
>JAFYPU010000018.1 GCA_017547385.1 Bacteroidaceae bacterium
TTGTCTGTTCAGGTTCGTGGAATTCGTGAAATTTGTGTTCCTCAAAATAAAGATTATGCTGTTGACTCAAGATTTTTGGGAACACGAATTGAACGAATATTACGAATTTGCTTTACTACAACATGGCATTAGATTATAATTTTTGCGGATGAGCACGAATGAAGTACAGACTTTGTCTGTTCAGGTTCGTGGAATTCGTGAGATTTGTGTTCCTCAAAATAAAAGATTATGCTGTTGACTCATGATTTTTGGGAACACGAATTGAGCGAGTATTACGAATTTGCTTTACTACAACAAGTCTTAGATTATAATCTTTGCGGATGAACACGAATGAAGTACAGACTTTGTCTGTTCAGGTTCGTGGAATTCGTGAAATTTGTGTTCCTCAAAATAAAAGATTAAGTCGGAGGCAGGATTTTTAGGAACACGAATTTGAACGAATATTACGAATTTGCTTTACTACAACATGACATTAGATTATAATCTTTACGGATGAGCACGAATGAAGTACAGACTTTGTCTGTTCAGGTTCGTGGAATTCGTGAGATTTGTGTTCCTCAAAATAAAAGATTATGCTGTTGGCTCAAGATTTTTGGGAACACGAATTATTCGAATTTATCGAATGGCTGGGGTTATCAACTGAATGCACGGATGAAACGGTTTTGGGGTCGTACCCCTCACCGCTGTGCACTAGCCCCTCATGCATAAAAATCCCTTGTTTCGGAGATACCCTATATCATTAATGAAGATAGTGCTTATCGTTGGCATCGATAAGCACTATCTCTTGCAAAGATATCCCGCATCTTTGGGGGATTGTTCGGCAGACTCTTACGAGAGTTCCGTAAAGCGATAAGTGGACTTCAAGATGTGGCGCACCTCAATGCAAAGTTGCTCTGTTTCCTGCACAACATGCAAGAAGAGTGTGGCCGGCGTGAGGTTGGTCTCGGAGGTCTGAGCCTGCACCAATACCTCCTTGCGAAGCACTGAGAGTTCCTTGCGGATGTTGGTACATTCCACACGCAGTGTCTCGTTCTCACTGAGGTTGCCTTCACGCAGACGGACTGCCGTTTCGCTCATCACCAACAAGAGGCGTTCGCGCACGGTGCGGAATCGTTCTGCATATTTTGCATCAATGGGCGTAAAGTTGTTATCCACATGTTCTCGCGCCGGTTCACTGATACGCAGCAGGCAGTAGAGCATTTGTCGCAAAGAGTTGTGCAACAAGTGGAAGTTGGTGCTCAAGCGCACAGCCGTTACGGGGTCGGCACGGCGCAAGCAGATGGTTTCGCGACGACGCAGATTTTTGAGTTCACGCTTATGACTTGACAGTGTGCGCGAGGTGCGACGCAAAGTGCGCAAACTCTCATCAAACAAGCCGTCCGTGGCGTCCGACAAAGAGCGAGCATAGAGTTCCACATTCTCTGCAGTGCTCACATTCAGGTGTCGGCACAACATGGGTGTGATTTCCTTGGCATCCTTGCACGCCAGCATTTCCATGAAGAGCACATCGCCTTTCTTTTCTTCTGCTTGCTTTTTGGCATAGCGTTGTTGGCTGTGATAAAGTGCATATATGCCCAATGCCACAATGGCTACCACCGCAAAGATGCCGCCGTAATACATGGCCAAAGCCACGAAGAAGCTGGCTGTGAAAGCCACACCGGCAGTGATAAACCATCCGCCTATCACTGTCAGCACACCTGTGATGCGGAACACGGCACTCTCACGGCTCCAAGCGCGGTCGGCCAATGAAGAGCCCATGGCCACCATAAAGGTTACGTAAGTGGTGGAGAGAGGCAGTTTCAGCGAAGTGCCAAGGGCTATGAGCAAGGCTGCAATCACCAGGTTCACGGCTGCACGCACCAAGTCGTAAGCCACACCATCGTCCTGCGGTTCGACAGCCGGAGCAAAACGGTGATCGATGAAGCGACTCAGACGCTCGGGCACATGAGCCGCTACAGCCTGTCCCACGTTGTTGCCAAAGCGCACCAAGCTGCGAGCCATGCGCGACGAGCCAAACATCTCATCTCCCTCATCCTTGCTGGCCAAGCTCACAGATGTCTTCACCACGTTGTGGGCTTTCTTGGAAGTTGCGAGCGATACCACCATAATGACACCGGCTGCGATGAGGAAATAAATAGGCGTGGAGGCAGGGCCATTGAGCGAGTTCATGGTGAAAGCGAAATCGGCACCGCCACCATTGGCTGCAAAGTCCTGAAAAGCAGAGAAGCCAGCCAAGGGCACACCGATGAAGTTCACCAAGTCGTTACCTGCAAAGGCTGTGGCCAATGCAAAGGTTCCGACCAACACCACTACGCGAAGCACACTCACACGCAGCGCATGGAGCAGCTGCATCAGCAGTGTGAAGAGCACAAAGCATGCGAGCAGCACCCATCCTATGTTAGCATCGATAAACGCTTTCACATCGGGCGTCATGAACGAGATGTGTTTCAAGCCCTTGAAGAGCATGAAATAGACAATCGCCGTGATGGCCAAACCACCGAAGATACCAATCTTCCAACGCAAGCCCTTGCGATAGTTGAATGTGAAGATGAGTCGCGAAATCCACTGCACAATGGCACCAAACACAAAGGCGATGGCCACAGACAGGAAGATGGAAATCACAATCTCCAATGCCTTGTCGGTGTTCATATAGTCGCCCACCGAATGCGAACCCGCACTGATCATCTTCAGCATGGCAAAGGCAAACGTAGCACCCAGCAACTCAAACACCATTGACACGGTGGTGGAAGTGGGCATGCCCAACGTGTTGAACACATCAAGCAACACCACATCCGTAACCATCACGGCCAAAAGGATTAGCATGATTTCACCAAAATAGAACTGCTCCGGCCGGAATATGCCGTGCCGCGCGATGTCCATCATGCCATCACTCATCACTGCGCCACAGAAAACGCCTATGGTAGCCACTATGATGATGGTGCGAAACTTGGCCGCTTTTGAACCGATGGCCGAGTTTAGAAAGTTGACCGCGTCGTTGCTCACACCAACCCAAAGGTCGAATGCTGCAAGTGCAAATAGGAATATCACCATTCCCAGGTACATCATTTCCATAAGTACATTTGTCGTTTGTTAGTAATATATATTATATAATGTATGCATGCGACGTACTTCGTCAGGCACGACGACAATACCATCCTTGTCGGCTTCGTCTGTTCGTAATCCTTGGCAAAGATACCCAAGCCTTGCGTCATGCTTCGTGAATTTCTTGTTAAGTTTCTGTTACAAATACCCGGAAGCCTTTATCCTTGTTCTGCAGTCTTGCATCTTAACAGAAAATTAACAGCACGCACAAAGGAGGCCGCATTATTTTTGCGTAATATTGCAGCGACAAAGCAGAAAACATACTTTTATGTTGACTCAAATACAGAAACTATGACTCAAAAACGTATCCTCATCGTAGATGATGAGCCGGACCTTCGCGAAATTCTGCGTTGCAACCTCGAAAGTGCCGGCTACGCCGTGGACACTGCAGCATCGGCCGAAGAAGCCTTGCGCCTGTTCTCGCCCGAACATTCCCTGCTGTTGCTCGATGTGATGTTGGGAGGTATGTCGGGCTTTCGGCTGGCTGAGAAAATCCGAAAGGAATTGAAAAACAACATTCCCATCATCTTCATCACCGCCAAAGACACAGAGAACGATTTATTGACCGGATTTTCCTCTGGCGGCGATGATTATATTGCCAAACCCTTTTCGATTCAAGAAGTGTTGGCACGTGTCGCAGCCATACTGCGACGCACACAAACCACCACAAGTCAACCGGAGAGCCTCAGCCTTGAAGACATAAAGATTGACTTCGTGCGCAAAGTGGTAAGCATCAATGGTGAAGACATCCGCCTTTCGCCCAAGGAATTCGGCATTTTGAGCATGTTGGCACGGAACATCGGCCGTGTATTCTCGCGTGAGGAAATTCTTGCCGAGGTGTGGCATGGCGAAAGCTATGTGCTGGAGCGCACAGTTGACGTTCACATTGCACGCATTCGCCAGAAACTTGGTGCGTGCGGCGAACGCCTCACCAGCCGTCAGGGCTACGGCTATTGTTTTGAATAGTCGTCAGGGAGGAGTATATACCCGGAGGGGCGAAGTTGCCATCCGGGAGTAATTGCACTATGTGGGCAGTTCACGGACAAGCCGCACGGCACTGCTCCCCTAAGGTAGGGGAGCTCCGCGGAGCGGTGAGGGGTACGAGCTAATAGATATGGGCATTTTCTACCCCTCTGCCCAAAGGGCATCTCCCCTGCTCCAGGGGAGAAGTTCCGTCCGGGAATGATTGCACCATGTGGGCGGCTCACGGACAAGCCGCATGGCACTGCTCCCATAAGATAGGGGAGCTCCGCACAGCGGTGAGGGGTATGAGCTAATAGTTATAAGACTTTTCTACCCCTCTGCCCGAAGGGCATCACCCCCTTCGGTTCCCCCGTTATCGGGGGACGGAAATCCTGCTCCAGGGGAGAAGTTCCGTCCGGAATGATTGCACAATGAAAGCCGGTTCACGGACAAGCCGCATGGCGCTGCTCCCATAAGGTAGGGGAGCTCCGCGGAGCGGTGAGGGGTATGAGTTAATAGATATGGGAATTTTCTACCCCTCTGCCCAAAGGGCATCTCCCCTATTCTAGGGGCGAAGCTGCCATCCGGGAGTAATTGCACCATGTGGGCAGTTCACGGACAAGCCGCATGGCCTGCCAAACTTTAACAAACCGAACCCACCTACAAAAATCCATACTATGCGCATATCTTACAGAGCCAAACTTCTCACTTTCTTCATGCTACTCTTTGCCGCTTTCACGCTGCTGCTGGTGCTCTTCCAACAGAACCATGAGCGGCAACACAGCCGTCGGTTGCTCGAAACACGCCTGCGGAGTTATGCCGACATTGTGGAAACCACCGTCAAGCACCCACAGCCCAACGACAGTTCCGAGTCCGTTCACCTCACAGCGCTCCTGCCCCCCGAACTGCGCAGCACCGTCATCACACACAAAGGTGTGGTGGTGGTCGAGACCAGCGGGAAGCAACCCGACGACATGGATAACCATGTGAACCGCCCCGAGGTGAGACTTGCCATGACATACGGTGAAGGCAGCGACATTCGCCGTTCGCAGACCACGCACACCGAATACTTCTACTTCGCCAAGAGCTATGGCGACACCATTGTGCGTGTGGCACTGCCCTATGATGCCACCGTGCAGAACCTGCTCAAAGCCGACAACATCTTTCTGTGGTTTGTCTTGATGCTTTTCCCCGTGGCACTGATTCTGCTCATCTATCTCACCGACCATTTGGGAAAATCCATCACTACGCTTCGCCACTTCATCGACTCTGCCGAACGCGGTCTCATCGACTATGAGCACATACGTTTTCCTCACACCGAATTGGGCGACGTTAGCCGTGCCATCACTGAGAAGTATCAGCAATTGGAAGAGAGCAACCGACGCATCGGCACGGAACGCGAACGACTGATACGCCATTTCCGCTATTTCGAGGAGGGTATCGCTATTTTTCAGAGCAGCATGAATAATGATGCTCCCACCGCACTGCGCAAGCTATATGCCAATCCGCGCTTTGTGCAATATGTCAATACCATTCTCGACAGCCCCACCCCACTGCTCGAAAGTCTTTGGCAACATCAGGCCTTTGCGCCGGCACTCCGCTTCGTGCAAGCTCATTGCACCCCTACGGCCGATGACGAGAAACAGGCACTCGGCGTGAGCGACATCCCCAACTTCCGTTACACTCTTGAAGCCGGCAGTCTGCACTTTGCCGTGCAAGTGCTCATCTTCAGCGACAAGAGCATCGAGTTGACACTGTCGGACATCACAAAAGCTGAGAAAAACCGTCTGCTCAAACAGCAGATGAGCAACAACATCACTCACGAACTGCGCACCCCTGTGAGCAGCATCCGTGGCTATTTGGAAACCATCCTGCAATGCCCCGGCCTCAGCGAGCAACAGAAGCAGGACTTTGTGGAGAAAGCACTTCGGCAGTCCATCCGGCTTTCCGACCTCATTCGCGACGTGGCACTGATTTCGAAAACCGAAGAGGCACCAGACGCCATGCCGCGCGAATGGCTCTATCCGGCACAAATCGTGGCCGACACGGCTGAGGAACTGCGCCAAGCCATCGAAGAACGAAACATGCGCTTCACCTACAACATTCCCGACACCCTCCGTCTGAATGGCAACTACTCGCTGATGCACGCCATCTTCCGCAATCTGATGGAGAACAGCTTGCGCTATTCCGGAAAAGGCACTGCGATGCATGCCGAATGCTACAGTGAGGACGAAGACTTCTGCCACTTCCGCTTCTATGACACCGGACAAGGTGTAGAGGCACAGCATCTGCCGCGCCTCTTCGAGCGCTTCTATCGCGTCAGCGAAGGCCGAACACGCGAAAACGGCGGCACCGGTCTCGGACTGAGCATTGTGCGCAACGCTGTGCTGTTCCATTCGGGCAACATCTCCGTACGAAATCGTGCCGGCGGTGGGTTGGAGTTTATCTTCTCTTTGAAAAAATAAGTTTCCATCATCAGCAGTTCACGAACAAGCCGCTTGGCGACTGCTTCCATATAGGGGAACTCAGCGGAGCGGTGAGAGTATGAAAACCCAAACAGTTTAATCAGTGTAATCTCGTTGACAAAAACAATCAACAGATTACACAGATTTCATAGTTGCTACCCGGATAGGAAACATACCGCATGGCACTGCTCCCATAAGGTAGGGGAGCTCAGCGGAGCGGTGAGGGGTATGAAAACCAAAACAGTTTAATCAGTGCAATCTCGTTGACAAAAAAAATCAACAGATTACACAGATTTCACAGTTGCCATCCGGATAAGAAACATACCGCATGGCACTGCTCCCATAAGGTAGGGGAGCTCCGCGAAGCGGTGAGGGGTATGAAAACCCAAACAGTTTAATCTGTGTAATCTCGTTGACAAAAACAATCAACAGATTACACAGATTTCATAGTTGCCATGCGGAATGATTGCGCAATGAGGGCCGTTCATGGACAAGCCGAGAGGGGGATTTTCTGCAAGGCGTTTAGATTTTTCTGCAGTGCTTGTAGAAAATTCTGCAGTGCTTGCAGATTTTTGCCGTCCGCATGTTGCAAAAATCTGTGTATCTCCATGCGCCTCACATCGGCGTGCCTTAAATTCTTTCAGCAACGGCCAAAAAACGTTTATTTGCTTTGAGAATTGTGTATCAACCACTAATTTTGCCCAATTACAACGCAACAACGGCACACTCCGAGCCGTATTTTGCATTCGGCACCGGGGATTCATGATCCTCAGTTCCCAACTTCACGACAACAAGGCGCGTCTTTTATGAACAAAACGAAAATAATGAAGCATGTGTTCAAGTGGCTTGGCATAGCGGTGGCAACTCCCATCGTGCTGTTTCTGCTGTTGGCCATGGCTTTATATATCCCTGCCGTTCAGAACTTTCTTGTGCAGAAAACCACCGAACGACTTTCCCAAGAGACCGGACTGAGCATCAGCATTGAGCGCGTGCGCTTGGCTTTCCCGTTAGACCTTGCCGTGCATGGCGTGCAGGCACTCGACGGCCGCGACACACTGGTGGCGGCACGCAGTTTGCGACTCGACGTGGCCTTTTGGCCACTCTTTGAGGGGCGTGCCGACATTGAGGGAGTAGGACTATATGATGCCCAAGTGAACACCAAAAGTTATCTCCCCGACCTACACATCCGGGGGCGCGTGGGCGAACTCTCCGCTGCGTCGCACGGTGTGGAGTGGAACAAGGGCCGCGTGCTGCTGGACCACGCCACCTTGGCCGACGCCGACTTGCACATTGCCCTGAGCGACACTGCAGCTCCCGACACAACAGCCGAAACTCCATTGGCCTGGGTGATTGATGTGCCCAAGGTCGACATACGCCGCTCCACGGTGCGCCTATCGTTGCCCGGCGACAGCCTGCACGTGGCCGCCACATTGGGCAAAGCCGCTCTGCGCGACGGACGTTTTGACTTGGGTGCACCGCATTATGCCCTGCGAAGCCTGAGCATCAAGGACGGATTTATCGATTACGTGGCCGGCAAGCCTCAGACAATACTGTCCGCAATCGATTTGCCCAAAGGCATTCAGACCCCTTCGGTCAAAGGATGGGGAAACGCCCAACACTTTGACATGAACCACATCACCCTGTCTGACCTCACTGCACTTGTTGACACTTTTTCTTATGATGCGAAAGGTGTATTGCGGATGGGCATCCGTGGCATCAGTTTCCGCGAGCGGTGCGGCTTGGCGGTTCACCGCATTGCGGGCAGCGTCTACATGGATTCCACGTTGCTCAGTCTGCCCTCCTTCCTGCTGCGCACCGAACATTCAACGCTCGACGCGTCTGTGCACCTGCCGTGGAAAGCCATGTCCGAGGGAAAGGGAGGCGACCTGCGGCTGCAATTGAAAGGCAAAGTGGGACATGAAGATGTGCTCACCTTGGCCTCGGGATTTGTCGAACCACAGTATGCAGCCGTTTATCCCCACCAACCGCTCACACTCGACGCCGACATTCACGGCAACATAGACCACTTGGTGATGGACCGCGTGCGCTGCTCTTTGCCCGGCATCATCGACTTCTCGGCCAAAGGCTATGTGGCTGAAGCCCTGCAGGACTACCGCCGGGGCAGCCTGCGTTTTTCGTTGGCCACGGGCGACCTCTCCTTTGTCCGCGCTCTGCTGCCTGCCGATGTGCGTTCAACCATTGGTTTGCCCAAGATGAAAGCCGAGGGCAACCTTGCCTTTTCTCCTCAAAGCTATCAGACCGACATGCAGGCAGTCTGCGGGAAAGGCAGCATGAGCCTCCGAGGTGAATTGAAGCCGCAGAACGAGGCCTACAAGCTATCTGCCACCTCCAGAGCTTTTCCGCTGGGAGCTTTTCTGCCGTCGGCCGACATGGGAAACTTCTCCGGAAAACTCAATGCCCGGGGCCAGGGCTTCGACTTCCTGAACGGCCGCGCCCGTCTGCAAGCCGAGGCTTCGGTGGAGGCTTTCGGACTGGCAGGATATGACTTGGGAGGATTGGACCTCAAAGCCCTGATGAACGGACAACAAGCCCGCGCCATCTTCAGTGCTGACAACACACTGGTGCAAGGCGAAGGAACATTGGAAGCACAGTTGGGTGACTCGCTCACGGCAGTACTGAAAGCGTCGCTGCCGATGCTGGCTTTGCAACCGCTCACCGGCATAACAGATTCGCTCACCTTGGGTGCCGACATCGACATCACAGCTTCAGCCGACAAGCATTTCACCACATACGGTGCCCGAGGAAGCATCGCCAATGTGCGCTTCCTCACACCGCGCAAGAGCATACCGGCCAAAGACGTGTTCTTCGCTTTCGGCGTTGCGCCTCAACACCTTTCTGCCGACATCGCAGCCGGCGACTTGAACTTGCAGATGAGTGCCGACGAGAGCATCACTTCGCTGACCCAACATGCCACTCAATTCATGGCACTGCTCGAAAAACAATGGGCCTCCTACAGCATTGATCAAAACGCGCTGAAAGCCGAACTGCCCGACCTGCGTTTCAGAATGACCTCTGCCGGCGACAATCCTTTGGCCAACATCTTGCGCTACAAGGGTATCACTTTCGACCAAGCTGACGTCCGTTTGCACACAGCCGCTGCCACGGGCATCGACGGCCATCTGAGAATGAGAGCCTTGAACACCGGAAGTCTGCAACTCGACTCCATCGGTCTGAACCTCTTGCAGGACACTGCCGGTGTGAAGATGAAAGGGCGGGTACACAACTACACCAAACGAAATCCACACAAGTTTGATGCCGGCATTGATGCCTATCTGCTGCAAGCCGGTGCCGGAGCCGAACTGACCTTCCGAGATGCAGCCGGAGAGGTGGGCGTGCAACTCGGTGTGCGCGGCGAAATCCAGAATGGCGGTCTCAACATCAGCCTCTACCCCGAACACCCCATCATAGCCTATCGCGGATTTACCGTCAACAAGGACAATTATATCTTTATCAATCAAGAAAAACTCATCCGTGCCAATGTGGACCTGCTGGCCGATGACGGAACGGGTCTCAAGGTGTATGGCGAACCTGCCGACTCGGCCAACGACATCACCCTCAGCATCAACCGCGTGAACCTGGGAGAGCTGTCAACGGTGCTGCCTTATCTGCCACCCATGTCGGGAAGCCTGAGCGGCGACTTCCACCTCACAGACAAAGACGACGTGCTCTCGGCCATGGCCACGATACAGGCAGACAACTTCGCCTATGACGGAACACAACTCGGCAATGTCGGGGTGGAGGCCATCTATCTCCCGATGAGCGACACCGAACACCACGCCAACGCCTATGTGTCTTACGAAGGTCAAGAGGTGCTTGAATGCGAGGGAACTTACTTCACCGATGGCAGCGAGGCCTTTGAGGGAACGGCACGCCTGCACAGTTTCCCCCTGCCCATGCTCAACAGTTTCATGAGTGGCACGGAGATTGCGCTGAAAGGATTTGCCGCCGGCGAAATGGAAGTGCGTGGCACGCTTGACCGCCCCATCATGAACGGACAGCTCGACTTTGACACCGCTCACATCTATTCGGACGCCTACGGATTTGACTTCCGCTTGGACGAACGCCCCGTGCCCATCAGCGGAAGCCGCATGAAATTCCAGGACTTCGGTCTCTATTCCACCGGCAAGGAACCGCTGGTGCTCAACGGCACGCTGGACATGTCCGACTTCGGTGCCATCGCACTGGACATGCAAATGAAAGCTCGCAACTACGAGTTGATCAACACCCGCCGCAAGGCACAATCGCTGATATTCGGTAAGGTGTATGCCGACTTTGACGGAACGCTCACCGGAACGCTTAACAATATGTTTGTACGCGGCAAACTAGATGTGCTCGACCGCACAGACATGACATACATCCTCAAGGATTCTCCGCTCTCCGTTGACGAAAGACTGAACGACTTGGTGCAGTTTGTCAGCTTTGAGGACAGCACCATCGTGGAGGAAGCTGCCGCCCCGACAAGCACACTGGACATGACCCTCGGTGTGTCTGTGAGCGATGCCGCCCAATTCCACTGCGACCTGAGTGCCGACGGCGAAAGCTACGTCGACATCGAAGGCGGCGGCGACCTGACCCTGCGCATGACACAACAAGGAGAAATGCGCCTCACCGGACGCTTCACCACCCACTCGGGAGAAATGAAATACGCCCTGCCGATCATACCGCTCAAGACCTTTAAGTTGGAGCCCGGCAGTTATGTTGAATTTACCGGAGAGCCGATGAACCCCACGCTCAACATCACGGCAAAAGAGCGCGTCAAGGCTGTGGTTACGGAAAACGACCGACAGCGTTCCGTGGCCTTTGACGTGGGCGTGGCCATCACAAAGCCGCTCGACGAGATGGGACTTGAATTTCTCATCGAAGCACCCGAAGATCTCAGCATACAGAACCAAATTGCTGCCATGTCGGCCGAACAACGCAGCAAGGCCGCTGTTACGATGCTCGCCACCGGTATGTATCTCACGGATGAGAACATGATGTCGGGCGGTTTCAAGGCCAACAATGCGCTCAATGCTTTCTTGCAAAGCGAAATACAGAACATCGCCGGCAGTGCGCTGCGCACCATCGACATCAACCTGGGTGTGGAAAGCGGAACTTCGTCGGTCGGCACCGGCACCACGGACTATTCGTTCCAATTCGCCAAGCGTTTTTGGAACAACCGCATCTCCGTCATCGTGGGCGGCAAGGTGAGCACCGGAGCCGATGCCGAAAACAGTGCGGCAAGCATCATCGACAATGTTTCGGTGGAATACAGACTCGACAAGAGCAGCACACGATATGTCAGAGTGTTCTACGACCGCGACACACAGGATCCGCTTGAAGGACAACTCACGAAGACAGGAGCCGGTCTTGTGCTCCGAAAGAAGACCAACCGACTGGGAGAACTCTTTATCTTCCGACAGAAAAAGGACAAAGCACAATAGAAATGTATCGAATGAACACACATATATTAAAGCAGCTCTTCCTGCCGGCCGCAATGCTTTTCGCCATGGCCATCGGGCTGACCGGATGTTCGGCCACCAGCAACCTGCCGGAAGGAGAGCAACTGTATGTCGGCATCGAAGACATCAACTTCACAGACAAGCCCACAAAGAAAAAGAGTGGGCGCGACTCGGTGGGCATCATCACTTCCATCAACGATGCAGTGCTTGCCGTGAACGACGTGTTGGAAGGACGGGCCTCTGACGCCGCCGCCCGATTGTCGATGCACCATCCCGACAGTCTGACAAAGGAAGAACGTCGGGCACTGAAGCAGAAGCAAGAAGCCGATGCCGCAGCCTTTGCCACGGCACAGGCAGAAGTGGAAGCCGTTCTGGCTTATCCGCCCAACAACGCCATATTCGGGTCGTCTTCGCTCTATTCGCCGATACAGGTCGGCCTGTGGCTGCACAACGGCCTTGTGAACAGTCAATCGAAAATGGGCAAATGGATTTTCAAGCACTTCGCCACCGCTCCCGTGCTCATCAGTACGGTGTCGCCGGAGATGCGTGCCAAAGTGGCCACCAACACACTGCACAACTACGGATACTTCAGAGGAAAGGTGAACTATGAGGTGCTGACACAGAAAAAGAATTCGCGCAAAGCCAAAGTGCGCTATGACGTGCACGCCGGCCCTCTTTATCGTCTCGACTCCATTGCCTATCTCGGCTTTGTGCCTGCCACCGACAGCTTGTTGCGTGCCACAATGCCAAAACGGCTGCTGCGCAAAGGCGATGCCTTCAGCGTGGTGAACCTCTCCGATGAACAAACACGCATCGAGGCACTGCTGCGCGAAAACGGCTATTACTATTATTCTGCGCCCTACACCACGTTTCGCGCCGACACACTGCAACGCTCCGGATACGTGCAGCTGCAAGTGCGTCCGGTGGCAGAAATTCCGGAACGTGCCAACAAACCTTGGTACATGGGGCACACTTATGTCTCCGTTCGCAACAACGACACGGACGCACTGACGGGAGAAATCTCACGCCGCAACTACACTTACAACTTCTCGGGCAAGGAAATTCCCCTCCGCACGGGTATGTGGCGACATGCCATTGTGCACCGCAAGGGAGAACCTTACAAACTTTCACATCAGAAGACCACCATCGAGAAGCTCAACGCGCTGGGCGTGTTCAGCCGTTTGGATGTCAACTATGTGCCGCGCGACACCACTTCTGCCTGCGACACGCTCGACCTCTACGTTTCGGCTGTGATGGACCGCCTCTACGATGCCAGCTTTGAGGTGAACGCCGTGCTGAAGAGCAACCAGCAAGTGGGACCCGGCGTTTCGTTCGGTCTGGCCAAACGCAACGCATTCAGAGGCGGCGAGAAGGTTTCGTTCGACATCTTCGGCTCATACGAATGGCAGACGGGCGCAGGCTCGGAAGGCGGCAATTCGTTGCTCAACTCCTACGAACTGGGCACGCAACTCGCCTTTGAATTTCCGCGCATTGTGTTCCCATTCATCAGCCGGCGTGCCTTGCGCTTTCCGGCCTCGACCACCTTTGCGCTGGATGCCGACTGGAAAAACCGCGCCGGTTTTTTCAACATGGTAAGTTTGGGAGTGAGTGCCCGATACAAGTGGAGCAAGCATCCCACAGTGCAACACGAACTCACACTGCTGAGTCTGGATTTCGACAAACTGATGCACACCACGCACGAGTTCGACTCTATCATGTCGGCCAACCCTGCGCTTTATGTCAGCATGCGCGACCAATTCATTCCCTCCGTGGCCTACACTTTCACCTACGCTTCAGCTGCGCACCACCGCAACCCCGTGTGGTTGCAACTCTCGGTCAAGGAAGCCGGCAACCTGGTTTCGGGCATCTATGCAGCCACCGGCCGCAAAGTGTCCGAGCAGGACAAAACCCTCTTTGGGAGTCCGTTTGCACAGTTCGTGAAGGCCACTGCCGAACTGCGCAACACGTTTCGCTTGTCGCGCCGTATGAACATTGCCACACGCTTGTTTGTGGGCGGAGTCTATAGTTACGGAAACAGTCTCCGCGCTCCCTATGCCGAACAGTTCTATGTGGGTGGAGCCAACAGCGTTCGCGCTTTCACGGTGCGCAGTGTGGGCCCCGGCACTTACCATGCCGACGACAGCCGCTATGCTTATATGGACCAGACCGGCGACTTCCGGTTGGAGGGCAATGTTGAACTGCGTGCACGCCTCTTTGGCAGCCTTCATGGTGCTGTGTTTGTGGATGTGGGCAACGTGTGGCTGCTGCGCGACGACCCGGCACGCCCCGGTGCCACGCTCTCGGCTGGAAATCTGAAGAACCTGGCCGTTGGCACAGGAGCCGGTTTGCGTTACGACCTCGACTTTTTGGTGCTCCGCTTCGATGTGGGCATCGGTCTGCATGCCCCCTACGAAACTCAGAAGTCGGGATGGTACAACATTCCGCGCTTCAAGGACGGACTGGGCTTGCACTTTGCTATCGGCTATCCTTTCTAACATTTCACCCAATGCACACAACAGCCACGGGGAGCGGCAGGACAAATGTGTCCGACCGCTCCCCGTGGCTGTTATATGTTTTCGGGAGATTACCCTATGTCGTCATCCGTTTTTGCGCCCGATGGTTACCATCGTTGCTCCGAAGCCATATTCGCGGAACGAGGCATCCTGATGCGTGCAGTGCTTGTAGGCCGTTCGCAATTCTTTGAGCAAAGCCGAGCGCAGAACCCCATCGCCCTTTCCATGGATGAACACGATTTTCCGACCAAGGTCGCGACTATGCTCGTCCATGGTGCGGCGAAACACATCGAGTTGGTGCTGCAGGATATCGCGTGGCTGCATGCCGACCGTGGTGTCAAGCAATTCGGCAGCGTGGAGGTCCACTTCCACAATGACATTCTTAGGTTGCTTCGTTCCTTTGATAGGTCGAGAAACGGGAGTCGGCGCTTCGTCCTTGGCCATCAACGCACGGCGCAGACTGTCGGTGTCGGCAAAGGCCGTATTCACGGGTCGGTCGTCGCAAACCACATCGAAGAGCAAGGCCGGTGTGGTGAAGAAATCGCATTGGCGAAAAGTGCCCGGGCGATAGAACTTCGCCCCCTCGATACGCAGGTTCACATCAAGGGCCGGCTTGGGCAGGAAGGAGGCTCTTTCCTTATAGAAAAAGGCTTGCAGGCTCACACGCTCCCATTGTCCCAAATCTGCGCGTTGCAGTTCTTGCAAAAACAGTTTGGTGTTGGGTTCGGCCACACCGCTATGCAACAGTGTGCGACTCGCATTCTCGTGTGCATGCAGAGCAAAGCACATCTCATAGTTGCTGTCGTTGATGAGATACGCTTCAAACTCGGCTCCACCGGCGGCCTCGGCCTCCATGGCCGTGAAGGCTATGAAAACGTTCAGGGCATCGCCACCACGTCGCTCCACGGGGCGCGGTTTGAAGGTGATGGGTTTCTCGTCCGGTTCGACGGAAGCCGAAGGGGTTGCCGGCTTTGTCGGAGTTTGTCCATAGGTCGGAGCAGGTTTCGAGGGGGCAGACGGTTTCTTCTCGATGTTGAGATGATTGGTCTCAATCACCACACATTCGCTCATCAACACGGGGATATCAAATCCATCGGCATCTTGCACAATCACGATGTCCTTGCCTTGAAATCCCGCCACGGTTCCGCCTCCCACTTCGTTGAGAAAGCGCACTTTGTCTCCTATTTTCATCTTTTCGGGTTGTTTGTATTGTTTTCTGTGCGAAGGTAAGAAAAAAGAGCTTCATTGTTTCGTTTCGCCCAAGGCTTTCTGTGATTTTTGCCCGGCGTCGCAGAAATAGTGGCAGGCCTTGCCACTATTTTGGCACGCCTTGCCACAAAAGTGGCAGGCCCTGCCACTTTTTGCCGAAAGCCTCCTTTTTTTCATGAAAAGCCTCCGGCCTCACGGCTTTCCTGCAGAAGAAAAACCATGAGGCCGGGATATGTATTGCGAAAGGGGAGTTCGGAGGCTGGAGAAGTGCTTCGGAGTTATTCCTCCGTCTGCGCTTCCTCGGGCATGGGGGCCGGGAGTTCGAGCAAGCGCTGGCGGTCCTTCACCACATATCGCTTGTAGTAGGTGAAGAGCAACGTGGTAACGGGCAGGGCTATGATAAGTCCCAGAATGCCGAGCATATACCCCCAGACCGAGAGCGAAAGCAGAATGATGGCCGGCGAAAGTCCCATAATCTTACCCATGACTTTGGGCGTCACGAAGACATCTTGTATGATTTGCACGACAACATACACCAGCAGCACGCCGCCCATCAGCCACCAGAAGTTGGCCCCCGTCTCTGCTGCCTTGAGCAGTGCCAAGACAATGGCCGGCAAAATGCCCACCACTTGAACATATGGGATAAAACTAATCAAACCGATGAAGCACCCCAAGCCAATGGGCATCGGGAAGTCGATAAGCAGAAAACCCACCGAGAACATCACACAGTTGCTCAGTGCCACAAGCGTCTGCCCACGAAAATATCCGCTCATGCGATGTGCCGTGTCGCGGGCCAAGGTCTCGGCAAAACGACGGCGATGTTTCGGAACGAAAGCCAGCCAGGCCGTGCTCATACGCTCATAGTCGATGAGCAAGAACAGCAGATAGAGCAACCCGATGAGCGATGCCACTATGTTGATCAGCACATTGGCCGTCCCCCAAAAGAGTTCCCACGCCTTGGGAGCCACCATCTTGATGCCGGCAATCACATCTTTCTGTCGCAGGAGTTCGCCCAGACGCAGTTGGTCGGCGTTTTCGTCAATGAAATCCTGCACAGCCGTCGGGATGGAGGCATTGCTCGTTCCTTGGTCTATGTAGTGCAAAGCCACCTCCTTGATGTGCCCGCATTCGCGCACCATGGGCGGCACCACCAAATAGAACAAACCTGTCAGCACACCGCCAGCCAAAAGCAGTGTGAGCACTATGCAAAGCACACGATAGCGCAACCGGCATTTGTATTGCAGGAAACGAACCATAGGAAACAGCATGTAAGCCATGATGAGTGCGATGCAGAAAGGCAACAGCACGCCCGACAAATACTTCAGTGCGAAGAAAGTGGCCAAAAGTCCGCCCATAAGAAGCAAACCGCGCACGAAGCGATCGAATGTAATCTCTTTGCGTAACATAACAAGGGGTTCACATATATATAAAATGTATACCGGCCGCACTCAATGCCTTTTTCGGAACTCCGACAAGCCTCTGAACACTTCCGGACGCGACAAAGGTAAAACGAAGAGCCACAACCAACCAAGCAAAAAGCCGCTTTTGGCATCCGGAAAGCATATAAAAAGATGTTCCCATTCCTCAAAAAAATCCAAAACAGCCTCCGGAAGATGGTCAACACATGATAAAGTCGTATCTTTGACCCCATGGGAATTCTATACATTGTACCCACACCGGTGGGAAACATGGAGGACATCACGCTCCGAGCACTCCGCATCTTGAAAGAAGCGGACGTGGTTTTGGCTGAGGACACCCGCACTTCGGGCATCCTGCTCAAACACTACGAAATCAGCGCCCGCATGATGTCGCACCACAAGTTCAATGAACACCAAACCGCAGAGATGATGGCAGCCCGCGTAGCAGCAGGCGAAACCATTGCACTGATTTCGGATGCCGGCACACCGGGCATCTCCGACCCCGGTTTCATGCTCGTGAGAGCTTGTGTGGAACGTGGCGTCGAGGTGCAATGCCTCCCGGGAGCCACAGCCTTTGTTCCGGCCTTGGTGGCCTCAGGACTGCCCTGCGACCGCTTCACCTTCGAAGGCTTTCTCCCACAAAAGAAAGGACGCGCCACACGTCTGCAATCACTTCAGGAAGAACAACGCACCATGGTGTTCTACGAATCACCCCACCGCGTGGTCAAAACCTTGATGCAAATGGCCGAATACTTCGGAGAAGAACGCCGGGTCGCCGCCTGCAGAGAAATATCAAAGGTGCACGAAGAATGCGTCCGCGGCACCATTTCCGAAGTGTTGGCACACTTCAATGCCCATGAGCCGCGCGGAGAGTTTGTCCTCATCCTCGAAGGTTGCCCCCACGTGAAGAAAAAGAAAGATAAAAACCACAAAAACATCGAACAATGAAGAAATTAAACTTATGGCTGGCCGCCATCCTCATGCTGAGCTTCACCGCTTGCGACAGCCAACGCGAAAAACAAGCTGCCCTTGGCGACATTCTGACATCAGAAGACTCATTGCAGCAAATCATTACGCAAAAAGAAAACGAGCTGAACGACATCATCGGAACGCTTAACGAAATTCAGGCAGGCTTCCGCCAAATCAACGAA
The DNA here is from genome assembly GCA_017547385.1 of Bacteroidaceae bacterium. Lineage (GTDB taxonomy): Bacteria > Bacteroidota > Bacteroidia > Bacteroidales > Bacteroidaceae > Alloprevotella. The sequence continues at coordinate 18,284 of JAFYPU010000018.1, forward strand.
GCTGAAGGCCGTGTCAACGTGCAGCGTGCAGAAGGTAGCGCAGCCAACAAACAGGAAATCCTGGAGAACATGCAGTTCATCCAAAGCACCATGGCGTTCAACCGCGACCTCATCGCCAATTTGCGCCAACAACTCAAAAATGCCTCAACCACCAACAGCCGCCTCAAGAAAACACTGGAGGAAACGGTGAACAGCCTCAACGCAGAGTTGGAAAAGAAGACCGCTGAGCTGAACAGCCTCCGCGAAGAGCTGGCACGAAAGGACATCCGCATCGCCGAACAGCAGGAAGAAATATCCACACTCAACGCTAACGTGAACAGCCTCACCGCCGACAATGCCGGCAAGGCACGCACCATGGCAGCACAAGAAGAACAGCTGAACACCGCCTACTATGTGTTCGGAACGAAGAAAGAATTGCGCGAACAGAACATTCTGAAACGTGGAGACGTTCTGCGCTCGGGCGACTTCAACACCGATTATTTCACACGCATCGATGTGCGCGTTACGAAGACGATTAAACTTTATTCAAAGAGTGCCAAATTGCTGACATCGCATCCCGAAGGCAGCTACTCGCTCGACAAAGATGCACAAGGTCAATACACACTTCGCATCACCGATGTTCAGAAATTCTGGAGCGTAAGCAAATACTTGGTCATCACGGTTAAATGATCGGGGGCTTCTTCCGCGTTTTCAAACATTCTATATGAAAAATAACAAACTCATTTCTCGAATCTCCCACTGCGCCCTGCTGATTTCAGCGGGCGCAGTGTTTGTGTCTTGTTCCTACAGCCAAGTGAGCGGCACCATGGCCGGTGCTTCCCTGGGCGGTGTGTTTGGTTCGGCCATCGGCGGGCTGATTGGCGGACCGCGCGGAGCAGATGCCGGAACAGCCATCGGAATGTTGGCCGGAGGAGCTGCCGGAGCAGCCGTCACCGCTCCCAGAGAGCCCAACCGCGGACACAATCATCAGCAAAGCTACGACGATGTTCAATACGGCTCCTATCGACCGGACAACCACCACTATGCCACACCGGCATCGCCTCTGAAGTTTTTGGAAGTAACGAAGGTGCGTTTCATGGACGAGAACAACAATCGATGCCTTGACGCCAACGAACAGGCATGGCTCGAAATGGAAATACACAACCGTGGCAATCACACTGTCTACAACGTGGCTCCCGTGGTGGAGTGCGACAACAAACGCGTGTTGCTTTCTCCCACAGCCATCGTGGGTTCGCTGGCTTCGGGACAGGGTGTGCGCTATCGGACAGCCGTGGTGGGCAAGAGCAATCTGCGCGACGGTTCTACGACTTTCGAAGTGAGTTTCGGCACAGGCAAAAACAAAGTTACGGCCAAGACTTTCCGGATTACCACACGACGTTAAGACTTTTCTCCCTCTATCTTCCAAAAGGCTTCCTTATATATATAATATTGTGTGAAGCCTTTTCGTTTTTTTCTCCCCCTTTATCATCACTACACCTCCCATGCCCCGTTTCACTTCTCCCTTGCTGCCCCATTATGCTGCGACACTGCGTCTCGGTCTGCCCATTGCCGTGGGGCAGGTCGGCGTCATTGTTGTCGGCTTTGCAGACACGGCCATGGTAGGGCACTATTCCACTGACGCCCTTGCGGCGGCGGCTTTCGTCAACAACCTTTTTACACTCGTAACCTTCATTCTGATGGGTTACAGCTATGGTCTCACCCCTCTGGTAAGCGGTCTGTATGGTTGCGGCAAGGAAGAGGAAGCCGGCAGTGTGCTCAAGAATGCCTTGGCCGCAGGTCTGCTGTTTTGCGCTGTGATATTCTGCGTGATGGGAGTGCTATACTTCTTTTTGGAGCACATGGGACAACCGTCCGAACTGCTTCCGCTCATCAAGCCCTACTATCTGTTGGGGTTGGCCGGCATGGTGTTTGTTTTGCTCTTCAATGTACTGCGTCAGTTCTGCGACGGCATCACCGACACTTCCGTCGGGATGTGGTCTTTGTTGGTCGGAAATGCTTTCAACGTGCTTGGCAATTGGTTGCTCATCGGTGGCGTGGGTCCTTTTCCCGAATTAGGATTGATGGGAGCAGGTTGGGCCACTTTGGCCTCGCGTGTGCTGATGGTGGCTGTGCTGGCAGGATTTCTGTTATGGCGCAAGCGTTATGCCCGTTTCCGTGCCGGATTTTCAGGCACGCGCCTCAATCGTAGCGAAATGCTTCACATCAATCGGGTGTCGCTCCCCGTATCGATACAAATGGGCTTGGAAACCGGTTCATTCACTTTCAGTGCCGTGATGGCGGGTTGGCTGGGTGCTGTGGAGCTTGCGGCCTATCAGATACTTGTTACGGTGGGCACGTTGGGCTTTCTGTTTTATTATAGCTTTGCTGCCGGAGCGAGCATCCGCGTGGCAGCTTTTGTGGGAATGGACGATTGGCAACAAGTGCGCCATGCCGAGCGTGCCAGTCGCCACATTCTGTGTGCCCTGGCTGCCATTGCATCAGTGTGCATCCTGCTCTTTGCCCGACCGTTGGTAAGTGTGTTCACCGCTGATGCTCGCGTGCTGACGGTGGCTCTTGCCATGATTGTCCCGTTGGTGGTCTATCAGTTTGGCGATGCCATGCAGATATGCTATGCCAATGTGCTGCGCGGCACCGGGCACGTGATGTCGATGATGAAAGTGGCCTTCATCAGCTACATCCTTATCAACATTCCCTTGGCCTATGTTCTGTCTTTCCCACTCGGAAGCGGACTTTACGGCATCTATGTTGCATTTTCGGCCGGGCTGTTTACGGCCGCACTCCTCTTTTTCAGAAAATACGTCAAGGTTTTGCGCTCACACGGTGTGCAATGAGCCAAATTTCAAGTGCAAGAAAACGCCTCCCCACATGCTCTGTCGACATATGGGGAGGCGTTTTTTATGTTTCACAAAGGCAATTACGCCTTTTCAGCGGCTTCGGCTTTTGCTTTGTTATAGCAGTTGCGACAAAGCGGTTCGTATTCGGCATGTTCGCCCAGCATCACGCGGCGGTCTCCCTCCACTTTGCGATGACTCACGTAGGCCAGTTCGCCACAGCGCACGCAGATGGCATGCACCTTGGTTACGCTCTCGGCCACAGAGCACAGCGCCGGCATGGGGCCGAAAGGTATTCCCTTGAAGTCCATATCAAGTCCGGCCACGATGACACGCTTGCCACGGTTGGCAAGTTGGGTGCAGACTTCCACCAATCCGTCGTCGAAGAACTGAGCCTCATCGATGCCCACCACCTCGGCTTGTTCGGAAAGCAAGAGTATGCCGGCCGACGACTCCACCGGTGTTGAGGCCACCGAATTGCTGTCGTGCGACACCACATCCTCATCGGAATAGCGCGTATCTATGGCGGGCTTATATATTTCCACTTTCTGGCGTGCTATGCGTGCACGCTTGAGGCGGCGAATCAGTTCTTCGGTTTTTCCGGAAAACATGGAGCCGCATATCACTTCGATGCGGCCGCGCCGCGGGTTCTCTTCCTGAAACAGATGCATGATGTTGAGTGTTTTTCGTTTGTGTCGTGCAAAGGTAACAAAAACTCGCAGATTTGTATCAGGGCAGACGGATTTCCTGTCAAAAATCCGGAAGGCTGCAAGCCCCATCCGTCCACTCCGTGAAAGCTCGGCCGCTGGTCGGACATTTTGGTTGAAAAACGTGCCTTGGAGGTACAAAAATCTGCAGTGCTTGTAGAAATTTCTGCAGTGCTTGTAGAAAAATCTGCAAGCACTGCAGATTTTGCCGCAATGCCACTCCATTTTTCGAGAAACGAAAAAGCATGTTTTGCTTTGCGTTTCGGCCGGCATGAAGTATCTTCGCTTCGTCAAGAAAACCTTCTTCATTTTTCCAATCATGGCACAACACAACATTCTGGGGCAGCAGGGCGAGCAGGAGGCGGCGCGCCACTTGATGCACGCCGGTTACACCCTGCACGAGCGCAATTGGCGCAGCGGCCGGTGTGAGGTGGACATCATCGCTGAGTGGTATGGAGAAATGGTTTTCGTGGAAGTGAAAACGCGCAGCAACGAGACATATATGCCGGCTGCCGATGCTGTGGATGCAGACAAAAAGCAAAATCTGCTGCAAGCCGCCCGGGCCTATATGGCATTGCATGCGCTCGACATGCCCTACCGCTTTGACATCATCACGGTGGTGGGACGCGAAGCACCCTACCATGTGGAGCATCACATCAACGCTTTCACACCGCAAGGAGTGCGTGCCGAACGATTAAAACGGAGTTACTGACCCAACGTATGGACATCGAACAAATCAGAGACTACTGTCTGCAAAAGCCCGGTGCCACCGAGGACCAAGCTTTCGGGCCGGATGGTTTGCTATTCCGCGTGAACGGAAAAATCTTTGCCTATCTCAATCTGGAACGTCCTGACCGCGTAACGCTGAAATGCCAACCGGACCATGCCATCGCTCTGCGCGACCGCTACAATGGCGTGAGCGGAGCCTGGCATTGGAACAAGCGGCATTGGAACGACGTACGCCTGGATGCCGACGTGCCGGCCGATGTCATACTCTCGCTGGTGGACCATTCCTATGAGGAAGTGGTGCGCGGTCTTCCCAAGAAAACGCTTTTCCGCTTCACAGAGATGCCCCCGGGCTGGTGGCACACACATCTGCCCACCACCGATTCGCTCATGAACGACCTGCAACGACCGCCTTATGCCGACCATCCGAGTGAAGTGGTGCTGCTCACCACCGACCACCAGCAGGCAGGACGTGGGCAACGCGGCACGACGTGGGAAAGCGAGGAGCGGAAAAACCTGCTTTTCGGGCTGCGATTTCGGCCCAAGAACTTAAACGCCGAGCACTCCTTTCGGATTTCTCAAGCCGTGGCACTGGCCGTGGCAGATGCCGTGGCCGAATGCGTGAAAGGCTGCCCGGTGAGCATCAAATGGCCCAACGACATCTATTGCGGCGACCGGAAAGTGTGCGGCATGCTGCTGGAGCACGACCTCTGCGGCACGGAAATCACCGCTACACGTGTGGGCATCGGCATCAATGTGAACCAAGAAACTTTCACGGGCGATGCACCCAACCCCGTTTCGCTGCTGCAAATCCGCGGACGGGAAACAGACCGCGCCGCCCTGCTCCGAAAATTCGTCAAACACTTTGTGCACCACTGCGAGGCTTTGCGCCAAAACGACTTTGCTTCCCTGCAAACACGATACTTGCACAGACTCTACCGCAAGGGCATCCCGGCTCTCTTCACCGATGCCCAAGGCACTTTCACCGCCACCATCCAAGGCGTGGATGCCGGAGGCAGATTGCTGCTGTGCGATGACAAGCAGCACGAGCGCAGCTACACATTCAAGGAAGTGAGCTACGTGATTTGATTTCACCCCATCCCTCTTTTCTCATCCCCATCCCATGAACCGCAACATTCTCCGCATAGCCCTGCCGAGCATCGTGAGCAATCTCACGGTGCCACTGTTGGGGCTGGCCGACACCGCCATTGCCGGCCACTTGGGAGCAGCGGCCTACATCGGGGCCATCGCCGTGGGCGGCATGCTCTTCAGCATGGTTTATTGGTTGTTTGGTTTTCTGCGTATGGGTACAGGCGGATTTACGGCGCAAGCCTTTGGCGCAGGGCGGCACGACGAGACGTTGCGTGTATTGCTGCGTGCCCTCCTTGTGGCAGCCGCGGTGGCTGGAGGCTTGCTCATGCTGCAAGCCCCCATTGCTGATTTGGCTTTCCGTTGGCTCAATGCCTCGCCACAGGTGGAAGTTTTTGCCCGGCAGTATTTCGACATCCTCATCTGGGGTGCACCGGCCATACTGGGGCTATACGTTTTCTCGGGATGGTTTCTAGGAATGCAGGATGCACGCAGCCCCATGCTCATCTCCATCACCCAAAATTTGGTGAACATAGCCGGCAGTTTGCTGCTGGTGATGCATTTCGGCTTGGGCATTGCCGGCGTGGCTCTCGGCACACTGGTGGCGCAATATGTGGGACTGATGATGGCTGTGGGACTTTTTGCCAAACGATGGCACGGTAGGCCCGACGGCAGAGCCCTTATCCGATGGCGCGAAGTGCTTTCGCGATTGGCTCTGATGCGTTTTTTCAACGTCAACCGCGACATCTTTTTCCGCACCTTGTGTCTGGTGGCCGTTTCCACCTACTTCACATCTGCCGGAGCCGCACAGGGCGAAACCGTTTTGGCAGCCAACGCACTGCTCATGCAGTTTTTCATGTTTTTCTCCTATTTCATGGATGGCTTTGCCTATGCCGGTGAAGCCCTCGGCGGACGTTATTTCGGTGCCGCCGACGCTGCAAATTTCAGGAAACTGGTGCGCCAACTCTTCTTGTGGGGTGCGGTGATGGCCATCCTGTTTGCCGGCATCTATGCCCTTGGGGGTAATTTCTTCATCCGTTGTCTGACAGACGAGAGCAGCGTGCGAGCCGTTGCCCGCAGCTTTTTGCCTTATGCCGTGGGCGTTCCGGTGGTGAGTTTCGCTGCTTTCCTTTTCGACGGTCTGTTCATCGGCACCACCTCCACCCGCGAGATGTTGCTGGCCATGGCTGGAGCTTGCGCCGCTTTCTTCGGTGTGTGGTGGCTCTGGGGCGAAAAGTTCGGTAATGACGCGCTGTGGTGCGCCTTTCTGAGCTATTTGTGGCTGCGAGGCATTTTGCAATGGGCTTTGTTGCGACGGGTAACAAGAAAATTGTACATTTGCGAAGACAAGCACACAGCCGGGTTTCCCTGAAGCACACACGAAAGAAGCAGAAAGCTGTGGCCGACCTCACCTTCAAGCATACGAAAAACAAAACATATCAACCATTTAAACCGCAATTATGGCAAAATTTAAAAGAATACTTCTGAAACTCTCGGGTGAGAGTCTGATGGGCGAACAAGGCTACGGCATCGACGTGAAACGCCTGAACGAATATGCCGCCCAAATCAAAGAAGCCCTGGAAATGGGCGTGCAAATTGGCATCGTCATTGGCGGCGGAAACATCTTCCGAGGTCTGAGCGGTGCCGGCAAAGGATTTGATCGCGTCAAGGGCGACCAAATGGGCATGTGTGCCACAGTGATTAACAGCTTGGCACTCAGCAGTGCCCTGGGAGCAGTGGGAGTTACCGGCCGCGTGTTGACAGCCATTCGCATGGAGCCCATCGGTGAATTCTATAGCAAGTGGAAAGCCATCGAAGCCATGGAACGCGGTGAAGTGGCCATCATGAGCGGCGGCACCGGCAACCCCTATTTCACCACCGACACCGGCTCTTCCCTGCGCGGCATCGAGATTGAAGCCGACGTGATGATGAAAGGAACACGCGTGGACGGCGTTTACACAGCCGACCCGGAAAAAGACCCCACTGCGGTGAAGTTCTCCGACATCACATACGACGAAGTGTTGCAACGCGGCTTGCGTGTCATGGACATCACGGCCACAGCCATGTGTAAGGAGAACAACCTGCCCATCTACGTTTTCAACATGGACAAGGTGGGCAATCTGCGCCGTGTGCTTGAGGGCGAAGACATCGGCACCTTTGTGCATGCCTGAACATCCCAAGGAAAAATGCCCCAAGCGGCACTTTCAGCCGGCACTCACACAGGCCATACACATAAGAAGCCTTAAATCCGGGTCTCAACACTGAAAAGAGCTTAAAAAATCGCATTTTGCGTCTTGAAAATGAGGTGTGCAAAAAGCCAAAAGCATACATTTGGAACGCGACAAGGATACGCCCTATTCGCAAAGTACAACTCAAAAACGAAAAACTAATGAGACACGAAATGCCCACATTGCTCTATGCGACGGATGCACTGACTCCGCACATGAGTGCCGAGACGCTGAAGTTCCACTATGGTCAGCATTTGCGAACCTATGTGGACAACCTCAACAAATTGATTGAAGGAACACCGTATGAGGATCTGGAATTGGAAGAAATCGTGTGTAAGGCTTCGGGAAGCCTCTTCAACAACGCTGCTCAAGTCTGGAACCACATCTTCTTCTTTGACACATTGACTCCTTTCCCGTCGCCGATGCCCGAAGTGGTGGACGAAGCGCTGCATGCCTCCTTCGGTTCAGTGGAACACTTCCGCCGAAAATTGTTCGATGCTTCCATGGGACTGTTTGGTTCGGGATGGGTGTGGTTGGTCGCCAATGACAAATGCCAACTCACCATCATCGTGGAACCAAACGCCGGGACACCGATTACCAAAGGCTATGTACCACTACTGACTGTGGATGTGTGGGAACATGCTTACTACATCGACCATCGCAACCGACGGGCCGACTATTTGCAAGCACTATGGCAACTCTTTGATTGGCAACGCGTGGCCGAGCGAATGGCCGGTGCACAATGCAACATCTACTTCTGACAAAAGAAACAACCAACCCGAGAAGCATCTGCACATTCGGGAAAAACAAAAAGTAAGAACCTCAAACAAAAACAAACATCATGAAAAAGTATCGCTGCACAGTGTGTGATTGGGTGTACGACCCGGCCACAGGAGACCCCGATGGCGGCATAGCCCCCGGAACCCCGTTTGAAGACATCGCCGACGATTGGGTATGCCCTCTCTGCGGAGTGGGGAAAGAAGACTTTGAAGAGGTGGAATAACTCCTCTCTCTCTATTTACACTTAATCAATTCCTACGGCTCATGGATGCCGTGGGGATTTTTTATTGTGCTTATATGGTTTTGTGGTAACATTTTTTGAGAACAAAAAAGGACATAACGGCCACTCAAAAAGCGTAAGTATGTCCTTAATGGCTCGAAAAGTTGTTTTTCAGGGGAAATAGAATACTGTTGGAGGCTTTTTGCTCAATGAAAGAGTGGAGCAAATCACTATTTTTGCCGCATCAATTTCTACAACAATGAAACGAACACTTGACGAAGCTTTTTACGTAAATTTCAACATGGTGGCCCAAAGCGACCATGCCTATTACACAAGCAACGATTTGTGTGTGGTACCACTTTTATCCCCACAAAAAGATTTTCGCAGCATACGCATGGGAGACTTGCTCTTGGTTTTCTGCCAGAAAGGTTGGATGCGTCTGAGTCTGAATGGTCGGGAACACCGATTGGAAAGCACAGACCTGCTAATCTGTCTCCCCTCCACCCTGATTTCGGACGTGGAGCAAAGTGGCGACTGCGAGGGCGGAATGATATTTGTCTCAAAGCAATTGTTGGAGAATTCTTTCCGAAACGTCTACAACCTGTTTGACAAATATCTCTACATCAGCGAAAATCCCGTAATACATCTCGGAAAAGACGGCCTGCATTCGAGCAGCCTGTGCTTTCAAACCCTGCGAGAGAAGATTACACAAAAAGAACATCCCTACCAGAAAGAAATCGCGACACTCTTGCTGCGTGCCTGCTTCTTCGAATTGATGGGATGCTTCGATGCACAAACAATCTCGACAGAAGCACATGTCCGAAAGTTCAGCCAAGGCGAACGATTGGTGAAGCACTTTTTGCAGATGCTGGGAACGGACGAAGTGAAACAACGTTTCGTTACCGATTATGCCTCACGCCTATGTGTTACACCCAAATATCTCTCAGCCGTGTGCAAAAGCGTAACCGGAAAAACCGCCGCCGAATGGATTGACGAATTTGTGGTGCGCGAAGCACGCCACCAGCTGCTGAACACGGACAAAACCATCAAAGAGATTTCTCTGCAGTTGGGCTTTCCCAATCTCTCATTCTTCGGGAAATACATCAAAACGAAGCTCGGCACCTCCCCCACTCAATTCAGAATGTCGGCTCGACAAGGAGAAAAATAGCCTTCCCAACAAACAAAACAAACCATGGAGCACCCGTCCGATGCTCCATGGTTTGTTTTTTCCCTCAACGATAAAGGGCAAAGCCGCTTCATGCCCCCTTTTCGCTTTCCAACGATGCCTTTTCGCGCATGGCAAGAAGTGCATTATACCATTCTTGCAGAGAACAATTCTCATAACGTTCAAAATTGACCTCTGCCGTTTTTTGGGCACGAAAACCTACACGCTCAAACTGCTTCAAGTCCGTCATCTCACCCACCGTCAGCATGCGTTTCATCTCTGCCACCCGATAGCGATTGATGTATTCGTGAATGTCATTATATCCCTGCGAACGCAAACTCTGAAGCACCAAGTGTCGATTGAACCCCGAGAGGCGGCAAAGCTTGTCGCGATTAAACAGACAATCCACAAAAGGCTTCTCATGCTGCATCAGATACTCCATCACTTCGAAGCGTCGCAAGTTGGCAGCATTGAAGTCCTCACGTTCCGATTCTGACACCTCGGCAGACGTAGGACGCGTTTCCACCAAGTGAAAGTCCGGCCACTGAATGCGCTCTATCACCGGACGTATGATGCGAAATGACAGAAACAAATTCACAACCGTGAACAAAAATATGTAAACGATGAGCAGCGAAAACGAGAAGCGAATGGTTATCACCAGAAACAGAATCGTGATGACACCCAACAACGTTCCGTAAACAGTGAGATAACCCGGTATTTCCATCTTGCGTACCAAGCGATGCGGCAACCGAAATATATTGATAATGTAGTAGCCAGAAAGTAGCAAAGCCGCCAATCGCAACAATACATCCCCACTCAAGAAATAACGGCGCACATCCTCACCACTGAAAATCTGTGCAAAATTACTGCCCAGCACAACTCCCACTGCATAGACACAAATCAGCACAATGGCAGGCAAGGCATAACCCCACATGCGTCCCCACTGCAGATATCCCGGCATACACAAGCCCAAGGGATAAATGCTCTGCAAGAACGAGCAGACCAGCAGATACACCAACAACACCGGGTGCAGCACTCCCAATGCCGGCATGGGAGCCATTGCGACATATAACATTGCGCCCCCATACATCAAGCAAAATATCAGCATCACCCAGGCTTGAGCCAGAAAGCTCACACTGCGTCGGGCAAAATAGAACAGCACCACGCTCATCATCAGATGCGCCACCGCTGCAAACTCTGTCGTAACTAAAATCAATCTATCCATCACAAGGGGCAAAGATAGCGCAAGGCGAGAGCAGGACAAAACAAAAGCCTCGGTTTTTGTTTTTCATGCCGAGCCGCAGCCTATCTTGGGCGAAGCCAAAGTGCGCAAGGCGAGAGCAGGACAAAAGGAAAACTTGTTTTTCTTCTGTCATGCCGAGCCGAAGCAACCATACCCCTTGGTGCTTGCAATGCTTGGTGAAAAGCACGCTTACGTCCATCGACAAGCACTCTCGATGAATTATCATGCGGATGAAACAAACGTTTCATGCGGATGGAATGTTCGTTTCATGCGGATGAAACATTCATTCCATCGTGATGATAATTGAGAGAAAAGGCATTTCTTCACCAACGAGAAGGCCTCTGCACTTGTGCGAAAGTCCCGAACATGAGCATTCTCACCAACCGAAGAACCAAGAGAAAGCCAAGTGAGCTGAATGAAATGCAAAGAAAAGCCAAACTCTTTAAGGCTGAATCCGCGGCTCCTCCGGTTTATTTCATAACGTTGCACCGGCCGGTTGCCCCTGCGATGCTGATAGTTTCTTACTTTTCTTCTCAATATGTGAGTAATGGTTAAAATGTTTTTACTACTTTTGCGCTAACTCTCTTCGTTTTCTTTTGTATGAACAACGATAAAATCTCAACCATCGACATCGAAAAGGTGTTGCGCGACAAAGCGGGAGCAAAAGCGCGTTACGTGCCGGGATTCGTCGTACAGTGGCTCAAGCGCATTGTGCACCAGGACGAAATCAACGACTTTCTGCATCGCGTAGGTGATAAACAGGGCGTACCTTGGCTGGACGACTGCATCGACTATCTCGACTTTAAGTTCGACGTGCAAGGAGCAGAAAACCTTCCCGACCCCACAGACGGCCGTCGCTACACCTTTGTCAGCAATCACCCGTTGGGCGGTCCGGACGGCATTGCTCTGGGATCTGTATTGGGGCATCAGTATGAAGGCCGCATCAAATTCCTGGTTAACGATTTGTTGATGAACTTGCAGGGATTGGCCCCGCTCTTCATCCCCATCAACAAGACGGGAGCGCAAAGCCGCCACTTTCCGGCTATGGTGGAAGCGGGATTCAAGAGCGACAATCACATAATCATGTTTCCCGCCGGGCTTTGTTCGCGCAAGCAGGGAGGGGTAATTCAAGACCTGACTTGGCAGAAGACGTTTATTACCAAAAGCGTGGAAACAGAGCGTGATGTTATACCCATCTGGTTCGGCGGCCGCAATTCTGATTTCTTCTACGCTCTGGCTAATCTCTGCGGACGCCTGCATCTCAAGTTCAACGTAGCCATGTTGTTTCTCGCAGACGAAATGTTCAAAAACCGCCATAAGACATTCACCATAAAGATTGGCCGTCCCATTCCTTGGCAAACTTTCGATGGTTCGCGCACGCCGGCCGAATGGGCAGCCCATGTACGTGAGGTGGTTTACCAACTATAAATACTCAAAAGCCTCCCACGAAGCTTCACACCAGACATATCCTTAGCCCACACATATTACATATAAGAGAATATATGGAACAAATCATCGCTCCCGTTGACCGCGAGTTGCTGAAAGCCGAGCTCACACCCGAACGTCGTCTACGCTCCACGAATAAGAGCAACAACGAAATTTACATCCTCACTTACCAACAAGCCCCCAACGTGGTGCGCGAGATTGGTCGCTTGCGCGAAATAGCTTTCCGCGCGGCCGGAGGTGGAACGGGCAAGGCTCTTGACCTGGACGAGTTTGACACGTGCGAGCATCCTTATTATCAACTCATCGTGTGGAATCCCGAATGCGAGGAAATCTTGGGCGGTTATCGCTTCTTGCCCGGCAGCGAAATTGAATTCGACGCAGAAGGACAGCCCAAGCTTGCAACGGGGCACATGTTCCACTTCTCCGAAGAGTTCATCCGTTCTTACATCCGCGAAACCGTTGAGCTGGGGCGTTCGTTCGTTACGCTGGAATACCAAAGCACACGGGCACTGAGCAAGGGCCTCTTTGCGCTCGACAACCTTTGGGACGGATTGGGTGCGCTCACCGTGGTAATTCCCGGCGTGCGCTACTTCTTTGGCAAAATGACCATGTATCCCAGCTTCAATCCCAAGGCGCGAGACATGATACTATTTTTCCTGAACAAACACTTCGGCGACAAAGCCGGTCTCGTGCGCCCCAACACACCGCTTCAAATCGGCACTGATCCGAAAGAACTGGAGAAACTTTTCTGCGAGGACGACTTCAAGGCCGACTATCGCATACTGAACACGGAAGTGCGTCGGCTCGGCTTCAACATCCCTCCGCTGGTGAATGCTTACATGGGACTGAGTCCCACAATGCGTGTGTTTGGCACCGCCGTCAATCACGAATTCGGCGAGGTAGAGGAAACGGGCATCTTGATTGCCGTGGACGAAATCCTGGAGCAGAAACGAATGCGCTACATCGACACTTTCATGGAGGAACATCCCGAGGCCAAAGACATATTCCGCGATGTTTTCGTGAAGAAAAGCTAAGAGGGGAAAAGTGAAAGCCAAACCAATAAAAATAGCGAGCACCGATGACATTTCTGCCACCGGTGCTCGCTATCTTATTATCGGAGAACAAGTGCCCTCGTCGGGGGACGAGGGCTCGGCTCTCGGGACACATTATAAATTATTATAGCAGTTCGGGCAACACAAACAGACGCGTGCCGTTGCTGCCCTTGATGAGTATGAGTTTGTGATTGATGGGGGTTGCTGTCAAAGCCTGTTTCACATCTTCCACTCCCTCAAACACGCGCACACGGGCATCCGCTGAGAGCGGTGAATGCTTCAGGGCTTTCTTGAAGCATTCGCCCACCAGCCAAACCTGGGCGCACGTCATTGTCTGCAGGCGTTGAAGAATGCGGAGGTGCTCCTCATCCGATGCTTCGCCCAACTCGCGCATTTCCCCGAGAATTACCATCTTTTCGGCATCGGGCATCAGACTGAAATTGTCAAGTGCCGCAGCCATGCTGGTGGGGTTGGCGTTATAGGCATCAATAATCAGATGGTTTCTGCCCGTGTCTGAAAATTCGGAACGCTGGTTTGAGGGACGATAACCGCTCAAGGCTTTCGACACGTCAGCCGCCAGCACTCCGTAGTGCGTACCCACAGCCGCTGCCGCCAAAACATTGTTGATGTTATAGGCACCGATGAGTTGCGTCTGCACCTCCTGCCAATCCTCTCCGGCTTTGCGCCAACGCAGCTGCAGGAACGGAGCACAAGCAATCACCTCGCCCTCGATTTCATACCCCATTCCGGGTTTTCCATAACGAATGCAAGGCATCCCGTCGGCCTCACGAACAAGCATTTCATCGTCGGCATTCAGAAAAATGAAGCCTCCGGACTTGCGGCGCAGATAGTCGTAGAGTTCAGCTTTCGTTTTAATCACACCCTCAAACGAGCCGAAGCCCTCAAGATGCGCCCGTCCCACGTTGGTGATGAGTCCGGCATCGGCATCGGCAATGGCCGAAAGTTCCGCAATCTCACCCGGATGATTGGCACCGGTCTCGACGATGGCCACCTGATGTTCGGCGGTTAATCGCAAGAGAGTCAGGGGAACGCCGATGTGATTATTGAGATTGCCCAGCGTGAAGAGCGTATTGAAACGCGCCGACAGCACTGCCGCCGTCAACTCCTTGGTCGTGGTCTTGCCATTGGTTCCCGTGATTTGCACAACGGGAGTTTTCAACGTCCGACGATGATGAGCGGCCAGTTGCTGCAGCGTTTTCAGCGCATCGTCAACCAAAATCAACCGACCATCGGCATGCTCTGCCGAAGCATCATAACCGGCAGCCTCGGCATCATCAATAACCGCATAAGCACAACCGGCCTCCAAGGCTTGCCGGGCAAAGGCATTGCCATTGAATGTTGCTCCTCGCAAAGCCACAAACAAACTGCCGGAGGGGCAGTTGCGCGTGTCGGTTGTTACCCGGCCGCATTGGCAGAAGATGTTATAAAGTTCAGGTATGTTCATTTCTACTTCGAAAAGGTATTTGATATTTGCCGCGAAGTTATACAAAATTTATCGGAAGCCGGAGCACCGATAAGGATATTCTGCACACTTTGCTGAAAGCCCAAGATAGGCGGCTCGGCATGACAGAAGAAAAACAAGTTTTCCTTTTGTCCTGCTCTCGCCTTGCACTATCTTTGTCCACGGATACAGCGAGGCATAGCCTGCCGACAGAAAATTATGCCATCATGACACACAATTCTTCAACACTCTCTCCCCTCTGCCCTCACATGGTGAATGTGGGGGGACGACTCTTTGATTTGTCGGAACCGCAAGTGATGGGCATTGTGAACCTCACGCCCGACTCCTTCCACGCCGGCAGCCGCGTGCAGACGGAGGCAGCAATAGCCGAGCGCACTCTGCAAATGCAAACAGAGGGAGCGAGCATTTTGGACGTGGGAGCCTGCTCCACGCGTCCGGGTTCGCACGAAATCTCTGCCGAAGAGGAAATGGCACGATTGCGAGACGGCCTGACGGTGGTGCGCCGCGAAGCCCCCGACATGGTTCTGTCGGTTGACACCTACCGCGCCGATGTGGCACGCATGTGCGTAGAAGAATTCGGAGTGCACATCATCAACGACATCTCCGGAGGCCAACTGGATGCTCGCATGTTTCGCACCGTGGCAAGCCTTCGTGTTCCTTACATCCTCACTCACCTGCATGGCAACCCTTTTTCAGACAAGCAGGAACAGCTTGAAGGAGATGTGTTGAACCATGTATTTATTTCATTGGCCAAACGCATCAACCATTTACGCGACATGGGAGTGGCCGACATCATTCTGGATCCGGGCTTCGGCCTCGGAAAGACCCAGCGACAGAATTTCGCACTCATGCGTGCACTTCCCGATTTCCGTGAATTCGGTCTGCCGTTATTGGTCGGCATTTCGCGCAAACGAATGGTGTGGCAGACGCTGCACACCACACCGGCCGAAGCCCTGAACGGCACCACCGTGCTCCACACCATGGCCTTGATGGCAGGTGTCAACATCTTGCGCGTTCACGATGTAGCACCGGCCATGGAAGCAGTACGTCTGGTAAAAGCCCTGCGAGAGGCTTAAAACAACACAACGAGATACGCCAAGAAGCAACATAGTCAGTACAAAAAAAGCACAAACATCCCATGCTCGAAATAGGCATCAAAGACATCATAGACATTGTTATCGTAGCCGCGCTGCTCTATTACATCTACCGGCTCATGAAGGAATCAAGTTCCGCCAACGTGTTGGTGGGCATCATCGTCTTTTTCCTGATTTGGTTTGTGGCCTCTCAGATTTTTGAGATGCGCCTCATGGGTACCATACTCGACAAGATGGTTGATCTGGGAGCTTTGGCTTTGATCATTCTTTTCCAGGAAGAAATCCGCCACTTCTTTTCGTCCATCGGCACAAAGCGGCGGGCAGGTGCCGTGTTGCGTCTCTTCACCGGCCGCAAGAAGACCGCGGTGCAGCGCGAGGACGTCATGCCCATCGTGATGGCTTGCATCAGCATGGCCAAGCAGAAAGTGGGTGCCCTCATAGTGATCGAACGCAGCGTGGGCCTCAACGAATATATTCGCTCCGGCGAAGAACTGAATGCCGACATCAGTCAGCGATTGCTCGAAAACATCTTCTTCAAAAACAGTCCCCTGCACGACGGTGCTCTCATCATCAGCCGCAAACGCATCCGCGCTGCCGGTTGCATCCTCCCCGTGAGCCATGATGTGGACATACCGAAATCATTGGGTCTGCGGCACCGTGCGGCTTTGGGCATTTCGCAAAAAACCGACTGTCTGGCTTTCATCGTCTCCGAGGAAACGGGCAACATCTCGATGGCACAAGGCGGACAACTCAAGATGCACCTTACGCCCGAACAACTCGAAAGCACGCTCACAGCCGAATGGGACTGACAAAAGCCCTTTCGGAGCCCATTTGTCGGCACACATTTGTAACATTCACAAAAATAGCCTATCTTTGCACCGGCCGAGGCCTTAAAAACAAAAAACAGAATTATGGCAAGCATCAAACGCATCAAGAAACCCCGTTTACACCGTGAAGGAACCAACACCCTCATTGTGGGATTTTTCGTAGTGTTATTGCTGAACGTCATCTCCTATTTTGTTTTTCGCGAGTGGAGTTTGTGGCCTTTCTTCTGCATTGCAGCCATCAGCACCGTGGTTTACGGCATTTTGGTAAACTTCTTCCGTTGTCCCATCCGCATTTTCACCGGCGACACGCTCAACACCGTTGTGGCTGCAGCCGATGGCAAAGTGGTTGTAGTGGAAGAAGTGGATGAAAACGAGTATTTCCACGACCGCCGCTTGATGGTATCGATATTCATGTCTGTTACCAACGTCCACGCCAACTGGTTTCCCGTTGACGGAGAGGTTGTATTGGTGCGCCATCACAAAGGAAATTTCCATAAAGCCTGGTTGCCCAAAGCCAGCATCGAGAACGAACGCTCCACAGTGGTGATGAAAACACCTGCCGGGCAGGAAATTTTGCTCCGACAGGTGGCAGGTGCTGTGGCAAGGCGCATCGTTACTTATGCACGCCCTGACGACGAATGCTACATCGACGAACATTTGGGATTCATCAAGTTCGGATCCCGCGTAGACGTATACCTGCCGTTAGGCACCGAAGTGCTGGTTTCGGTGGGGCAGACCACAACAGGCAATCAAACCGTTATCGCGAAGCTGCACCCATAGTGTCAGCTTCTTTTTTTGTATCTGAATATGCTGAAACACATTCCCAACACCATCACTTGCTGCAACCTGATTTGCGGAGGCATTGCAGCCATGTTTGCCTTTCGTGCCGATTATTCCACAGCCTTTGCATTGATTGTTTGCGGTGCGGTTTTCGATTTCTTCGATGGTTTTGCAGCTCGCTTGTTGCATGTTTCGTCTCCTGTTGGCAAAGAATTGGATTCATTGGCCGATGTCGTAACTTTCGGTTTGGCACCGGCAGCCATTGTCTATGCTTTGCTGCGCGAACAGACGGGTGATGCAAGTTTCCTGCCTTACGCCGCCTTCTTGATTGCCGCATTCTCGGCTGTGCGATTGGCAAAATTCAATTTGGACACCCGTCAAACCGACACCTTTATCGGTCTCCCCACCCCTGCCAATGCTTTATTTTGGTCGGCATTGGTATTGAATGCTCGCCAATGGCTGTTGGAAACTCCCCACACCGAATGGCTGATCATGGGAGGTGTGTTGCTGTCGTGCTGGTGGCTCTTGGCCGAAATCCCCATGCTGGCGCTGAAATTCAAGAACTATGGTTGGAAAGACAACAAGCTTCGCTATGGTTTCATCCTGCTGAGCGCACTCATTCTGCTATGGTTGGGATGGACTGGCTTTTGGTTGGTCATTGTGGCCTATGCTTTGGTGTCTTTGGTGAACAACCTTTTCAAACGCCGCAATGTGGCATGATGTTTGCAAATGCATAGACATAATTCTAACACAGCAACAACATGAGTTCACTTTTAGGATGCCTTGTTTTCATCGTCTTGGGCGTTTTTTTTCTCCTGATAGCCTTGGTCGGTAACATTGTCCGCGTTTTTCAGACTCTCGGCCGTCAGGCTCAAGGAAACCATTCACGTCAACGTGAGAGCCACCGCCACCAATCAACATCGGGTTCACGCCCCAATAGTCGCACCCGTCGTTCGCACAAAGGCAAGATATTTGAAGCCGGAGAGGGCGAATACGTCGACTTTGAGGAAATCAAGAACTAATCTCCCCATCCGGCAGTTCGTAACCACTTTCTCAAAAAACTGCCAATAACTTTCGCATTCATTCATACGGTCTAAAGCAACCTGCCCTAACATTCGGTGGGTTTCTTTAGGCTTTTTTTGTGGTTACGCATGGCTTTTCAATGTACCTTTGTTTCGGTGAGAAAAATCATTCTCCCACTTAAAGAAACATACTTATGAAGATAAAAGAAATCAAAGCAAGAGAGATATTGGATTCGCGCGGTAATCCGACGGTTGAAGTGGAAGTGCGTTTGGCCTCGGGCATTGCAGCGCGAGCCTCAGTGCCTTCGGGAGCGAGCACCGGCGAGAACGAAGCATTGGAATTGCGCGATGGTGATGCGCACCGCTATGGCGGCAAAGGCGTGTTGCGTGCTGTGCATAATGTCAACACGGTGATAGCTCCGGCTTTGGTCGGCAAGGAAGCCACGGCGGGGCGCGAAATCGATGCATGCATGATTGCCCTTGACGGAACACCCACCAAATCAAGGTTGGGTGCCAATGCCATTCTCGGCGTATCGTTGGCCGTGGCCCGCGTGGCAGCCAAGGCTTTGCATTTGCCCCTTTATCGTTATTTGGCCGGCCATCATGAAGTCTGCGTACTGCCCGTCCCGATGATGAACATCATCAACGGAGGCTCCCACTCGGATGCACCGGTGGCCTTTCAGGAATTCATGATTCGTCCCGTGGGTGCTCCCACATTTCGCGAGGCTTTGCGATGGGGAGCCGAAACTTTTCATTCGCTGAAATCGGTGTTGCGCGAACGAGGACTCAGCACAGCTGTGGGCGATGAGGGCGGCTTTGCTCCGGCGTTGCATAGCACGGAAGATGCCTTGGAGTATATCGTTCTGGCCATTCGCAAAGCCGGTTACGAACCGGGTCGCGACATCACCATCGCCATGGACTGCGCAGCGTCGGAGTATTTCCGCAATGGTGTGTACGACTACCGCATCTTTGAAGGCGAGGAACGCGGACTTATACGCAATGCCGAAGCGCAGGTTGAATATCTGGAAACACTTGTCAGCAACTATCCCATCGACTCCATTGAAGACGGCATGGCCGAGAACGATTGGAAGGGATGGCAGATGCTGACGCAGCGCATCGGTCATCGCTGTCGGTTGGTGGGTGATGACCTCTTCGTTACGAACACGCAATTTCTGCAACGCGGCATCGACGAGCAATGCGGCAATGCCATACTGATAAAGCTCAACCAGATTGGCACACTTTCCGAAACGCTCGACGCCATCGCCATGGCCCGCAAGGCCGGTTTCGCCGCCATCGTCTCGCATCGCTCGGGCGAAACGGAGGACACGTTCATTGCCGATTTGGCTGTCGCCACCAGCTGCGGACAAATTAAGACCGGCTCGTTGAGCCGCACCGACCGTTTGGCCAAGTACAACCAATTGTTGCGCATCGAAGAAGCGTTGGGCGAAAAGGCCGTCTACGGCATTTCATAATCATTGCCAAGGAAGAAAATCTTCGCTTCACGCTGCCTGACCATCGACAAGGCAAGTCCCAATATTCTACAAGGCGTTTAGAAAATTCTGCAGTGCTTGCAGAAATTTCTAAACGCCTTGTAAGTTTTTCGCCCATGCGCACCCGTTACGGCGGCACAGATTCATCACGCCAGCAATCTCATTCCCAAGAAGAAAAGCATGGGCATGAGCAAAGCCGGCAACAAATTGATGGTTTTGCAATCCTTGATGTGAAGCACACCCAAACCGGAAGCAGCAATGAGCACACCTCCCACAATGGAACACTCACGAATCAACTCTTCGGAGATGAAGCTTTGCGAAACCTTGGCAATACCATAGAAAAAGCTTAACCACAGCAGCACAAACACTGCAGTAATGGCAGTTCCGAAACCATAGGACGAGGCTATCACAATCATGGTTACGAGGTTGAGCATCGCCAACGTGTACAGGTAAGTGTCGTCGCCGTAAAGCGCACTCATCACGGGACCCATCATGGCCATGGTGCCGACGCAGCACAGCAGCACAGCCGTGGTGATACCCTCGGAGAGATGCGATCCGGCCACCTTGGCCGTGGCACGCTCCATGCGTTGGTCAAGACGGAGCAGCGTTCCGAAAAGTCCGCCCAGGGCCAAACTGATGATGAACAGCACGGGGTATTCGCTCTTCTGCATGTTCTGCATCGCCACATTGATGCCCAACACAAGGGCAGCCAATCCCATGGCGGTGTTGAGCACGGTGAAATACTTCTCTCGAATGCCTTTTTTGGCCAAAGCACCAATGGCACTCCCCACCAGCACAGCCAAAACATTGACAAGAATTGCTAACATTTATTTTCCTTGTTTAATGAACAAAAAACGGAGCATCAACACGCCCGGCTCAAAGCACAGACTTCGGTGATGCCAACAGTGTGCAAAGGTAGTGCTTAGTGAGCAAAGCACGACCCTTCTTTGCATAAAAACATGCCCCTCCCACCCTTCACAAATGCATAAAAACATACGAAAAACGCCTATTCTTGCACAAACACTGCACATGTGTGCAAGAAGAGTGCTCTACCATGCTTGTACATTTGAAATAAAGCCGTATATTTGCGAAGCAAACCTATGCCCAGGCTTTGCATAAAAACTTAAAAACAAATCAAGAAAACATACAACGTTATGACAAAACGCAAAATTCAATTCAGCCTTGTCTATCGCGACATGTTCCAATCCTCCGGCAAGTTCCAGCCGCGCAAGGACCAATTGGAGCGCATTGCCCCCGTTATCATAAAAATGGGATGCTTCAGTCGCGTCGAGACCAACGGAGGTGCATTTGAGCAAGTGAACCTGCTGTATGGCGAAAACCCCAACAAGGCCGTTCGCGCTTTCACCAAGCCTTTCAACGAAGTAGGCATCAAGACCCACATGCTCGACCGTGGTCTCAACGCCCTGCGCATGTTCCCCGTTCCGGCAGATGTGCGCCGCTTGATGTACAAGGTGAAACACGCTCAGGGAACCGACATCACCCGCATCTTCTGCGGACTCAACGACGTGCGCAACATCATTCCCTCCATCAAGTATGCACTTGAGGCCGGCATGACACCGCAGGCCACACTCTGCATCACCAACTCGCCCATCCACACAGCCGAATACTATGCCGGCATCGCCGACCAACTGATTGAGGCAGGTGCACCCGAAATCTGCTTGAAAGACATGGCAGGTATCGGTCAGCCCGCCATGCTCGGCCAACTCACAAAGATGATCAAGGAGAAGCATCCCGAAGTTATCATCCAGTATCACGGCCACAGCGGACCGGGTCTTTCGATGGCCACCATCCTCGAAGTATGCCGCAATGGTGCCGACGTTATCGACACCGCCATCGAGCCGCTCTCGTGGGGTAAAGTTCATCCGGACATTATCTCCGTTCAGTCCATGCTGAAGAACGCCGGCTTCGACGTGCCCGAAATCAACATGGAGGCCTACATGGAAGCTCGCAAGCTCACCCAAGAATTCATCGACGACTTCCTGGGGTACTTCATGAACTCCGGCAACAAGCTGATGAGTTCCCTGCTCTTGGGCTGCGGACTCCCCGGTGGCATGATGGGAAGTATGATGGCCGACCTCACCGGCGTGATGAGTGCCATCAACAACAACCGTGTGGCCAAGGGCGAAGAACCGCTCTCAGAGGACGCACTGCTCGTGAAACTCTTTGATGAAGTGGCCTACGTTTGGCCCAAGGTGGGTTATCCCCCCCTCGTAACTCCGTTCTCACAATACGTGAAAAACATTGCCCTGATGAACCTCCTCACCGAGTCGATGGGCAAGCCTCGCTACTCGATGATGGACAACAGTATCTGGGGTATGATTCTCGGTAAGAGCGGTAAGTTGCCCGGCGAGGTAGCTCCCGAAATCATCGAATTGGCGAAGGAAAAAGGCTTCGAATTTACCGATGCCGATCCTCAGAGCTACTATCCCGACGAACTCGAGCGTTTCATCAAGGAAATGGAAGAGAATGGTTGGGAGCGCGGCGAAGACGACGAAGAATTGTTCGAGTTTGCCATGCACGAGACACAATATCGCGACTATAAGAGTGGCGCAGCCAAGAAACGCTTCTTGGCCGACCTGCAAGCCGCCAAGGACAAGGAGAATGCCGGTGGCATGACACTTGAAGAAGCTGCCGCCTTCAAACACGCCAAGGCAGACGCCATCGTTGCCCCCGAAGCCGGCACAGTGCTCTGGGAAATCAACGGCGACGGTGAGTGCGTGAAGAGCATCGAGCCTTACATCGGCAAGGAATACAAGGAAGGCGACTTCTTCTGCTACATCGAAAATGCATACGGCCAAATTCACGAACTTCCTGCCGCTCTCGGCGGAAAACTCGTGGAGATCAACGCCAAGCAGGGAGCACATGTCAACAAGGGCGATGTGATTGCCTACATCGAACGCCCGGCTTAATGCTCCGGCAATAGCACAAAGCATCAGGACACACCCTTCCGACAAAGCGGAGCGTGTGTCCTGATTTTCATTCTCATCATTCACCTTTTTCATTCCGGCTCACATATTTTTATGAACGACAACCAAAACGAACTCCTCCCCCTTGTCGATGCAAACGGCAACATTACGGGAAAAGCCACACGCCACGAATGCCACAATGGCAGCAAACTGCTACATCCTGTGGTGCATCTGCACGTGTTCAACCCGCAAGGCGAACTCTTTCTGCAGCACCGCCCGAAATGGAAAAGCATACAGCCCGATCGGTGGGATACGGCTGTGGGCGGCCACATTGATTGTGGCGAAACCACCCTGGAAGCACTGCAACGTGAGACGTCCGAGGAAATCGGTCTGACATCTTTCGAGCCGACAGCCGTTGCCACCTACGTTTTTGAAAGCCCGGTGGAACGCGAACTGGTGCACGTATTCAAAACCACCACCAAGCAAGCACCGTCTCCAAGTGCTGAACTCGATGGTGGCCGCTTCTTCTCTGAAGACGAAATACGCCAACGCTTAGGCACGGGCTTCTTCACGCCCAATTTTGAGCAAGAGTGGCAACGCTTCTTCGGAAAGAGCAAAACTGAAGAATAAGACTTAGGAGAGCACGCAGCCACAGTGCAAAAAAAAGAATTCCGCTGCCTCGCAAGTTTTGCGAAGCAGCGGAATTTTGTTATTGGGAATGCAACCGATAATCTCAGCGCATCACTTTCTTTCCGTTCACGATGTAAACTCCCTTGCCGGCATAACGAACGCGACGACCGGTCAGATCGTAAATGCAATTGTCTGCGCTCTGCTCTATCATCACGTCGTGAATTTCGGTGGTGCCGTCAGCATCGACAAAACGCATCCGAAGCGCCTTGGCATTGGTAGGCACATTCAAATAGGCTTTATTGTTGTAAACCTTAAAGCCGGCTACTTTTCTGTAGAAGCCTGCCACACCATCCATCACCGTGAGCACATAGTTGGTGGAGCCATCTGTGGGTAGTGCCACCTCGGCATAGGCTTCCGTTCCGGCATAGCCACGCAGCAGATTATCAGTAATCACGCTGCCCGAATTAGTTGCGAAGAATGTGTAGGTATTTTCCTTTCCCTTGATCACAACACCGGTTTGCGCCGGAATAACTTCTTCGAGTTGCGTCAGGGTGATGGTGCCAATGGCATTCCCTTCCGGATCTTTCCCATCCATGGTAGGAAGCGTAGTGGCCACGTATGCCTTCACTCCTTCCGGGATTTCAACAGGTCGGTTGGCATAGAAAGTTCCGATTTCGTAAGCTCCGATGCTACTGATAATGGTTTCAGGCTCGTCAGTACCGCCTGTAACAATAAAGCTTTTGTTGTCATTAGGGTCAAGAGCGGTCAGCGTAAATGCCGCTCCGCCCACTTCCTCAATCTTGATAACACCGCCATTCATTCGGCGTACGGCTGTGGTGAAATCAACATCAACCTGACCCACATTCACATTGGGCAAGGTAATGGTGCAACTACCGTCCAGAGCTTTCACATCCTCCGCCAGCACATAGGTGAAAGTTTTGCCATAGTCGCTTGACATGCTGATGCGCAAACGGCTATCCTTTGTGAAATAATTTTCATTGACTCCCCACTGAACTGTTACCTCTTCACCTGCCGTGTACTCTGTCTCGGCCGGTTGAAGTGAGGCAGTGAAGGCTTCACCTGAAACGATCTCCACATTGCTCTCCCAAATGGCATAAGTGCTATAGAAAGGCGCAGCAGTCAACGTCGCATAGTTCCAAGCCACGTTAGGCACATCATTAACGAGGATGCTGAGGGGATAAGTACCGGGCTCCATTTTATGAATGTTCGTTCCTTCTTTCAGATAGAAGTTGTCGTCATAAAACAAATCTGCTGTGTATATAGGTGCGTAGCTGATGATGTTGCTCCGCTGCGGAGCGAATGAAGCAAAGGGTAGTGTCATGTTCACGCCCTCTTGCACATTGTCCACATTCTTGCTGTTGCAACCGATGGCGGTGTACATCAATTGATGTTTCTCAATGTCAGTAGCCTGCACATCAATCGCGAGGCACGCACCTTGGGGGATGCGATAGGTTGTCTTCATCTGCTCTGCATCAAAGCGGGGCGCATTGTTTGCCACCGTCACGTTGCGATAAGAGGCCGTGCCCTTCGCACTATTGCGAATTGCCTTGATAGATGGGTATGAGAAGAATTCACCGAGGTTGTCCATCAAACTACCCTCGCCCTGAAGCGTGTGAACGGCGCCAAACATGTGGCCGAGTTCGTGTGCCACCACCCATTTGTCGGTCTTGGCATAGCCGCTTCCTTTGGTGTTGCTACTGTATGCCCCCTTCAGCGCAGAGAGGCCTGAGTTTTCTGCATAGTCATCGCGGTGCGTTACCCACATGGCCACATCGTAGTTTGCTTCGCCAATAATATTATTAAGGTTGTAAGTGCAGTTGCCTATCTCAGGGAGACCATTGTAAGCGTTTACCGGCAAATCCACGACATTGGACAGACGTTCATCCATCACCACATCAAAACAGAAGCCGAGGGGTACGAACATTTTGTTCACAAAGTCCTCACACTCCTGCCAGAACGCAAGCACTCTGTCATAGCTGCCGCCAAGGTCGGTGTCGAAAGCGCTCTTTGTTACAGGAATGGCCAGGCGATAGAAACGCAGCGTTCCGTCGCCGGGAAGCGCATCGGCACTCGTTACCTCCTCCCCTCCTTCTGATGCTTCGGGGGTTGTGTAGTTGTTATTGGTTATCGCTTCAATCGTAAGCGGAGTATATACCATACAATAACCCTTTGCTTGGTCGTCGCCATAACATGGTGCTTCCTCAAAGAAGAAGGCAATCTTGCCATCATCTTGCAAAGTCATTGCGCTATAGGCACTCTGCTGGGTGCTCACTTGAATGCCTTGTGTCCAATTGCCTGCAATCTGTGCTGACGTGTAATTGTCATTCGTAATTTCTTTGTACCAAATGGTTACATCGCGGCGGTCGTAGAGTCCACCACCGCCCTTAGGTTGCGATTGCAGGAGCAATTTTACGGGATCGCCATTGGCATTTACAGCATCCACCAGGTAGGGTTCTCCGTTACAAGTGTTGCTACCGCCATTGCCACAACCGTTCACATTGCTATCCCAAGAGCCTGCGTTAGTGCCTTTGTCTGTATATGTAAATACGTTGAATTGACGACCACCACCGCGGCGTACGCTGAGCAGAATCTGTCCGCTGGGGAGTATTTCCACCTTAGGTTCATCCTGATTGGCTATGGGATCTTGACTGCCGCCAAGGATGTTCCAGGTTTCACCGAGGTCATCTGTGTAAATCACGTAGTTGCCTGTGCCCGACGCTTTCTTCAGCAATAATGCGCCATAGATACGCGCCTTGCCTGTGCCGTTATAGTTTTCGTCCACTGCCAAACGGCCGCTACCAAAGAACGATGTGTAACCATTCTTGATGGTAGCATCGTCGCCGAGGAAGAGGGTTTCAGAGATGTCCTGCTTGGTCCATGTTACACCATTGTCTTCACTGAACACACGCACAGCACGGTTGTGCGCTGTAGCGCTGCCGTTACCAAACATCACGTCGCCGGCAGCTGCCATGACCAATACTTTTTGGCCAACAACTGCAATCGCAGCATCACCGTATGCACAATCATCGGTGCCACGCTTACAAGAACCGGCAGCAATTGTTTGCTTTGCACTCCACGTTTTACCATTGTCATCACTTGTTCGGATAACAAGATCAATACCGGGATTGGCTGTTCCAAAGTTATAGCGTCCGATGTCATCAAGGCTGTGGCGATAATCGCTCACGGCAATGAGGCGACCCGTTGAGGTCTTGCCGATGGCTGGAATGCGGTAAGAAAATTCGTCATCGTCATAGAAGAGCGTTACATCGGCAGTAGGAGTAAATTTAGCAACCAAAGGATTTCCTTCTGTGATAAGTGCTTTTTGCTCATCAGTGAGCGTAACACTCTTGCCTAAATCTTGGCCATTCAAGAAGAAGCCCTGAAACTCGAAACCGCGGTAAGCACGGGTGAATTCAATAACACTAGTGGGTGTGTCAAGGTATCCGATTGTTACTACATCCGCATCTCTCATCAACTGAACGGTATTGGTTCCAAACTTACTTGTGGTTCTTATCATACCGAAGTGCGTGTTGGGATTGTTTATATCCAATCCATCCACCTCAGCCTTTACTCGCAATTGCAATTGTTCTGCTTCAGATTCTTCAACAAGCTCTGCAATAGCTTGCAACTCTGCAGTAGTCAATTCACCCACAAGCATCACTTGGTGATTACTGCCTTCGTCATTAAGAGTATTCCAACCTCCAGTCCATGTAATAAGACCTTCACCATGATCGGGGCTATGGTTTACGACACCCGCATTGTCGGTAGAGAACATAATGGGATAGTCGTTAGAACTGCTCTGCTTAAAGGTAAGCAGTTTGTTGTTAGGCGCATCAACGAAAGGCACTGAAGCATTATTGCCACTCTGCACACCCATATACTTACGCTTACCTATATTATAAAGGTAGTAGTTGCCTTTGGCCGACTTATACACCGTCCACTGGAAGTAGGTGTTCGCAGCTGAGGCTGCAGGATTCACCGTAGTTCTTGCGGTAGAAATCACATTGTTGCTGCTTGCCGTAGCACCCATCCAACCGCGCTTTGTTACGAAAGTATAGATACCACCATTCTTAAACTCTTCGGCACTCTTGATGGCCACAGGTTCAAAACTTTGGTCATAAAGGTCAGCAGGGATGAACACGAAGTCGGTACAATAAGCCGTAGTCTTCTGATCATAAGTTACGGAAGACTGGTCAAAGGCACCGTCTGCATTCTTCACCACAAAATAGTTGCTTCCCTGTGTGTGCAGCGTTACACCCATGTGATGCGTGGTGGCAGCGACGGTAAAGTTATGTTCATTATCACTCAGTCCCTTGTGAGCAAGGTACTTTGCTTCTTTATTCTTGAAATTATACTTACCATCTTCTTTCACGGCAGGCGTCCAAAGGAAAGCAGCCGCCCCACGTTGCAATTCTGTGGTGGGGGTGAGCGTACCATTGTTGTTATAAAGGTAGCGATTCAAAAAATTGCTATCCTTATAAGTATCTACATAAAGATAAGAGGCAACCCCAACGACAGGCGATCCTTCTGTGAGTCCCTTATTCCATGCATACACCTTGTTCAGTTCGGCTGCAGTCTCCAAAGTGGCATTGGCACGATAGGCACGCACGGCATCAAAGGTCTCGTTCACCTTGGTGTAATCGGCGGGCAGGATGTAGAACTCCGAGAACGTGTAGAACACAGTGCTGTTGTTCGTTGTGTTCACCGTGAAGCGGTAGTGCTGATATGCAGTAGCACTCGCGATGGTTTCAGAATAATAGTCAAGCACAGCCGCATCCGTGGGGAAACCGCTACCAATCACCTTCACCTCTGTCCAAGTAGTCTTATCGTTTGAACCTTCAATGGTGATTTGGGTAGGGCGGTTATTGTTGTTCTGACTGCGCTTCTTGAAGTAGAATCGGAAGTTCTTCACAGCCTTGCCCAAGTCAACTTGCAGATAATGGCTACCGGTACCAAGCGTATTACCATAGCCGCTATGGAAGAAAGTCTCATATTTACCATCAATGAGATTGGCGTAAGCATTGCCACTCTCCTGATCTGTAGAGGCAGGGTAATTACAAACAAACTGACCATCACCCTTGATGCCCGTACCGGCATTCTGCACCAAGCCAAGGTGGCGCTGCAGCCCATGGATGTTCATGCCGTTGTTGGCTGCCACCGCATCGCTGAGGATGAGGTCTTCCGCATTGACGGGATACTCCAACTCGGCAATTTTCTCTGTGCTGAGTGCTTCGCCGAAGAACTGCACCGAACGAATTTGTCCGCCAAACTTATCATACGCAGCGTTAGTGCTCACCACACCACCACCGATGTAAAGCTTTGCATTGGCATTATCGAGAAAGTTGCTGAACGACTGCAATTCGTAACCGCTCACGGGATAGGTTGCCGAACTCTTCAACGCACCGTCCACATAGACGGAAAACTGCTTGTTGGCGCGATCAATCACATACACCACCTTGTAGTTGGTGCTCCCTGTAAAAGCAAAGTCTCTGTAAGTAAATCTGTCGCCATCGGATGAAGAGGGTAAATAAACGGGGTTACTGCCGTAAAGTCCGAAACCCACATAGGGAGAGTTTGTCTTAGTGGCACCGGTAACTCCTTTCGTAGGGTCGGCCGCACACACCAATGCTTGGCGGCCACTCATGGAAGCCGGCATAGTTACATCCAAAGCAATGGTGATGTTCTCCTTGGAAAACACTTTCTGTGCCAAAGCTGCGTCTACGGCATAGGGATAGGTCTGACTACCCAAGCCTTCCAACTTGACGATGGGTTGAGGCGGAATTTGGTCGGTAACATCAATGAAACGATATTCGCAGCCATCGTCTGTGGTGTTGGTGCCATCTCCCCAGTTAAGAAGGTGCAGATTACCATCTTTTTGCTGGTTGAATTGGGCTGAACCGCTTACAACAATCACATTCCCGGTGTTCTCAGCTTTCTTGATGCTCCAACCGGCAGCGGGCTGTGCTGCCACAGTTTTCAGTGCTGCGTTGTTGTTGCTGGCGGGTGAGATATAAGTACCATCGGCAAGGTTGATGATGTCGTATGCATTGTCGCTGCGCTTCACAAACTGCCAGACGGAAGCCTTGGTCGTTGCTTCCGTAGGACCTGTGATAGCTGCATCAACACCATTACCTGTAGCATAGCGATTGGCACGGAGCGGCGTGTACATGCGGTAGTAATTGCCACTCACGGGGCGGTTCATCGCCTCTTCGGTGAGCGAAGCCGCGAAGGCTTGCCACGCCGTTTCGAGCGCAGCCACCTGTGCTTCACGCTCCGCCTGAGTCATGTCGGTGTCGGCATAGGTAGCCTCGATTTCTTTCACCTTGGCATCAAGCGTGGCAGCCGCACTTTCGGGCCAGAGACCTACGGCCGTGCCGATGTAAGCACCACGGTCGCGCTTGATTTCGCTCACTTTGGCAGCTACCACCTCGGTGGCCTCGTCCATGCATTGGTTGGGCGAGTACACCAAGTTTTCAACGGCATTCACACCCTCCACATCAGTGAACACGCAGGTGAACATCCACTTCTTCAAACGATAACCCTTGTTCATGTAAGGGAGCTTGAGGAACACCTTGTTCCAACCCTGCTTCAGGGTAACCTTGATGGGAGCACGGCCGGGGAAGTTCTCGTTCTTCAGTTCCACTTCCTTGCTGCTGACGCTCACACCGGTGTTGTCCCATGTGGGAGCCGCAATCTCCTCACCGTTAATCCATATTTTAGAACCGAAGTGGTCCCACTTACCTGCGGGAGCAGCACCGTCTTGTTCCGAGCGGCTGTAATTCTGAAACTCAATCTGTGCACCTACGGTCTGTTCTTGGGGAGAATAAACGTATGTCCACGCATAGGCAGTGTGGTTGAACTGAGGATTGCTGTAGTAGGCATTGATGATGGAGTTGCCCCAGGTGTGAGCCAGGTAGATGCCCGCACCAGTTGCCATTCCTGTGTAATAGGTCTTGCCTTCGTGGGTATATACTTCGGGAAGAAGGTCTGTCGATGCCGTAGTGCCGGCTTCTTCAGGCCCGAAGACCGCCGTTTCGCTGCCTCCGTTGGGGAAAGCATCCGTGATGCGCCAACGCACATTGGTTTGCTTCACATAGGGAATGGGCTCGGCTTTCAAGGAGTTTGCCTTGTGGAAGAGGAAGCGCGTTTCCCAACTCTTAAACTCTTCGTATTCGTCACCCGAGTTGGGGAGCATCACGCCGCCGCCATAAGGATTGGCCTTGTAGGCAGCCGGGGTGTTGGTGGCATTGTCGATGTACTGTTTGCCACCACCTGCCCAGGCACGCTCGGCCGTGGCGATGACATTTGCCCACACATTGTTCTGCGCCATGATGTCTCTCTCCGTAGCCACTTTGCGGTCGTTCCAACAACCTGAGATAGCGCCAGCAACTTCTGTGCTACCCTGCTGAGAATAGTAGATGGTACTCTTGTAGATACCCACGAGGTCGGCAAAGACGTCGAAGTGGTTGGTGTAATTATAACGGCAATCAATGTTGGCCTTGCCCGAAGCCAAGTATCCGCGTGTGCCCCACATTTGTGCCAAAGTGTGGTTCAGTGCATCCTGACTGATGCCGTTGATGGGATTCCAGAGTCCTCCTTTCACGTTGGCACCTTTGCTTTCGACATAGGCAATCATTTCGTTGAGGTAGTCGGCCGTGGTGCTCACTTCGTCGCCACCGATGTGAATGTAGGGAGCATCGGCAAAGACTTCCACCACCTCGTCAAGAATCTTTTTGAGCGCAGCCTTACCGTCTGCAGTCTGCATGCCAAAACCCATGGCACGTTCAAAGGCTTCGCTATGACCGGGCATGTCGATTTCGGGAATGACAACCATACCGTGCTTCTTCGCCACCTGCATCAAGCGCTTGCAATCTTCCTGCGTGTAATACTGTCCGGGGAAGCGTGTCATGCTTGCCGCAGCGGTGAGCTGAGGATACGCCTTCACCTCAAAACGCCATGCCTGGTTCTCCGTCAGGTGCCAGTGGAAAGTGTTCACCTTGAAGCGCGAAAAGAGTTCGACTTGCTTCACCAGCTCGTCAATGGAGATGAACGAGCGACCCACGTCGTGCATGTAACCACGCAGCTTGAATGCAGGCCAGTCCTTCATGGTAAGTGCTTCGAGGGCAGGAGTGCCTTCCCACCCTTCGGCCAACTGCGTGAGCGTTTGCGCTGCACGAATCACACCCGTGTTGGTTACGGCCGTGATATTGATTTCGCTGCCGGTAATCTCCAGCGTGTAAGCCTCGTTTTCATAACCATGAAGCGCGTAATCATGCGCACCGTCAATGCTTTTCACCAGGCTCACGTTGACAGCCTTGCCACCGGCAGGCACAAGCGCACAACCGGCATTGGTGAAGACCTCTTCCAACAACTCACACCGGGCAGCCCCGTCGGCATAAGCCACCGTCACGTTGCCCGAGAGCATGAACGGAGCAGCATTTTCTGTTACCGCAACGCTCTGC
The DNA here is from genome assembly GCA_017547385.1 of Bacteroidaceae bacterium. Lineage (GTDB taxonomy): Bacteria > Bacteroidota > Bacteroidia > Bacteroidales > Bacteroidaceae > Alloprevotella. The sequence goes on from JAFYPU010000018.1 coordinate 50,507, forward strand.
GGCTTGGGGAGCAGATGCACCAGCTTGGCTTGTGCCGAGAGGGAAAACCCTAAGCACAAGCACAGCATCATCTTCAACAAGAAGTTTGTTCTCATCAGAATATGAATTAAGTTAATGATGTATTAATTTCGAGTAATATATAATATGGGGCAAAGATAGTGAAAGGCGAGTGCAGAACAAAACAATAAGCTTGCTTTTGTTTTTATGCCGAGCTGCATCCTATCTTGAGCTACAGCCAAAGTGATAATCCATTAAACCATGTTCTAAGCGGCTGAAAAACTATCCAGAAGCGGACATCCCAACCTCCTTTTCCGAACCGTCATTTCATCGAGTGCATTTTGTGCAAATTCTGCGAGCACCGCGCGATTTTCTGCGAGCACTGCGGAAATTCCTGCGAGCACTGCGGAAAACGAGGGAAATGGGTGCAAAGAAAAGCGAGGTGTTAAGGCCACCCACAACCGGCCGAACGCTTCATCACCCACCGGCATGCAAAAAGCCGCCTCGCGTCAACGAATTGACAAGCGAGGCGGCTCATGAGAGTTAATAAAGGGACTTCTCTTGACGAGAAGAAGGGTTGCGGTTTATTCTTCCCAGAGACCCTTACCGATACCGGCTGCACGTTTGCGAGACATCATGTCCTCGCCGTCCACAGTTCCCGAATCGTCTTTCCCAATGCTGGCACTCAGCAGATGAGCATCGGCAATCATTTCCAAAACATCGGCAGTAGGGATGATATAAGCTTTCTTCATATTCGTGTCGTGTTTTCTTATTTTACAATAAACTTCTTGCCACCGCGGATGTAAACACCGCCCTTGTTCAACTGGCTCACACGACGACCGCTGAGGTCGTAAACGGGCAGATGAGCATCGGATGCATTTTCTTCCACACCGGAGATGCGAGTAACTTCTCCACCGAAATCAAGTGCATAGGCTTTCACTTGGCTGCCGGCACCCAAAACGATGTAAGCCTTGTTCTTACCGGCAACAGTGCCCACTGTGCCTTGATAGAAGGCAATACCCTTGGTGAAGTATTCGCCATCGATTTTCACTCTGTTGCCCAACACATAGTCGCCCAATTCCAGAACGTGGGTGGTGCCGGCAGTGTGGCAGAACAGGTTGCCATCGATGGTGGCATCGGCTGCAATCTCAGTGCCGTCGGTCTTGGCGGGAATCATCGGAGCAGAAGCAATACCTGCTTCTCCCACAAGGATCACTCCTTGGTTGGCAGGGATGGCATCACCTTCCATCACGGCGAGAGTAGCACCGTTGGCAGTCTTGGAGGCAGCGTAATAGGCTGTTACACCTTCGGGGACGAGGGTGGCAAAAGGAGCACTGAAAGTGCCAATGCCCTTGCCCACACCGATGTTGTGCAGACACACGTCAGTGTCCTTAATGGTGTTCAGCTTCACATTGTTGGGGTAAGACACTTCCTGGAAAGCGAAGACAGAACTTGCGTTGGCCTCACAAACCAACTTAACATTGCTATGCTTATCTCTGTTGCCGTTGTGCAAGTTCAATTGACCATTCTCATCAACGCACATGGTCACCCAACCATCGTAGGCCTTACCTTGAGAGAGACCGGCGATGGCCAAAGTTCCCAAACGCACATCGGGTGTAGCATGGAGATAGAGATCGTTTTCTGCAGAGCTCAAGCAGTTGTAGTAGCTAGAAAAACCTGTTGCATTTCCACCATCGGCTGCAAAAGGTTCACCAACCTGACCTGTGGCTTCGAAATCTATCGGAGAATAATACAATGCGTACTTACCATTCTTCGCATTGACAAAAGCATAGAGTTTGTTTTCTGCATCAATCACACGACAAACAAACTTCTCGGCATCGTCATCGGTGGCAGACTTCTGCGCCACGGTGAGCACACCGCTTTGTTCGTCATATTTCAGCACGTTGAAGCTGGGGCTGAAGTTGTTCTCATCAGTGGTAAGCACACTATATATAATATATGTACCGCCATCGGCAGGCATCTGCACATCGGTAGTCGTGATGTAAGCTTCGTAAGCATCGCTCAGTCTCTCATAGTCTTCAGTTGAAGCATTGCCGGCATTGACAACCTCCAAAACTTCAGTCAATTCATTACGCACCTCAGAGTCTTCTTCAGGATAGCCCACACCGGTGAGAGCCAAAACTTTGGGAGCAGCGTGCATAAGGAACGGTGCTTCGTTTTCGGCACAAGCCTCATACTGCCCGTTTGTCAAATCCTCGATGCTGTAGGGGATGTAAACCATGCAGTAGCCACCGGGCTCTTCCTCGAAGAAGAAGCCGATGCGGCCATCGGCCTGCATAATCATGGTGGAATAAGCCGATTCCTTGGTGCTTACATGCTTACCCACTTGCCAACCTTCGGCAAAAGCAGCAGGAGTGTAAGGAGTGGAATAGTTCATTTCCTTATAGTAAACCTTAACATTGCTGCGATTGGGACCTGCAGGAATGGATTGCAACATAACGTCGCAAACTTTGCCATCAGACTTGCGAACAGCTTTCACCTTGTAGATTTCACCGTTCGTACCGTTGCCACTACCATCATAAGCAGATGTACTCTTTACTGCAGACCCCCAACTACCTGTTGTGTATTTTTCAGCATCTGACTTACCCTCATTGTTAAATGTAAAGATATTGAACCAACGTCCACCAGAAACGCGGCTACTGAGAACCACAGTACCATCTGCCAATTCTTCCACCTTGGGTTCGTCGCCACCGGAAGCAGGACGATCACTGATGGTGCCAAGCACATTCCATGACATACCGAAGTCGTCAGAATAAATCACGCGATTACCCTCATCGCGAGTCCACAGAGCACAATAGAGACGATAGTATTCGTTCTTCTTCACCACACGGCTCTGGCAAATCTTACCCGAACCAATAAACATAGAAGTTACGGTGGGAGTTTCACCGTCCAAGAAGATGGAGTATATGGCATCCGTTACTTCCTCGGGCTGTGTCCAGTCCCAAGTTTTTGTTTCTTCGTTGTAATTGGCATACACACGAGCCACACGGTTTACGGCTGTGGCATCCTTCACACCAATCTTAGATTTTTCCCAACGTCCGTTCCAACATGTTGTGCGACCACTTACCATCATCACAAGAAGCTTGTTTTGGTCGCGGTCAGCCACAATGGCGGGGTCGCCATAACCGGTTTCCATAACATTGGTGTTGCCACCTTTACCATCAGCCACTGTAAACTCAGCCCCCCAATTCACACCATTGTCAGTTGAAATTCGGCATACAATATCCACGTCTCCATTTCCGATATCACCACCACAAGGACGGTAGTCGCAAATGGCAAAGATATCTCCGTTGGGAGCTGTTGCAATGGCAGGAATACGATAGGGGTGATTTTCTCTGGGAGTGTAATAGAGTGTACGTTCCTCAGTGGCATTGTAATAAGCACTCAACTCCACACCCCCCACGGGGATAGTGAAGTTTTCAGGATTGTCAACACCCCAAATGCCCCAGAGTTCGTAACCGCGATAAGTCATGCTGCTGAGTGAAAGCGTGGCACCCTTGGGCAGATAATAAGTGGTAGCTTCCACATTGCCCTCGATGCGTGTCTGCGCTGTGCTTCCATCAATGCTGAATGTGAGTTCGGCCACGCGAGGACTGCTTTCCAACACTTGGTCCACATAAACGCCCATTGAGAGCGTATTCTTAACGTCGATAAGGTCAAAATTCCAGTGAGAGCCACCGTCATTGGCACCATAGAACTTGATGTTTGCACCCAAAGAGTTTGTACCGCCATAAGAGTTCAAGCTCCAATCGTTGTTGCCAACAGGGGCAATGGCATAGCCGCCATCTTTCTCGATGAGGTGCCAAGATTGTGCATCAGCAGCAGCCACCATCTTCACTTCAGTGCCGTCGCCAATGGAAGCAGCCGAAGGAGTCAGCGCCAAGGCTTCGCCGCTCACGTAGTTGTAAATCTTGAAGTTGTCGGCAGTGCCCACAAAGCTCCAAAGCATGCCGGTGTTGGTGTAGTCCTTCTTGTTGAAAGTGGGTTTGGCATCAGCAACGTTGCTGCCCAAGAACATGGCATGGCCGGCATCGGTTTTGCGAACAATGTTAATCCACTTGTCGCCCACATTTTGAGAGAAGAAAGCAGGAACAAACTTAACTACAAGAGAAACGTCTCCATCAAGGTCCTCGATATTAACGGTGGTTCCCTTGTCGGTTTCTCCCTCAAAGATGCCCGAAACTTCGTAAGCAGCCTCTGTGTTTATGGTCAATGTGGGATTCTCGATGGCTAAGTCGCCCAGGATGACCCAAGTGGCCGGCAGAGGTTTTGTTTCATTGTTCCAAGTGGCAGTGGCTTTCACCTTAGCATCACCTGTAACAGTAAGTTGTTTAGAAATCACTTCTACAGCCACAAAGTTGTGCTGAGCACATCCATCACCACCACAATGGTCAACGAAATAATTACCATTGGAATCGTTTGCGTGCAAATAAGAAGTGGCTTGAATCTTGATCTGACCCAACGCTGCACCGGCCGTGAAAGTAACATTGTTACCCTCGTCGTGCAAACCTCGGTGGTTGCCATCTTCCTTCAGATACTTACCGGTTGAAATAGACTTCAAACGAAGGTTTCCATCAATCTCTTCAACGAGGAAGATTGAGCCTTCACCTTGTCCGGCGGCCATCTCAAGTCCTTTCACAGAAGAGTTGGTGGACTGCAAATAGAGCACACCGGTTTCGTTGCCGTAATTATAACCAAAACGATACATCTTGCCCGCTTCGGGAAGGTTCACGCTGTATGACTCCGTGATAGCAGTAATCGCTTCAACCGTTTCACACGCTTCGATAGCAGCATTTACGTCATCGAGTGTGTAGAGCTTTGTGCCGTTGGCAGTATATGAATAGTAACCAATTGCCTTGCTCAACGTACTTTCATTCGCTGCAACAGCAGCCTTTGCAGTAGTCTTTGCTTCGGCAAGTGCATCAATTGGTTCTTCTGTTACATCATATTCTGACAAAAGGAAAGTTGAACCGGCATCGTTAGCTCCCCAATGTGCAACCTTGCCATTTTGAGCATTGAGATATTTTCCGCCGGGATATTGCAAACAGAAGTACTGAGCACCTGGAACTCCACTGGCCGCAGGCTTAAAAGCTGTGCCATCAGCAGCCATGCCGGGATTGCCATCACCGGTTGACTTCACAGCCACTGAACTTCCGGCTGCTCTATTATAGAGTTTGAAGCCATTAACAGGGTCTCCCACGAAAGCCCATGCGTAAGCTTTCTTTGAACCGCTTTCAGGGAGCGAAGCGTCTGCCCACTCAAGGTAATTACCACCTGCAATGTACTCAATGTATCTTTTATTATTGGAGTGCATCTGCATGTAGTACCACTTTGTGATATTGGCATAGCTGTCGGCATATTCAAAAGGAAGACTAACAGTGCAAGCCACATCATAGGTCTTGCCATTGTCTGCCTCGGTTACTTCTCCCACAGGAGCATTTGCAGAAAAACCATAAGGAAGCATGGCCGGAGCAGGGAATGCTTGATCTATGGTTGCTACAACGTCTTCCGTGCCAAACGAATTACCATTCCAAATATAGTTATAAGTAACTGTTACTGTCTCCAGCTTTTGAATGTAAACCTTGAACTCGGTAAGAGTAACTTTGTTGTTACCTGCAAGGGTGAAATCAGCAGCCTGTGTTGCCAAGCCGGTCTTCTCAATAGTCTGAACTTCTGCAGTTACATTATGAACATCCCCATCAATGGTAATGGTTTTATTATCTGCAGCACCGGAATACTTGAATGAATAACCGGTGATTTGATAGGGAAGAGACACCTGAAGTCTGTAAGGACTGCTTAGGGCAGTACCCGAATAGAGATGCATCTCAGCTCCACTGCCTTGCATATTGCCGGCACTGTTCGTTGTAATTAACTTCAACGCTGCCGGGTTTGCGTCAGAAGTGGTGTAAGCCCACTCAGAAGCCCAGTTTTTGTTGAATGTACCAGTGTTGGCACTGACGACATATTCCGTCTGCGCCCACACCACATTGCACACCAACCCTAACAATAGGCTTAGCATGCACCTTAGTAAGTTTGTTTTACACATAAAGTTATTGATTAGGTTTATTGATTTTATTTTCCCACAGAGACCAATGGCCGGGCCATAATCTCCAAGTTTGCAAATTTACGTAAAACTTTGTAAATCAGGGGGGGGGGTAATTTTATTAAATCATTACTCTAAATGCTTTTTAACTTTTAAGCCCCGCATTTTGTTTACCAAACGCTCAAAAGTTGCGACCGATGATGGGTAGTTCCCCAATAAAGGATGCAAAAAGAAGAAGCTGAACTCCTCATGGGAATTCAGCTTCTTCTGTACGATAATATATATATCGGAAGCGATATTTAGCTAATCACTTTCTTGCCATCCACGATATAGACTCCATCAGCCGCTTAACCCAAAGGGCACTATCAGCATTCTGCAAAGAAAAAAAACAGACCGACCAAAAAGTCAGCTGCTTATTCTTTCCAAATGGCATGTTCGTTTGTTTCATCAATGGCGCGCTTTGAGGAGAGCGCACCACTGCCGGGTCTCGTTTCGCTACCGGCCACACCGATGCCCATCAGGGTGTCTTTGCATGCAAACTCGATGCTTTGACTCGTCGGGAAACTGTATGTTTTCTTCTTCATCTTGTCGCTTGGGGATTTCATTTCACAATATATTTTCGACCGGCCGAGATGTAAACGCCTCCCTTTTGAAGCTGCAACACACAGCGACCACTGAGGTCATAAACGGGAGCATTCATCACGGGAGTGGCAAGGAGGCTGCCCTCTATGCCTGTGGCACCACCGCTGCCAAGACGCAGCGAGAGAATCGAAAGAGCCTGACCGGGAACCCAATAGGCTTTGTTGGCACCTATCACTCGGTCATTGTCATCCAGACGATAGAACATGATTTCGCTCCCCACATCTTTCTGAAAGGCGAGGATGTAAGCATTCACGTTATCATCGATGCGTGTGGCTGCAAGTGTGCCCTTCAAGCCTGTTGGCATAGGCTCGGTGTCTTGAGAGGCTGCAGGATAAAACTTATAGATACCGGGAGCATCGCCTTGCAGCAGCACGGGCGTTTCGGCCGGCAGTATGTTGCCGGAAGTGATGCCACGCACTTGCTCCAACCAATGGTCGTTCTCCGCACTGAGTTCCAAAGCGTAGGCTGTAACGCCCTCGGGCACAACTGAAGCAAAGGGGAGATGGAGCGTGCCAAAGTCGCCCAAACTGCCATCATTGACCTTTGCAGGGAAATACCAGTCTGAGGCTTCCTCAAAGATGAAGTCGCTCGTTTCAAGTTCATTCACATTGACATACTCTTCATTGGCATTGCGCGTATAGAAGTTGAGTTTGAACACGCCGTCTTGTTTGAGCGCAACGTAGGTGCGCATCTTCAGTTTGGCACTTTCGAGATAAGGAGCCGTGATGCGCAACGTTCCGAAATTCACGCCTTTCTGAAATTTGAGCGTGGCCACTGTGGTGGTATTGAAGCCTGCTCCCTGCGTGAACCAGGCATCTGAAACGCAGGACACAAGTCGATAGAGATCGTCCTCCACATCGGCAAGAGTGAGAGCAGGTGTGGCCGCTGTGCGCTGTGCGATGAAGCAACCATTGTTGTCCTCCACCGGTGCTTCACTGCACTTGCCATGAATGCCATCACGATAGACATAACAAAGCGTTCCGTCAATCATGCGAGCTGCCAAACGATAGACTTTCCCGTCTTCGGGCAACTGCACATGAGGCGATGCTTCATAAACCGCCAGGGCTGCGGCAATGGATTGCGTCTCGTCCTCGGAGAATGTTCCGTCAGCTTCAGACGTTCGGATGGCATCAGCCAATGCAACACGCTCTTCTGCATCAGCTTTGGGATAACCCACACCGATGAGTGCCAACTTGCTTTTGGCATCGTCCACAACGGGGGGAATGGTTTGTGCCCACGACACAGCACACATCCCGCAAAAGAATAAACCCAGTATGTACCTTAGTAAGTCTGTTTTCCTCATAAACACCTTTGTTTGCATCACTTCCCTTGATTGCAAGGGATAGATGCATATTCTTTCCAAGGTTGCAAAACTAAGTGAAAGTTTGGTAATCAGGGAAAAAGAAGCACCTCTTTTTCCGCTTAAACACATGATTTAACATTTTCAGCACCCACCGGCAGATGGAGCTTGGCAAAACCAAGCCCCTCAAGCACTCCCAAAGAGTTGAGCCTCCCCCACCCTTTCATCCGGTCCGCACTGCGCTCTCTTTCAGGCCACAAAAGTGCTTACGCCCGGGGCTTTCGCACCAGTGCAGAGGGCTTCCAGTGGGTGGAAAAACGGCGTTTCGGTGAATTATCATGCGCATGAGAAGAAATTATCATGCGCATGATAAGAACGTTTCATGCGCATGAGAAGAACGTTTCATGCGCATGATAATTCACCGAGAGTGCTTTTCGATGCCTGTCAGAGTGCTTTCCGACAAGCATTTTCGGCACCAAGGAGGGCTGCCGGCACAGCATGAGAGATAGGCAGAAGTGCTGTCATCTCAAAACAAACTATCGAAATCTTTCACCCACCACTTGCCAATCGATGATGTTCCACAGGTTGTGCAGGTGTTCGGCACGGCGATTTTCATAATCGAGATAGTAAGCATGCTCCCACACATCAAAGCCCAAGATGGGGCGTCGGCCGGAAGCAATGGGGTTGCCACCGCCGGGCTCTTGCAGAATGATGAGTGTGCTGTCGGCATTTTGCGCCAACCACACCCACCCGGAGCCAAAGAGAGCCGTGCCACGCTTTTCGAACTCCTCACAGAAGTTCTCAAAACTTCCCCATTGTGCCTCGATGGCTTGTGCCAAACGACCGGTGGGCTGCCCGCCTCCGGTTGGGGAAAATTGCTCGAAATAGAGGTTATGGTTGAGCACTTGCCCGGCATTGTTAAAGATAACACCGGTGGAATGACGCACAATGTATTCCAACGATTTGCGTTCATACTCCGTGCCTTCCACCAAACGCTGCAGGGTGGCGGCATAAGCAGCCAGGTGCTTGCCATGGTGCAATTCAACGGTGCGTCGAGTGATGACGGGAGTGAGCGCATCGGTGGCATAGGGCAGCTGCATCAGCCCCCACGTGCTTGTTTGCGCCAACGAAACTGCAGCGAGCACAAGTGCCGCCCATAAAAGGATAAACCTTTTCATAACATAATGTTTTGAATGAAGCGGAAGCGGTGCGGACATCCATTCTTTCGGCCCCGCCATCTCGCATTTCCACGGAGCAAACATACGGCCTGACACTCGCTCGCATAGCCATCAAAACATAAATCTAACGTCCGAAAGTTTAAACAAAAAGAAAAGCCAACCGCGAAAGGTTGGCTTTATATAAATTTGGCCGAATGTGGCAACCATGGTGAGCAAAGTCGACCCATGCTCCCACTCTTTTATTCCCGATGCCTCAACTCCCAAAAGGCCACAGCCGCAGCAGCAGCCACATTGAGCGAATCGACATGGTGGTGCATGGGGATGCGCACCACATGGTCGGCAGCCGCAATGGTGCTTTCGGGCAGTCCGTCGCCCTCCGTGCCCATCACTATGGCCAATCGCGGCTCTTCACGCAGCGAAGGGTGATCGATGGAAATGCTTCGCTCGGTCAGTGCCATGGCTGCTGTTTTGAAACCAAGGCGATGCAAATCGTCGAAAGTTCCATCTGTCCATGTCCAAGGCACCAAGAAGACACTGCCCATCGACACACGCACGGCACGTCGGTTCAAGGGGTCGCAGGCCGTGGGAGTGAGCAGCACAGCATCAATGCCTAAAGCGGCAGCCGAGCGAAAAATAGCTCCTATGTTGGTGGTGTCGGTAACTCCATCTATCACCACCACGCGCCGCGCCTCCTTGCACACCTCGTCAATGCTCGGGGGCAATGGTCGATGCATGGCACAGAGCACACCGCGCGTCAGGGTGTAACCCGTCAAGGCTGCCAACAGTTCGCGACTGCCCGTATAGACCGGCATATCGGGACAACGAGCAATGATATCGGCTGCATCACCAGGGATGTGTTTTTCCTCACAAAGCAGCGACACCGGTCGGTAGCCGGCATCCAGGGCCACACGTATCACCTTGGGGCTTTCGGCAATGAACAAGCCTTTGTCAGGATCGAGCCGATGACGCAACTGTGCCTCGGTGAGCGAGGCATAAACTTCCACTCCGGGCTGAGCGAGTGAGGTTACGGGAATGATTGGCATAGAGGTGCTGGTTAACAGAAAATATCGTAAACGAGCCTGGACTTAAGGTATTTCTTGGCAGACTCACCGCCTACCAAAATGTCATCGATAAGCCATTTGCCTTGTTCCTTTCGCATTTTGAGTGTGCGGAGTTCTTTGTGGTATGTGCTTCCTCCCTCATAATCATCCGTTTCCCAGGTGTATTCCAAAACAACATCTCCGCGAGTGGCGGAAGTAGCTTTCACACGCTTCAGACGTATGTCCGACACTCTTTGATTGGGGAATGTGGTATGCAACTGATATTCCAGAAACACGCGATAGCACCCCATATCCATATTATCTTCATCACTGAAGAACTTCCTGTCGACATTGGCCACCACCCGTCGAAAGCCTGACGTGTAAAGACTTTTCCAGGCTTTCGGGCCTTTGTTCAGTGCATAATTCACAATTGTGTTGCCTTGTTTGCGCAAGGCGGCTTGCTCTCCGGCAGTGGGAGCTGTCCGTTGAGCAAAAACCTCGGTATTCATTTTGTTCACTTCGGCAATCGATGTGATTTGATGAGCATAAACACCCATCGCAACACCCCCGACGAGCAGACTGATGGCAAGACACTTTTTCATATTACCGTGTTGTTATGTTTAAGTTTCTGTTCGGAGAAAAGAAACAGGGCGCAGCTCCCTGCAACGGGGAACTGCGCCCTTATATATATTATTAAAGGTATCAGGCTTGGATTAGAAGCTCCAGTCCTCTTGCGACTTGCGAACGTAGCTCTTATAGCGGCGCTGAGCGGCTTCCTTAGTGGCAGCATAGAGTTCGGCAGAAGCCTCATCGCCAAGGGCCTTCTTCAGAGAGAGGAAGCGCACCTCGCCATCAAGGTATTCTTGGAACTTATCCCACTGTGGCTCTTTGGAGTCGAGGGTGAAGGGGTTCTTACCCTCATCGGCCAACAGCGGATTGTAGCGCCAGAGGTGCCAGTAGCCACACTCAACAGCCTTAGCCTCTTCGGCCTGGCTCTTACCCATACCGCCCTTAGCCTTCAAGCCGTGGTTGATACACGGAGCATAGGCAATGACGAGCGAAGGTCCGGGATAGGCTTCGGCTTCTTTGATGGCCTTGAGACATTGTGCCTGGTCGGCGCCCATAGCCACTTGTGCCACGTAAACATAACCGTAGGTGGCTTGCATAAGGCCGAGGTCTTTCTTCGTCACGCGCTTACCGGCTGCTGCAAACTGTGCGATGGCAGCGATAGGTGTTGCCTTAGAAGCCTGACCACCGGTGTTGGAGTAAACTTCTGTATCGAGTACGAGGATGTTTACATCTTCGCCGCTTGCCAATACGTGGTCGAGACCGCCGTAGCCAATATCATAAGAAGCACCGTCGCCACCGATGATCCACTGGCTGCGCTTGGTGAGGAAGTGGCTCAACTCGTCGAGCTGCTGGCATACGGGACAGCCGGCTGCTGCGCTGGCCTTGATTTCGGGCACAAGTTTGTCGGCTGCTGCACGGCTGGCCTCTGCATTGTCCTGACCGGCAATCCATTCGCGAGCGGCTTCCTTGTAAGCTTCGCTCACCTTGTCGCTTTCGAGCATTTGCTCTAAGAGAGCCTGGATGCGAGCGCGCATTTTCTTGTTGGCCATTACCATACCCAAGCCAAATTCGCAGAAGTCCTCGAAGAGAGAGTTGGCCCATGCAGGACCTTGTCCCTTCTCGTTGGTGGTATAAGGAGTTGAGGGGATTGAGCCTGAGTAGATTGAAGAACAACCTGTGGCGTTGGCAATCATCTGACGGTCGCCGAAGAGTTGGCTAACGAGCTTCACATAAGGAGTTTCGCCACAGCCGGAGCAAGCGCCGCTGAACTCAAAGAGTGGTGTAGCAAACTGAGAGTTCTTGGGGTTGAGTTTGAGGTCTACCTTGACTTGCTTGCTGGCTACGTTCTTCACGCAGTAGTTCCAGTTGGCTTGCTCGGCCATTTCGCCTTCGAGCGGCACCATGGTGAGAGCCTTGTTGCCCTTGAAGCCGGGACATACATCGGCACAGTTGCCGCAGCCCAAGCAGTCCATCACATCAACCTGCATGCGGAAGTGCATACCTTTAAGTGTTGCGGGAGCTTTCATTTCGAGAGTGGTAGCCTCGAAGCCTTTGAGCTCTTCGTCGTCAAGTACAAACGGACGGATGGAAGCGTGGGGACAAACAAAGGCACACTTGTTACACTGGATACAGTTTTCTGCGTTCCAAGTAGGTACGAAGGCAGCTACGCCGCGCTTTTCGTAAGCAGCAGTACCTTGTTGCCAAGTACCATCTTCTGATACCTTGAATGCACTAACTGGGAGAAGGTCGCCATTCTGAGCATTGATGGGGCGTACGAGTTCTGAGATGAAAGCAGGTTCGTCGCGTACTACCTTTTCGTCAGCAGGTAAGTTGGCCCAAGCGGGGTCTACTGCGAGTGTCTGATATTCGCCACCGCGGTCAACTGCTTGGTAGTTCTTGTTCACAACGTCCTCGCCCTTCTTGCCGTAAGACTTCACAATGAACTTCTTCATTTGCTCTACTGCGAGGTCAACGGGAATTACTTCGGTGATGCGGAAGAAGGCTGACTGCAAAATGGTGTTGGTGCGGTTGCCAAGACCTATTTCTTGCGCAATCTTAGTGGCGTTGATATAGTAAACTGTGATATTGTGCTCTGCAAAGTAGCGCTTCACGTTGTTGGGCAAGTTGTTTGCCAATTCTTCGCCTTCCCAAATGGTGTTGAGCAAGAATGTTCCGCCGTCGCGAAGGCCGCGCAACACGTCGTACATGTGTAAGTAGGCTTGAACGTGGCAGGCTACAAAATTAGGAGTCTTGATTTGATAAGTAGAGCGGATAGGGCTGTCGCCAAAGCGGAGGTGCGAGCAGGTAAAGCCGCCGGACTTTTTAGAGTCGTAAGAGAAGTAGGCTTGGCAATACTTGTCTGTGTTGTCGCCAATAATTTTTACGGAGTTCTTATTGGCACCCACTGTACCGTCTGCACCGAGACCGTAGAACTTAGCTTCGAATGTGCCTTCACCGCCGAGCGCCATTTCCTTCTGCAAGGGGAGTGACTGGAAGGTTACGTCATCTACAATACCCACCGTGAAGTGATCCTTAGGCATAGGAAGCGCCAAGTTCTCGTATACGGAGCAAATCATAGTAGGAGTTGTGTCGCAAGAGCCAAGACCGTAGCGACCGCCTACGATGACGGGACGATTTTCTTCATTGTAGTAAGCATCCTTCACATCAAGGTAGAGGGGTTCGCCATTAGCACCGGGTTCCTTGGTGCGGTCGAGCACGGCAATCTTCTTACAAGTCTTAGGCACGGCAGCCAAGAGGTGTTTCACAGAGAATGGACGATACAAGTGTACGCTGACCATACCCACCTTCTCGCCTTTGCCGTTGAGATAGTCAATAGCTTCGCGGGCGGCTTCGGTAACTGAACCCATGCAGATAATTACGCGGTCGGCGTCCTCGGCTCCGTAGTAGCTGAACAACTTGTATTCGCGGCCGGTAATCTTGCTTACTGCCTCCATGTACTTCTCTACGATTCCGGGAACAGCGTCGTAGTAGCTATTGCATACTTCGCGGTGAGCAAAGAATGTTTCGGGGTTTTCAGCCATACCGCGAGCCTCGGGATGTTCGGGAGTGAGGGCGCGACGGCGGAACTCTGAAACTTTGTCCATGGGTACGAGCGGACGGATGTCTTCTTGGTCTACCACCTCAATCTTCTGATACTCGTGGCTGGTGCGGAAGCCGTCGAAGAAGTTGATAAAGGGCACGCGGCTCTCAAGCGTTGCCAAGTGGGCTACGGCGGAGAGGTCCATCACTTCCTGCACAGAACCTTCGCAGAGCATAGCGAAGCCGGTCTGACGGCAAGCCATCACGTCGCTGTGGTCACCAAAGATACAGAGCGAGTGAGTAGCCAGGGTGCGCGCTGAAACGTGGAACACGCTGGGCAACAATTCGCCGGCAATCTTGTACATATTGGGGATCATCAACAAGAGGCCTTGTGATGCGGTAAACGTAGTGGTGAGCGCTCCGGCCTGCAACGAGCCATGCACAGCACCTGCTGCACCGCCTTCGCTCTGCATTTCCTGTACCTTTACTGTGTCGCCGAAGAGATTCTTGCGACCTTGTGCTGACCATTCATCGACGTGCTCTGCCATAGGCGAAGACGGGGTAATGGGGTAGATGGCAGCGACCTCCGAGAACATATACGCGATATGCGCAGCGGCCTGGTTACCATCGCAAGTAATAAACTTTTTACTCATGAGATTGTTTCTTGTTTACGAATTTACAAACGTCCATCGGACATCTGCATTTTCAAGTTTGCTATTTAGTTATTATGTCTCGTCTCTTTTATGATTGCGCTTATCAGCCTTGAAATCCTCCAAAGCCATCCGGCCAATCCATCAATAAAGGAAACCGAACAGCCACAAAGGAATGTCATTGCCCTGCCCCACTTCCGTGTTATATTTGGCATAAATCGTATCGGGCATGGGCTTGATACGTTTGTTTTTATCACATACGCAGATATTGACACGGTCATTTACATTAAACTGACCGTCGCGACGAGTTTTCTTCACTGAGTGATGACGCCACAGGCAGTTGACAAAAAATGTCTCCATCAACAACTGCTCACGATTGTCGCGCGGACAAACCGCCGAAACCAGATTACCATCATGCAGATAGACAGCGGCAGGCTTCTTCGGTACCACTTCGCCCTCACGATACACCATATTGATAAGGCGTGCCTCTTGCAAATAATTCAGATAGTTCATCACTGTGGCACGACTCGTACCGATTTCCTCAGCCAAGCGACTGATGTTGGGTGAAGCCGCATCATTGATCGCCAAGAGGTAAAGCAACTTCTTCAGACGGGCAAGATATTTCAGTTCAATCTGTTTATTGAAAAGAACATCAACCTCAATCATGGAGTTCATGGCTTTCAGCAAATTCTCGGAGAAGTTGCGATTTTCCAAAAAGAAAGGATAATATCCATACTCCAAGTAATCTTTGAAATACTGCCAAGGACGCACTTTCGGCAAGATGCTTTTCAGAATCAGTTCATGGTCGCGCAACAATTCGGGCATGGAGTAAGCACGAAAATTGTTGTCCGTCATCAAATTGATGTACTCACGGAAAGAGAAGCCGTGCAACACATAACAACTGCTCAGACGCGACAATTCGGTATTATCTTCCTCTATGCTTTCCACCGATGTGGTGGTATAAACAATACGCAGCAACGGATAGCGATGATAGCAATCACAAATCTGCTCACGCCAGTTGGGAAGTTTGAAAGCCTGGTCAATCAGCAACACCTGGCCTCCATTCTCCACAAACTCACCGGCAAAATTCACCAATCCACGCGACTGAAAATAGAAATTGTTCATATTGATATACAAACATTTTCGCAAACGTGTGTCATAATGTTCTTTTGCATACTGCAACAAAAACGAAGTACGACCCACGCCACGCGGACCGCGAATACCGATGAGCCGGTAACTCCAATCAATGGTATCCATCAGTGCACGCCTTACGGGTGCATTGGTATGCTCTACTAAAAATGCGTGTGTTTGGAAAAAAGTCTCCATAGTATGTTCGGTCTTTTTTTGGCTTTGCTTCTCCGGAATGCACCCACAAGGCCGAAGCCTCACAATGCACTTCCGGCCAAACAGGCCTATCCTCTGCAAAGATACGACTAAAGCATGAATTTGCAAGGCAGAGTTTGCAAAAAATTGTTTTCCGAGATGTTAACACAGCAAAATGCCACACGCTTCACCAAGGCTTGCACCTCACTTTTTCCACATTTGTTTGTTAGCAATAAACAAAACTCCCCTTTTTATCTACCGGCAATAAACAGATCACAAAGTTTTCCCTCCTTAATTCCAAGTACACATCACGCCATCTGAAACTCTTCCGTCGTATTTCACCCACCCTACCCCAACCCTTAACTTTGCCCCTCATTATTATATTATAATTCACGCGCGCACGCGCAAAAAGGGAGTTTCAAGATTTTCTTATCATACTGCCATTTTCGCAAACAGATCCCTCACAAACAGACACTTCAAGAATGGCTGCAACTATGGTAACAAGACAACGGCAGACATCCCACAAGTGCTTTGCCAAGGGCCTGCGGAATATCACAAATGTTTGAATTAAAGGAGGAAAGCCTATTTCAATTACTCGAAATAGAACGAAAGGGTTACCATATTGGCCGATGCACCGTCCAGGCTCTCCGTGAAAATGTGCTGAGTGGGATCGGTGAGGTCGGGGCGGTTTTTCTGCAAGATGTCAGCCAATCCGAAACTAAACTTGAGTTCGGGGATGAGTTTGAAGAAAGGAAGATAAAAATCACAACCCAAACCCATTTCAAGATAAACATTGAAAGGCTTGGGGCGGAGTTTGGCTTGTTTTTTTCGGGTAAGGTCGTACATCGGGTTCACACCTGCCACCACATACGGACGATAGTTGTTGAAACGCGGAGCCGCCACCTTCAAATTGAGCGGCAGCGATACGTAGGTGGACTTCATGTCCTGCGTTTCTTCACGACCGGTGGCCAAATTTCTGAAAGTGAAATGCTTGCTTCCGAAGTGCAACGACGGCAACAGACGCAGGCTCAAATAGTTGTTGAGCTTCCACTCGCCCAACACGCCCACGCTGAAACCAAAGTTCTGCTTGTCGTTTTCGGCCACCCATTGGTCGCCCGTTTGCGAATCCACATACCCATTGTTTTGCAAATGCATCCCCTGATCGTGCACACCGATGGTAAATCCATAGTGAAAGCGACGCTCATCAATGAACGGCCGATGCTGCACCTTGCGCTCCTGTGCCAGAACACTGAGCGAACAAAGAGCAAAAAGCACAAAGGATATGTAACGCAATGCGCACTTCATGGGCTATGTTCGTTTCTTGATATACTTATATAATAACTCCCCGTCGGGCAATATATTGTGTTGCTTCGCAAAAAAAAAATGGCAAGAAAAAACGTCCACCGGCTTTGCCGTAACAAAATTACCCGTATCTTTGCCCCGTCCCTGCCCACCTCAAGAGAGGCAGATACCGAAACTGACAATTCACATACTAATAACAATTTTAAATTTACGACAATGGCTTACGTAATTTCTGACGATTGCATCGCATGCGGCACTTGCATCGATGAATGCCCCGCCGGAGCTATCTCCGAAGGCGCAAAGTATTCTATCAACCCCGATGTTTGCGTTGACTGCGGCACTTGTGCCGATGTTTGCCCCACAGGTGCTATCGCTCCGGGCGAATAATACATCCGGCAACGATTATCATAAGCGGCAACACCCTGCGGTGCTGCCGCTTTTTTGTGTTTGCACATCGTCTGAAGGTTCACCGAAAGCCCTCACCACTGCACTTCAAACCACTTCGGCACAGCCTCAGGGAGCGCTTGTCGAGAAGCTGGAGATGAGAGGCATAATGTTGGAGGTAAACAGGCGTACCGAAATGGCCAAAAGAATGATGCCGAAGAATTTACGCATCAGATAGATGCCTCCCTTGCTGATAACGCGCTCCACATGCTCAGTGGCTTTCAGCACGGCAAAGACAATCACCATGTTCGCCAGGAGGGCCAACAGAATGTTCACTGCTGCATATTCCGCACGCAGCGACAACAACGTGGTGAACGAGCCGGCACCGGCCAGCAACGGGAAGACCACCGGCACCAACGTAGCTTCCTTGATGGGTCCGATGTTCTTGAAAATTTCGATGTCCAATATCATTTCCAACGACATAAGGAAAATCACAAACGCACCGGCCACGGCAAACGACTGAATGTCAACACTGAAAAGCCGCAGCATGGCATCGCCCACATAGAAGAAGCCCACCAGCAATGCCGTGCTGATGAGGGTTGCTTTCACCGGACTCACAGGACGCCCTTTGGCTTTCAAATCCAAGATGATGGGCGTGGCACCAAAGATGTCGATAACCGCAAAAAGCACAATGAAGGTGCTGGCAATCTGCTGGAAGTCTAAATCTGTAATCAATGTACTCAAATTCATAAAAATAAAATTGGGGTTTACGAAAACTTCTCTCCACAGACTGATGCATCCACGAGAGAACAAACCAAACGCTTGTCTGACATCGGCACACTCAAGGCTACCACTCGGCCACTGCCTTGCAGACAAGGCAAAAGTACGAATTTCTTGCGAAAAAAACATTCCGAAAGACGCAACACTCAACATAAAAACAAACAACTTGCTTCACCACCTGCCACACCCCACACTCGCCTTGCCTCTGCCCCTGGTTCACAAACCAACAGTTTGCCGGAAAACGTCGCTTCGGGAATGCCAAAAATCTGCAAGGCGTTTAGAATTTTCTACAAGCACTGCAGAAATTTCTAAACGCCTTGCAGATTTCGCCTCAAAGCCTACCGAAGTCTGAGGCCTGCGAAAACCAACTTTGCGCCATGACTGAAAACGCACAAATGAGCGAAAGAGGAGCATCCAAAGGCACTACATAAGGTTTCAACCCCGCGCTAAAGGTTCACAACCCGCACAAAAAGGCACAAAAAAAGGGATACCGCTGTATCCCAACCTTGTTAACCTTAAATCTAATACTATGAAAAACACGATGCAAAGGTAGGACCACCGCCCCATGCCGCGAAGAAAAATATGCAAAATGTTTGAAAAATCTTCTTTTTCACAACCTTACGACCGGAATTTGCAAGCCGTGCTTAACACTTTGCACAGTTGTTCACACCCCATCCCACCCGGCGGCTGCAAAAAGGGAGGAAAGAAAAACTGCTTATTACACACCTTTTTT
Source organism: Bacteroidaceae bacterium (assembly GCA_017547385.1). Classification (GTDB taxonomy): domain Bacteria; phylum Bacteroidota; class Bacteroidia; order Bacteroidales; family Bacteroidaceae; genus Alloprevotella. The sequence continues at coordinate 69,509 of JAFYPU010000018.1, forward strand.
GTACATTCGCCGTCCGATGAGACAATTACTGACCACCTTACAGCGCACTTGGAGACGATGGCGACGGATGCAACACCGCTGCGGCTACGGCATTCACTCACCTTTTGCCTTCCAACTCGTTACGGGCGTCATCTATGAGACAGAGGCCTATTATGCCTTTACGTCTTTGCACGAACAAGGCGCACAATGGCCCTCTCACCTCAACGAACGCGACAACCGGTTGCTGTTTCGCCTCATCAATCACCACCAGCCAACCTCGTGTTTGCTCATCGGCCCGCACACATCGCTCACGCAGCAATACCTTGAAGCCGGATGCCGGCACTGCCGTTTTTGGCATATCGAACAGACAGCCACCTCCTCCACACACCCTCTCGCACAGCACATCCGCGAGGCCGAAATGCTCTGCCTCATAGGCGGCAAAGACCGATGGGAGTGGGCCGAGCAAGCCCTGCAAGCCGAACATCCGCGACGCATGATAGTAATTTCAGACATCGACACTGAGGGCGGAAGCCGGTGGAAACACCTCATCAAAAACGAACAGGTGCGCATGAGTTTCGACCTTGGACACATCGGCATCATTTGTTGCGAAAAGCGTCTCAACAAACAAGATTACATCATCAGCTACTAATCAACAACAGCCCCATGAAGACCTCCCCCGACAGCCCAAAGGCTTGCACGTTCTGCACCGGCAAAGGCGACAACGGCTTTACCACCATGGCAGACGGAACACGCGTGCGCAAGGACGACCCACGCATCGAGGCCGTTGGCACCGTGGACGAACTGAACAGCCATGTGGGGCTGCTGCGAGCACATCTCGAAACCGACGACCGACTGAAAAACATCTGCCATGACCTGACCGAAGTGCAAAGACACTTGTTCGGCATCGGGGCCTATGTGAGCGGCTATGCTCAAAGCACATTGCAACCCGGCGAAGAGCAATTGAGCCGCCTCGAAGCTGCCATCGAGAAACTTTGTCAACGCCCCGAGGGACGCGCTTTCAGCAGTTTTGTGCTGCCGGGAGGCGTCATGGCTGCTGCACAAGCCGATGTGTGCCGCACCGTCTGCCGACGCATGGAACGCCGCTGCCTCACAGCCACCGACGGAAAGTGGCCGCAAACGTTGGGAGCATACGTCAACCGATTGGCAGACTATTTCTTTGCTTTATCGCTGTACTTAAATCACTTTCACGGATATAAAGAAATAAAAATATAGCGAGTCCCTATATTTAGGAGAAATATATTACTTTTGCCGCGCATTATCGGGAAATGCCTGATTTTGTAAGAGAAACATCCCAAGCCGCACCGGTTGTACAAACGGACACGGCAAAGGACAATCATCCATTTACTCATTCACACAAAAAGGAGAAACGCTTATGTATTGGACACTGGAACTTGCTTCTAAACTCGAAGATGCACCATGGCCCGCTTCTAAAGACGAACTCATCGACTACGCCATGCGCTCGGGCGCTCCCATGGAAGTGGTGGAGAACCTTCAGGAACTGGAAGACGAAGGCGAAATCTACGAAACCATAGAAGATGTTTGGCCCGACTATCCCACAAAAGAGGATTTCCTCTTCAATGAAGACGAATACTAAGAACAAACTTCTGAAAAATACCCGACTGCACACCATGCTCATCCTGCTTTGGGCATGGTGCAGTGGGGTTTTTGTTTATGCCCAACAGGAGCCGGCTTTCGCTCACTATTGGGAAATGGAACCGCAGTTCAACCCCGCAGCCGCCGGACGCTCCCCGCAACTTTCCATCAACGCCGCCTACCAAACACACGCCACAGGCTACGAAGATGCCGGAGGGACCATGTATGCCGGTGCCGATATGGCTTTTGCCATCGGAAAAACGCGGCACGGCGTGGGAGCACTTTTTCAAAATGACGAAATAGGTCTCTTCTCGCACAAACGCATTTCTGTGCAATATGCCTACCACCTCAAATTGTGGGGCGGCACACTCAGCATCGGTGCGCAAGCCGACATGCTCAGCGAAAGCATCGAGGGCTCAAAAGCCGATTTGGCAGACGGCAACGATCCGGCTTTCCCGAGCACAGACGTGAGTGGCTCAAAGTTTGATGCCTCCGCCGGACTCTTCTATACACACGGTGCATGGCGCGTGGGACTTTCAGCATTGCACCTCACAGCTCCCACCATCCTGCTGGGAGAAACCAACGAACTTGAGACAAAACCCTTATATTATTTTACGGCAGGATACAATATAAGGACAAGAACTCCGTTACTTACTATAGCACCCTCCGTGCTGATGCGCTATGATGGCACCGATTTCAGAGCCGACCTCACCGCCCGCCTGATTTACGCCCAAGACAAAAAACGCATCTACGGGGGAGTGGGTTACAGCCCCCTGCACTCCGTAACCCTCTTTGTGGGAGGCACTTTCCACGGAGTGGACATCAGTTATTCCTACGAAGCCAACACCGAAGGCATTGGCATAGGGGCAGGAAACCATGAAGTAACCCTGGGCTACCGGCTCGACCTCGACTTGGGCAAAAAAGGCAAGAACCGCCACCAAAGCGTGCGTTTCCTTTAAGCCGGGAAGCACAAAAAATCATGTCCGAAGCCATCGGACAATCATTTTCCGAACACACAATATTATATATACAGCATGAACACGTCTGAAAAGAATACAGATTTCATCCACCGCAACCATAAAGTTTCGGCAAGGGGACGACGCACAACCATCCTCGCCTTGTCGGGTATCGCTTGTCTGTGCATGATGTTGGCCTCTTGCATGGGCAGCGGCCGCGCCATGTCAGCCGGCGGCGAAGTTACCGGAAGCCGAGGCACAAGCTACTCGGAGCCGGTGCCCTATGGCATGGTGGAAGTGAAACGCGGCTTCCTGAAAGTGGGATTGACCGAACAGGATTCATTGTGGGGCACCGTCGTTCCTGAGAAAGAAATCTCAGTGGACGGCTTCTGGATGGACCAAACCGAAGTTACCAACTCCATGTATCGCCAATTCGTGGAGTGGGTGCGCGACTCCATTATCCGCGAACGCCTGGCCGACCCCTCGTATGGCGGCGACGAGACTTACAAAATTGAAGTGGACCGTTACGGCGACCCCGTTACGCCTCACCTCAACTGGAACAAGCCCATACCTTGGCGCAAGCCCACCGAAGACCAGGAACGCGCCATCCAAAGCGTTTACACCCGTCATCCCATCGATGGCACTGTGATGCTCGATGCCAAGCAACTGAACTATCGATACGAAGTGTTCGACTACGAAAAAGCTGCACTGCGCAAATATCGCCTCAATCCGGCAGAGAGAGAACTCAACACCGACAAGACAGTCAACCCCGACGAAGTGGTGATGATTTCCAAGGACACAGCCTATATCGACGACAACGGGCAAATTGTCAGACAGACTATCACACGTCCGCTGTCAAGCCTCTACGATTTCTTGAACACCTACATCGTTAACGTATATCCCGACACCACTTGTTGGGTCAACGATTTCAGAAATGCCAACAATGAGGCATACATGCGCCTCTACTTCTCATCGGCTGCCTACAACGACTATCCCGTGGTGGGAGTTTCGTGGGAACAAGCACAAGCTTTCTGCGCATGGCGCACCGAATACTTGCTGAAAGGTCTCGGAGCACAAGCGCGTTTCATACAACGCTACCGACTGCCGACTGAAGTGGAATGGGAATATGCTGCACGCGGCAAAGAAGGCAACCCCTACCCTTGGGAATCTGAAGAGATGAAGAGCGACAAAGGCTGCTTCTATGCCAACTTCAAGCCCGACCGAGGCAACTATACCGAAGACGGCAATTTGATTACCTCCCGCGTGGGCATCTATGGTGCCAACTCCAACGGACTTTTCGACATGGCCGGCAACGTGGCCGAATGGACCAGTACGGTTTATACGGAAGCCGGTGTGGCTGCGATGGCAGACCTCAACCCGCAACTCAGCTACGATGCAGCCAAGGAAGACCCCTACATACTGAAACGAAAGAGCGTGCGTGGTGGTTCGTGGAAGGACCCCATGTCTTACATCCGCTCTGCTTGGCGCACTTGGGAGTATCAGAACTATCCGCGCTCCTACATCGGCTTCCGCTGTGTGCGTTCAAAAGCCACAACCAGCAGCAACACAAAAGGGAAATAGCACTTAGGATTTCACACAAAGACAAACGAAACCCACGCTTCCACGGCAGAAGTTTCGCCTCCAAATAAAAAAACATTCACATGGCATCTAAAATAAACTTCGTTGTACGCCTGCAGCACTGGATGGACAGTGTGCCCGGCCAAACCTTTCTCAACTACGCCTACAGTTGGGGCGCAGCCATCGTAATCCTTGGCGCATTGTTCAAACTCACACACTTGCAAGGCGGCGACGTGATGCTGTTCATCGGTATGGGAACAGAAGTCATCGTGTTCTTCCTCTCGGCTTTCGACCGTCCCTTCGATAAAAACGAAATCGGCAAGGAACTTCCTGCCGACTACGAAACGGATGAAGAGATTGCCGCAAGCATGGAAGAGGACGACGAAGAGGAAACGGAAGAAGGCGAGAGCGAAATCAACGACAACGAGAGCATTTCGCGCCCTGCCACTATCAACACTCCGGCAGCCTCCGGCCACATCGTGGCAGGCACACAAGGTGGCGGAAGCACCGTTATCATCGGTGGAGGCGGTGGTGGAAATATGGGCAATGCCGCTCCTGCCGTTGCCGCAACAAATGCAGGCACAAGCACCGGCATTGCAGGTATTTCCGGACTGGAATTCGGACCGCAAGACACCGAAGCCGAAAAATTGGCAGCCATCATCCGTCTCGCCAACGACGAATTGTTGCGCCGCGCACAGGCTGTGCTTTCGCCCGAAATGGAAGCAGCCACACAGACCTACATCGAAAAACTCCAGACACTCACCGAAACGCTCGCAAAAGTGGATGAGCAAAGTGCCCGACTCACACGCGACAGCGAGGAAATGGAAAACCTCAATCGTACACTCACCGGCATCAACCGCATCTACGAGTTGCAACTCAAAGGAGTCAGTTCGCAAGTGGGCACCATCGATCAAATCAACGAGCAAACGCGCCGCTTAGCTGCCCAAATCGAGGAATTGAATGGTGTCTACGGACGCATGATTAAGGCACTCACCGTGAACATGAAAAATGCCGGTGCTGCCATTTCCGAATAATCTTCTGTCATTATCACAACTCCGGAGCCGCCACAACGGACGGCTTTCCGAAAAAATCAACAACCCACTCGCATGTCTGTAAAGAAAAGACCGGTTTCTCCACGTCAGAAGATGATCAATCTGATGTACATCGTGTTGTTGGCCATGTTGGCTCTCAACGTCTCTAACGATGTGCTGAAAGGTTTCACTCTGGTGGGCGACAGTTTGCACCGCACCACAGAGAATGCTGCCAAGGAGAACGCAAGTATATACGAGGACTTTGCCACGCAACTGAAGAGCAACCCCACAAAGGTGAAGCCCTGGTACGACCGTGCCATGGAAGTGAAGCGAATGGCAGACTCACTCTATAATTTCGCCGACACACTCCGCTGGGCCATTGCCCGTGAGGCTGATGGCAGAGACGGCACTCCGTTTGATTTGCGCAACAAGGAGGATCTCAACGCTTCAGGCCAGGTGATGCTCGCTCCCTTGCGCGGAAAGGGCCGTGCCCTCTACAATGCCATCAACAGTTTCCGCAACCGCATCACCGCCCTTGTGCCCGATACCAAGCAACGCGCCATCATCGCTGCCAACCTCAGCACAGATGTGCCCCGCGACCGTAGTGCACAGGGACGCAACTGGGAAGAATACATGTTCGAGGAGATGCCGGCCATTGCTGCCACGACAATGTTGTCAAAGCTTCTGAGCGACATACGTTCCGCCGAAGGAGAAGTGCTTCACACGCTGCTTTCCAACATCGACCTTAAGGACATTCGCGTGAACGAACTGAACGCTTACGTGTTGCCCGAGGCCACCACACTGATGCCCGGCGAAACTTTCAAGTCGCACATCTTCATGGCCGCTGTCGACACCACACAACGCCCCGAGATATTTGTCAACGGTCGCCGTATCGCAGCCGATGGTTCATACAGCTTCCGCGTGGGCGGCCCCGGTGAGTACTCGTTCTCAGGCTACATCCAGATGCCCAACTCAGCCGGTGAAATCATTCGTCGCAACTTTGTTCAAAAATACAACGTCATTGCGCCGCCCACAGGAGCCACTGTGGCTGCCGACCTCATGAATGTGCTGTATGCCGGCTTCAACAATCCCATCAGCGTGTCGGCATCCGGAATTCCCTCCAACAAACTCAGTGTTACGATGAGCGGAGGAACGCTCACACCGCAGGGCAACGGAAAATTCGTGGCGCGTCCGGCAGCTGTCGGCAAGGACGTTACATTCACCGTAACGGGTGTGGTGAACGGTCGCTCGCAAGTGATGGGTTCCTACACGTTCCAGGTACGCAAATTGCCCGACCCCACAGCTTACATCGTTGTAGGCGACGACCGCTTCCGTGGCGGCAAACTGGCCAAAGGTTCGGCCGTGGGTGCACAGGGCATAGGCGCAGCCATCGATGACGGACTGCTGAACATCCCCTTCAAGGTGCTGAGTTTCGAAGCTGTGTTCTTCGACCGCATGGGCAACGTTCGCCCCGAGCCATCGGCTGGTGCCAACTTCACAGAAGCACAGCGCGAAATCATGCGCTCACTCCGCCGCGGCCAGCGCTTCTACATCTCTCGCGTGCGTGCCATCGGCCCCGACGGCATCGAGCGTACGCTGCCGCAAGCCCTCGAAGTAATTGTGAACTAAATCCCTCTCAAATATCCGAACAAGCCTATAAAAAATCATGAACATGAAACGCCACATATTATTCTTGCTTCTGCTCGTAACGGTATCCGCTGTAGCCCAACCGCCGGCACGCCGCCGCGCACAGGCAGCCCAAGCATCCGAAAAACCGCAGCCTTCGGCCTATCGCGACTTCCCCACGGCACAAGCCATGCCCGAGGATGCAGCTTGGCGACGCGACCTTTATCGCGAAATCGACCTTTCCAAGGAAGCCAATGCCGTGCTCTATTTTCCCACAGTGCCTCAGGACGGACGCATGAGCCTCTTCACATATCTTTTCAAACTCGTGTTGCGTGGCGAAGTAAAGGCCTACGATTACAAGCTCGACATGAAGGAAGATTTCTCCGAGGCTAACATCGTCAAGGGCAAGGAACTCATGGACCGCTACAACATCTTTTACGAAGAGAAAGACGGAAAGGTGCGTGTGAACGACGCTGACATACCCTCGGACGAGGTTTGCTATTATTTCATAAAGGAGAGCGTTTATTACGACCAGCACACTGCCTCTTTCCGTTCACGCATCACAGCGCTCTGTCCCGTGTTGAAACGTGGTGGCGACGACTTCGGAGGAGCCGACTCCAAGTATCCCATGTTCTGGGTGAAGTATGACGATGTGGCTCCCAAACTCTCAAAACTCATGCTCATGGGCAGCAGTCTCAACAATGCCGCCACAATGTCGGCCGACGACTTCTTCACACTCGGCCGTTACCAGGGAGATATTTACAAGACCACCAACCTGCAAGACCGCCTGTTGGCCAATTATTGCGAAACCGACACGGCACTCACGCGCGAACGCAACCGCATCGAGCAAGAACTTCGCGACTTTGAAACCCACGTTTGGGGAAAAGACAGCACTGCTGCCGAAAGAACCGACTCCGTGGCTGCCGACTCCGCGGTCGTGAAGGAAAAGCCCAAGCGCACTTCGCGCCGTGCTTCAGCCGCTTCCGGCTCTGACACCCCCGAAAAGAAAACCAAGGTGAAGCGCACCAAAACTCGCTCAAGTTCTTCCGGCAGTGCCCGCTCAGGTTCGGGCTTCAGCGTGCGCCGTCAGCGCAGATAAGCCTCGCTTCACTGATATCACAATCACAAAAAGCCCTTCGGCACAAGGTTCCCCAACCTTTCCGAAGGGCTTTTTTGCATACTGTCAAGGCTTTTTCTATTTCATCCGCGCATCGCCTGAAATTCCACATCCCTATCCCGCATCCGTCCGGGGTTTAAACGAAAAGTGGCAGGCCTTGCCACTAAAGTGCTAAGGCGTGCCACAAAAGTGGCAAGGCGTGCCACTCTTTTTTTCAGTGCTTCTTGTTTTTCACCGAAGCCTTCGGAAAAGTTGTAAACAACGAGCAAAAACTTCTATCTCCCCACGGGCAACACCAGAGCTCCATCGCGAGCAATGTCGTGCACCGGCAGACCACGCGCCTCGGCCTCGCGATGCCACCGCTCACGCCAACGGTCCGATAAGCGTTCCTCCAGCACCACACGCTTGGGGCGATAGCGTCTCAAGAGGGCTTCCGGTCGCCGTTCACCCCCACGCAACACAAACAGCACATCCACTTCCATGGTCTCCCGGCTGTGCACATCAGTGCTATCGGACAGCGCAATGCGACAATCTCCGAAACTTATCACACGTCCGGTATAGACCAATTCGGGGAACGTGTCGGGATGCTCCAGCCATAGCGGTTCGGCCATTCCCTGCGGCAGCCAGAAGTCGCGCCGCACATAGCGGAACACGCTGTCGACCTTTTGCCCCTGCGGCGTCCACAGATACGAACGGTTTTTCTCGGAGATGCAATGAACCGAAGGGGCTGAAAGATGATAGAACGCCACTCGCGGCGACACGCTCTGCCGTTCGAACATCGCCACACAGCCCATGAGCAGCAACACACCGCCGCCGGCATAGAGCCAACGCGCACGGCGCTGCACCGCATAAGTCGCCAAAAAGGCCAACAGCACAAACATCAGAGCCACCGTGCTGGCAGAGGGATACACTTCAAGGGTGGAAAACGGCAACCGCCCCACTCCGTCGAGCAGCGCGTGCAGCAACCACAGACAACCCGAAAGGCAAACGGACAAAGGGGAGGAAAGAAAAGGCAGCAACAGGAACAATAAGCCCAACACCAACACACCGTAAGCCAGCGGCACGGCCAACACATTGGCCACCAATGCCCAGACCGGCAGCGTGTGGAAATAATAAGCCACCAACGGTGCCGTGCCCACTTGTGCGCAGAGCGAGATGCGCACACTCCGCCGCAACGGCCGCCAACGGTCTTTCTGCTCGGGCAGACGCACCACATCGCCCTCGCCGCCAAAGAGCAAAATGCACAAGGTGGCCACAAACGAGAGCTGAAATCCCACATCCATCAGGGCTTGCGGCGAGAACAAGAGCAAGAGCAGTGCCGCCAAGGCCAGATTGTTGACCGACGACGTGTCGCGCCGCAGGCAACGACACAGTTGCATCACAGTGAACATCACGGCGGCACGAAGCAACGACAGCGGCATGCCGCAAAGCAGCACAAAGCTCCACACTGCCGCCATGCCCAATGCACTCATGGCCACATACAGCCCGCGACGGCGGCAATGCGACAGCACCAACACCCGATAGATGCCGAAAAGAATGGCAAGGTGCAAGCCCGAGAGTGCCAGCAAGTGGCTCACACCGGCATCTGAATAGCGTTTGCGGAGAGGCTCGGTGAGATGCGTTTTGTCGCCCAACGTCAAGGCCGAAAGCACGGCAAAATCTTCGCGACCAAAGGCCTGCTCGTATTCCTGCACCCACCGACCGCGCAACCGCAGTGCCGCCACTTTCGGAGGCAACGGTGTGGTGCAACCAAGGTTCTTCCATTGTCCGGCAAAGCAAAGACCCGTGCCCGAAATGCCTTGTCGGCGCAGCCAGGCCGCATAATCGAATTCGCCGGGATTACCATTGTTTTTGGGCGGTGTTATCCGGTTTTTCAACAACAATACATCACCGGGTTGCAAAGTCTCCTTAGCACTCCGCATCAGCGAAAGGCTGACCCGCCGACCGCAACCGTCGCCCCACAGCACCTCGGCCACAGCCCGAAAGGTCTTCGGGGTTTCGCGTGGTGTTTCGACAATCATCACCTTCCGCACCACAGCCTCGTTCTCCCACTCCGCCACCTCCGATGAGCGATTGATTACCAACAGCCATGCCCCCAACAGACCGACAGCCACATTGAAAAACACATGAAAGAACGGACGGTGCAACGGAACGCTCTTGGCAAAAGCACACACCGCAGTTGCCACCGTAGCCACCGCCAAAAGCACAGACAGCATTGCGATGTGAGGAGTCAACCAAGCACAGCCCATCTCGCCCACAGCAATACCGACACACAGCGGAAGCACAAAGCGCAACAGCACGTTGGTGTCAAGAATTTGCTCATAGGGACGAAGTGTTCGCATCTGCTGCCAAGAATGATTTAGAATGATAAACAAAAAAACTTCTGCCCACACCGAACCACCGGTGAGCAGAAGTGAGAACTCAAGACTTTTCGTAAGAAATTCTGCCGTTGCGTGCCACAATTCCTTCCTCACGCATCAGCATCTCCATGGCCGCCCTGCGCACTTCGGCAGAACAACCATCACTCCGCAACTCCGACGGATGGTGCAGCCGACCGTCGGAAAGCACTTGCAGAAACTGCTGCACCAAAGCTGCCGGCGACACAGAAGTTTCGCGCTGCGACAAGCACACATCACACCGCCCGCAATCGGTGGCAGCAGTGTCGTCAAAATAGTCGAGCAAATAGCGCGAACGACACACATCCTCACCGCAAGCATAATCGAGCATGGCACGAATACGCGCCTCGTATTGCGACTTTCGTTCCTCATAAACAGCCTTCGGTATCACCAGTTCCGAACCCTCCACGCGGCGTGTCGGATAACTGATGTGCGCCACCCGTTTGCGGGGTATGTAGTGCAAAATGCGTTGATGGTTCAGGGCTTTCAGCACCTCATAGACACGAGATTCCGACAGCTCTGTGAGTTGTGCCATCTCCTTTTCATCGATGAAGACATAGTCCGAAAAGAGTCCGGCATACCGTCGCAGCAAACACTGGAGCACCTTGTCGGTTTCGGGACCGGTACGATAAAGACGATAAAGCTCATCACGTTCGAGCAAAAACATCACCCGAGAGGTGGCATCGTCTTCCTCACGATAGACAATGTAACCGGCTTGTTCCAAGAGCGACAGCGCACTGGACACGGGTGTAGGGAAATGTCGGTAAGTGGTGCAGAATTTTTCCAAACGAAACTCATAGGTTACGCGAAAGCCATCGCCCACCGCCAGTTGGAAGAAATAAGCCAATTCGTCGTAGATGCGACGCACGAAGTCCTTTTCCGGAAAAGTTTCAGGCACACGCCGCAACATGGAAGCCCGATCGTGGCGACAGAAAAGCAGCACAGCATAAGCCGTGAGGCCATCACGCCCGGCCCGACCCGCTTCCTGAAAATAGGCCTCCACACTGTCGGGCGGGTCAAGGTGCACCACAAGTCGCACATCGGGTTTGTCAATTCCCATACCGAAGGCGTTGGTGGCTACCATTATACGCGTTTCGCCGCTCTGCCATGCCTGCTGCCGCACGTCCTTGTCGAGATTGGTCAAACCGGCATGATAATAGAGGGCCGACATGCCCTCATCTTTCAGCATGCGGGCCACATCTTTTGTTCCCTGACGGCTGCGCGTATAGACAATGGCCGAACCTTTCACACTGCGAAGAATGTGCAACAACTCGCCTTGCTTGTCCTCCGTGTGTCGCACCACATAGCGCAGATTGGGACGCGCAAAACTCATGCGGTGTACATTGGGTTCGGCAAAAGCGAGCCGGCACTGTATGTCCTCGACCACACGTTTGGTCGCCGTAGCCGTGAGAGCCAACACGGGAGCCTGTGGGAGGAGTTTGCGGATTTCGGCTATCTGCAAATAAGCCGGACGGAAGTCGTAGCCCCATTGCGAGATGCAATGCGCCTCGTCCACCGTAATGAAACTCACCTGCATACGGCTGAGCTTGGTGCGGAAAATCGGAGAGCCCAACCGCTCGGGCGAAACATAGAGGAATTTGTAACCGCCCAGCACGCAGTTGTCAAGGTTGCGCAACACATCGTCGTGCGAAAGGCCCGAATAAATGGCCGCAGCCTTGATGCCACGATTTCGCAAGTGCTCCACCTGATCCTTCATCAAGGCGATGAGCGGCGTTATCACAAGGCAAAGTCCGGGCAAAGCGAGGGCAGGAATCTGAAAGGCAATACTCTTTCCGCCTCCCGTAGGCATCAATCCCAGTGTGTCGCGGCCGGCCGCAATATCGCGGATGATATCAAGCTGAATGCCGCGAAAATCCGCATGCCCCCAATAGCCGCGCAGCAGGCGACGAAACAAGTCGTCGCCAACGGGTTCGTCTGATGCGGGAAGCGAGGTTTCGGGTTCCGGGAAGAAGTTTTCGGATGCAAAAACGGCCTCCTGACTTTCAAGAAAAGCATCTGAAAGTCCGGTGGCCGTAAAGGGATGTTCCGGAAAGGGTTTCATAAAAAAGCGTGTTGCGTAAGGAAAAGACTACTCGCAAGGGCGAATGTCCTCGATTTGCAGCTGCACCTCACCGCGTTTATGCGTATTTTCCTCAATGGCATAACAAATATCGAAAGCGCGTTTCGTCTTGATGTAGCGGGCTTGCGAACTTTGTCCGAAAGCGATGCCGTTCATTACGTTGTTGCTCTTGTCGTCCACAAGTTCGAGTTTGATATGTTCCTGCCCACGTCCCACCACTTTGCTTGTGCCGTAGTCGTACACACGATGGGTGCAGAAAAGCGGACGCGCATTGCCCGGTCCGAAAGGTCCGAACCGCTTCAATTGGAGATAGAATTCAAAGTTCACATCCTTGAAGTCGAGCACGCCGTCTATGTCGAGGAAAGCCTCGGTCTGCTCATCCAGAATGTGCTCTGCCACGTAGGCTTCGAAACGTCGGCTGAACTCTTCCACATTCTCGGCGCGCATGGTCAGACCTGCGGCGTAGGTGTGTCCGCCAAAGTTTTCCAAAAGGTCGGCACAACTCTGCACGGCTCTATATACATCAAAGCCTGCCACCGAACGCGCCGAGCCGGTCGCCATTCCCTCGGAGCGCGTCAGCACCACCGCCGGGCGATAATAAAGCTCGGTGAGGCGCGATGCAACTATGCCGATGACACCTTTGTGCCAAGCCTCGTTATAGATAACTATGGAACGCAGATTTTCAAGTCCGGGGACGGTTTTCACCAACTCGATGGCCTCTTCCGTCATCTGCTTGTCAAGGTCCTTACGCGCCTCGTTGTAAAGGTTGATGCGCCCGGCACGCTCCATGGCGGCAGCATAGTCTTTTTCGACCAGCAGTTCCACGGCTTCACGCCCATTCTGCATTCTTCCGGAAGCATTGATGCGCGGTCCAATCTTGAAGATGATATCGTTAATTGAGAGTTCGCGATCTGCCAATCCACACATTTCGATGATGGCCTGCAAGCCGATGCTCGGGTTCGAATTGAGGCAGCGCAGCCCGTGGCAGGCCAAAATTCTGTTCTCACCCATGATGGGCACAATGTCGGAGGCGATACTCACGGCACAAAGGTCGAGCAACGGGATGAGCTTGTTGAATTCTATGCCGTTGCTGAGGGCAAATGCCTGCATGAGTTTGAAACCCACACCGCACCCCGAGAGATGCGTGTAAGGATAGTGGTTGTCCTGGCGCTTGGGATTGAGAATGGCGATGGCCGGCGGCAAAATCTCATCCGGCACGTGGTGATCGCAGATAATGAAGTCGACGCCCAAATCTCGGGCATAGGAAATTTCCTCCACGGCTTTGATGCCACAATCCAGCACAATGATGAGCCGGACTCCCGTTTCGGCAGCATAGTCCACCCCTTTCTTTGATATGCCATAACCTTCCTCATATCTGTCGGGGATGTAGAAATCCACGTTGCTGTAGTACTGACGCAGAAACTTGAAGACGAGTGCCACGGCCGTGCAGCCGTCAACGTCATAGTCGCCGTAGACCAAGATGCGTTCCTTCCGCCCCATCGCAAGATTGATGCGGTTCACTGCCAACTGCATGTCGTCCATCAGGAAGGGGTCGTGCAAATCCGTGAGCTGTGGGCGGAAAAACTTGTTGGCCTCGGCCTGCGTCGTAACACCACGCGCCGGAAGCAGTTGCGCCAACGCCGGATGTATGCGCTGTTGTACCGCAATTTGCTCCGCCCATGCTGTTTCCTCAGGCGTAGGTTGTGAGTAATTCCACTTGTAATTCATTGATATATTGTCTTTTTTTATTCTTCAGCAAGGGGGTTGCAAAAGTCGGTGGCACCGGCCGCTGTTTCCGGCAACCACTTTCGCACCCAATTTAGCAAGCTAAGATAAGCAAAAAAGTCGGGACTGACGGCATGAATTGCGAAAAAGAAAACACGAACGGCTGATAGTTGGCTTCAGAGAGCGCAATCACACATATAAATATAACGCGTGCGCGTGCGCAAGGCGACTGACGAAACGAAACGCTGAAGCCGGTTCTTTTGGGCAAAGACATAAAAAAATGTGCGGGCACAACGGCTGTTTTCGTTGTGCCCGCACTATTTCGGGGAAAGTATGTCAACTTGTCTGTCCGCTTAGCTCTTGCGACCGAACAAGCCTTTGCGCTTTTTCGGTGCACCGTAACCGTAGCCATAGCCGTAGCCATAACCATAGGAGCGGCGTGCATTGGCATCGTTGAGCACAATGCAGAGATTGCGGAACTTCTTGTCCTTGTACATCTTCTCTATTTCGGGCAGGAATTCGCGTTCCTGAACACCCACACGCACCACATAGAGTGTCATGTCTGCCACGCGAGCCACCAGAGAGGCATCTGCTACGGCCACAACGGGGGTGGTGTCGATGATGATGTAGTCGTACATATCGCGGAGCGTTTCCACCATTTCCTCAAAGCGGTGCGACATCAGCAGTTCTGAGGGGTTAGGCGGAAGAAGGCCGGCAGGCAGGAAATCAACGCCTTGCGAAACAGCATCAGCGATAATCAAATCCTCCAGACGCACTTCGCCGTCCTCAGCAGCAAGATAAGAAGTGAGACCATCGGCCTTTCCGAAGATGATGCTCTGTGTGCGCTTGCGTATGTCGGCATCGATGAGCAGCACGCGCTTTCCTGCCATGGCAAAGACCACTGCCAGGTTGCGCGAGATGAAACTCTTTCCTTGGTCGGGCGTGGTGGAAGTGGTTACAAGCACTTTGGCCGTGCGCTTCATGAAGTTCAAGCCATAACGCAACAGACGGAATGCCTCCACAACGGGTTCGTCGGGACTGCACTGTGTTACCAGTGCTTGCTCGTTCTTGTTGCCTTCCCAGCGCGGCACTTCACCGACAATGGGCACGGTGGTGAGTTTCTCCACATCGCGACGACCCGAAACCGTAACATCGAACAAGGCTTTCAGCCAAAGCACAGCCGAGGGAATCAACAGACCGAGCAGCAATGCAATCAGCATGATGACGCTCTTGCGCGGGCTGATGGGGCTGGGCGAACCGAGGGGCGGTTCCACCAAACGCACATTGGCTTCGTTGATGGCCAACTGCAGTGCCACTTCTTCGCGCTTGTTGAGCAAATAAGTATAGAGTGCTTCTTTCAAGGCTTGCTGACGCTGAATGTCCATGCCATATTTCTCCTGCTCGGGCACGTTGCCCACTCTGCCGGACAGGCGAGCCTCGTTGGCACGTGCTTCGCGCAACTCAATACGCATGGAGTTGACGTGGCTCTGCAGGGACGAGAGGATGGAAGCACGCAATGACGAAAGTTTGGCATCATATTCGGTGATGGCCGGTGAGCTTTCGCTGGAGTTGGCCGCCAACTGGTTGCGCGTGAGCATCATGTTGTTGTATTCGGAAATCTGCGCATCAAATCCCGAACCGCTCAAACCGGAGATGGCCGGTATCACATCGTTTTTGTTGGTGTTGCTGCGAAGATGGTCCGCCAGGAATTGCGCCACCGAGAGTTGCGTTTCGAGTTCGATGGAGCGTCGGCGTGCCTCGCTGCTTTCCTGTGCAAAGATCTGCGCATCGGTTTGGAGGTTCACCAAGCGGTTTCTCTGTTTGAAATCGGCCAGTTTGTTTTCCACCTCGCCGAGTTCGCTACCGATGAGCGCAATGCGGCTATCGATGAAGCGTGCCGTGCTTTGTGCCACACGGTTTTTGTTGTCCACAACATCGCGTTTGTAGGCATTGAACACCTCATTGAGAACATCCTCCGCGCGTGCACTGCTCATGTCGCTGCAGGAGATAACGATGAGCGAGCTTTCCTTGTCATATTCGGCAGCCCCCACGCGAGCTTGGTAAATGTTGGCTGCAATTTTCTTGGGCAGACGCGTTACGCTGATTTCCTGTTCTGTCGGAAACTTGGCATAAGCGGCATTTTTCACAATGCGCAAGGCTCCCACAGGAGTGGACACCACTTCGCCCACGCGCACTTTCTTTTCGCCGGGAATGCTTTCGCCTTTCTTCACGAAGTCCGACAGACGACAAGTGTTGGCATCGACGATGGTTACGTTGAAAGCGGCAACACCATCAGCCTCTTGTTGGAATTCCACCTCAAAGGGGCGTTCACGATAGAGGGCCACATCGTGAAGATTCTCCTCTGTGGTGTAATCGACATCGAGTTTCAGACTGTCGACCACGCGCTCCATCAAACGGTGAGAGGTGAGGATGAAAATTTCGTTCTTCAGGTTGTTTCCCACACTGATACCATTGAGTTCGAGCAAGTTGCTCATATTGCTGCGCCCCTTACGCGCACCGACGCCCGACATACCTGAGGGTTCGGCATCCTCGATGAGCATCACCGTTTGGCGTTGATACACCCTAGGTTGTCGTTGCTGATAGAGCCAGCCGAGACCCAAACAAACGATGACCGACAGCAGGAACCACTTCCAATAAATCAGGAAAATGCTCCAGCATTGTTTCACGATGGGAATGAGCTGTACTTCCTCTTCCCCCTCGTTGTTACGCAATTTGTTGTCTTCCATTATTTTTGTTTTGTATGTTTCGAAAATCAAACTTCCCGGCCTCATCCACGACCGAGGTTTCCCAATTTGGATGCAAAGATAGTGAAAGGCGAGCGAAAAGTTTGAAAATGAGCATGCGAAATTTTCCGAAACTTGTCCGAGCCGCAGCCTATCTTATGAAAAGATAGTGAAAGGCGAGCGAAAAGTTTGAAAATGAGTATGCGAAATTTTCCGAAACTTCTCCGAGCCGCAGCCAAATTCATCCGGAGCAGAACGAAACACCTCGACCAAAGGGATTTTCTGCTGACACAATGTCAAGAAAACGGGCTTTGGGAAAGCAAAAATTTACAAGGCGTTTAGAAATTTCTGCAGTGCTTGTAGAAAATTCTGCAAGGCTTGCGCAAAATCGCGGAAAGCGCATGGAGATTTCTGCGTTTTGCCAAGCCGCAGCTGAATTGGGTGAAACAAAATTCTGCAAGGCGTGCAGTTCTCCACGGAAAGCCCCCCAAGTGTTCGGGCAAGCCGGAGGGAACTCCTCCCCTGAAGCAGGGGAGGTGCCCTTTAGGGCGGAGGGGTATGAAGACACCGTAGAGAAAAATGCCCATCCTTCTTTGATTTTCCAACTCAGCTTTTTCTGTTTTTTCATACCCCTCACCGCTTCACGGAGCTCCCCTGCTTCAGGGGAGCAGCTGCCTTCCGGATTGCCCGAATGCGGAGGGAACAAAAGTAAATGCTTCGCAAATTGTTTCGCCCTTAGATTTCCGCCTCTGCCCAAGGCTCTTCAAACTTTTTTGAAAAATTTTTCGATTTTCTTGTAACAAATGGCATGCTCATGTGTTAATATATATGAGGGCGTATTCCGAAGCCTGTTTCACCGCCATGCCGTTCAGCCGAAGCATCGAGCCACCGACACATCTCGGCCTCCGAATGACAAACGCAAAAACGGGAAGAAAGAAAATGTCTGAAGTAGTTAACATTTTTTAAGATGGGGGGGGTAAAATTCCACAAGGCGACTTTACCTTTGCCGAGCATTAAGAGGAAAGCGCATCCGCTTTGCGAAAATCAGCCCCACCCTCCTCTGATACTCTAAAAAACACACTCATAAACCATGAAGCGACTTTCACTTCTCCTCCTGCTGTCGGCCGTCTGCCTGATGCACGCTGCAGCACAACAGTTCGGCATCACAGGCCGCGTTACCGACAACGGAACACCCGCCGCACCGCTCCCGTTGGCACGGGTGCAACTGCTGAGCACCGACTCCACCGAGCTGAAATCGGTGAGCACAGGCAACAACGGTCTGTTCACTTTTGCCCCAAAAGAGGCCGGCAAGTACATCGTCCGCGTGTCGTTCCTCGGTTTTCAAACCCTGACACGCAACGTGCAGATCACCCCACAAAAACCCTCTGCACGCCTGGGCGATTTGCAACTTAAGGCCTCCGACGTGCACTTGGGCGAAGCCACCGTTTCGGCCCTCAGTCGGCAGCTCACCATCAAAGCCGACACGTTTATCTATAATTCGTCGGCCTTTCAGGTGCCGGAGGGCGCATCGCTCGCCGCACTGGTGAAACAACTGCCGGGGCTTTCCACCGATGCGGATGGCAATCTCACATTTCAGGGCAAGGCGGTTTCGAGCATCCTCATCAACGGGAAACCGCTCTTCGGCGACACCCAATCCGCACTGGCCGACCTTCCGGCGGCCGCCGTGCAAAATGTGAAAGCCTACGACAAGACTTCGGACGAAGCAGAGTTCACGGGCGAAGTCGAAGTGGACAAGGCGACAGTGCTCGACCTCACTATCAAAAAAGAATACATGGCTTCGTGGAACATCAACCTCGATGCCGGCGGTGGCACACACGAACGGTGGACGGGCCGAGCCTTTGCCAGCACTTTCACAGACCGTCGCCGCTTGGCACTCTATGCCTCGGCCAACAACATCAGCCAAGGTCAGCAAGTGGACGAGAACGGCAACTGGCGCCACTGGGCGAACCCAAGCGGCAAGTATGTTTACAGAAATGTGGGCGGTATGTATTCGTGGGACAACGGTCGCAAAAACAAAGACGCGGGCTTTTTCCGCATCAATGCCGACGCGAAGCTGCAACACAACAACCGCAACCGCCATCAGGTGAATGAGGTGGAGCGTTTTCTCACCGACGGCACACAATTTCAATATGTCGACAACAATCGCCACGACCGCTATCGCATGCTCGATGCAAGCATGTCCTTGATTTGGAACATCGACACGCTCAATCGCCTCAACATCACAGCCCGCTATCACTACGGCGACGACAACGGCTTCCAGCGTCAGTATGCTTCGCTCTACAATGCGCGCCCCTATCTCTCCAATCCTTATGCCGGCCTTGTGCCTCCGCTCGCCCACGACAGCCTGAGAAAAATCGGAGTGAACGGTCAGGATCTTTACGAGACCGACTCCAGCCGCGGCCAAAACTATCAGATTTACGGCTTCTACACACACCGTTTTGCCAAACCCGGTCGCTATTTTCGGGCTAACCTTTCTCACCGTAATGGTTACACACGGGATTATGGCGACCGCCTGGAGCGTTACAGCTACTACCACTCCGACGCTCCGCAGTCCGAGGTAATCAGTCGCGATGCCGGCGGCGACCGTTCGGAAGACATGTTTACGTTTCTCGGCATGGAGTATGAAGAACCGCTGAGCAAGCACATCAACCTCGGCGTGGGTTACGACTTTTACCACGAGAAGTCTAAGGGACTCTACAACCTCTACCGCCTGAGTCGCTATGCCGAGTACAACAATATGAACCTGCCCATCGGTGCTCGTCCCACCACGCAGGATTCGCTGGATGCAGTGCGCGACATTGCCAACTCCTTCTACAGCAAAGAGAGCGGCATCTGCAACACGCTCTATGGCAGGGTCAGTGGTCTCTGGGACAAGGTGGAAACCGAAGCATCTGTCTCGGCAGAGTATTGTGATGAGCAGCTCGATTACGACCGCAACGGCGAACACTACGACCCCGAGCGCAACCTTTGGCGATGGCAAACTTTTGCCACGCTTCGCTGGAAGCCGCGCAAGGGACGCGACTTCTTCTTTTCCTACAACGGAAGCACGCGTGGCATACCCCTTAACCAACTTCTGCCCATCACCGACAGCCGCGACCCGATGCACCAAAACATTCAGAATCCCCACTTGAAGAACGGCTGGTACAACCGAGCGTACTTCCGCCTCAACTTCAACAAGGAGAAGACGGGTGCCAACTACAACGTCTATGGTGCGTTCGACAATACACACAACGAGGTGGCAACCATCAGCCGCACCGACCCTGTTACGGGAGCTTACATCACTACCCGCGACAACGTGAACGGCAACTTCGGCACCACGCTCAGCTTCAGCACCACCCAGCTGCTCGACACCGCCCGCCACTGGACGCTCAACGCCAGTATCTATGGTCGCTTCAGTCGCAGCAAGAGTTATGTGGGCAGCATGGGCGATGCCCTCGGACTGAGCCGCCTCCATTTCCTCAGCATCGTGCCGCGCGCCAACCTGCGCTACCGCCGCGATAAATGGAGCGTGGTGTTCAACACAGCCTATTATTACGAAGGCTCACACTATCGCGAAACGCCGCAGTACGACCAAGACGGACATACCTACGAACTGACGCTCACGCCACAGTGGGAACTGCCTTTCGGCATGCGTCTGAGTGCCGACATCACCTACTACGGCCGCACGGGCTACGCTTCCGAACTGCTCAACCACGACCAATGGCTGCTCAACGCCTCCATCTCGCAAACCTTCCTCAAGAGCAAGGCCCTCACCGTCTCACTCCAGGCCACCGACCTGCTGCGCCAGCGCACGTCAGAGTATAGCAGCCTTTCGACCACGGCACGCAGCTACTCGCGCACCGATGCATTCTTGAGCTACGTGCTGCTGAAAGTGTCATACAAGCTCAATATCAAGAAAGGCGACAAGCGCAAATAAACGGCTGCGCAAGGCGTGTTTTTCCGCAAGGCGTTTAGAAATTTCTACAAGCACTGCAGAAATTTCTAAACGCCTTGCAGATTTTTGCGGAATGCGCAACCATTTTTGCATCTCAGCCAACCGTTGCGCAAAAGTGCTTCTCATTTCCCTTTTCATCCGCAAAAAAGTTCTACCTTTGCTTTGCCATCCTCGGAAGACGGGAGAAGACCACGAGAAACGCATCTTAAAACTCAAAACATACACACATGGATATCGTAAAAAGATTTCTGAAGTACGTCAGCTTCGACACACAGTCGGCCGACGACACCGGCAAAACTCCGAGCACGGACAAGCAACTCGCCCTGGCCGAGTATCTGAAACAAGAATTGGCCGAAATCGGTTTGGAAGAGATTGAGCTGGATGCCAACGGCTATCTCTATGCCACACTTCCCGCCAACACTTCACGCGAAGTGCCGACCATCGGTTTCATCGCACACATGGACACCAGCCCCGACTGTTCGGGAGCCGGCGTAAGTCCGCGCATCGTTGAGAACTACGACGGCGGAGACATCGTCTTGGATGCCGAAGCCGGCATCATCACGTCGCCCACGCGCTTTCCCGAGCTGAAAGACCACATCGGCGAGGACATCATCGTAACCAACGGCCACACACTCCTGGGTGCCGACGACAAGGCCGGCATCGCCGAGATTGTGCAGGCGATGGCCTTCCTGAAAAATCATCCTGAGATTGAGCACGGCCGTATCCGCGTGGGCTTCAATCCGGACGAGGAAATAGGCCTCGGCGCTCACAAGTTCGATGTTGAGAAGTTCGGTTGCGAATGGGCCTATACCATGGACGGCGGCGAACTGGGTGAACTGGAATTCGAGAACTTCAACGCCGCTTCTGCCAAAGTGGAGGTAACCGGCGTGAGCGTGCACCCGGGTTATGCCAAAGGCAAGATGGTGAACGCAGCCCGCGTGGCAGCCGAATTTGTGGCACAAGTGCCGGCTGACGAAACGCCTGAAACAACGCAGGAATACGAAGGATTTTATCACCTGCTGGCCATGGAAGGCGGTGTGGAGCACGCTTCGCTCACCTACATCATTCGCGACCACGACCGCGCCAAGTTCGAAGCCCGCAAAGAGCGTTTCACGGAAATCACCGCCCAACTCAACAAAACCTATGGAGAGGGCACGGTGCGCCTGACGCTTTCCGACCAATACTACAACATGCGTGAGAAAATCGAACCCGTGATGCACGTCATCGACATTGCCAAGCAGGCCATGGAAGAAGTGGGTGTGCAACCGCGCGTCCGCGCCATCCGTGGCGGTACCGACGGTGCACAACTTTCGTTCATGGGTCTGCCCTGCCCCAACGTGTTTGCCGGCGGACTGAACTTCCACGGACCGCACGAGTTCCTGCCCATCCCGTCGTTGAAAAAGGCGAGCGAAGTGGTGGTGAAGATTTGCGAACTCACCGCCAAGCGATGAGAAAAACGGCGGAAGCCCTCCGCATCCTTCCACAAACAAAGGCGAAACCCCGACACCGAGGTTTCGCCTTTTTCGTGTGCTTGGAGCGCGTTATGCTCCGCAAGTGTATGTTTTCGCTATGCGATATAGACTTCCAAAAAGCCGAAGGTACTTCCGGCATCAGGAACGATATCAACATGCTTTGTAGCGGCAGGAATGAGCACCGTTTGCCCGGCCATCAGACCAAACTCGCCGCCCTCAGCATCGCGCAACAACGCACTGCCCTCGGTAGCCACAAGAATAGAGAAGGAGTCTGCCCCCTCGCGGTCGGCACGCACCGTCTGCGTGGTGCTCCAACGACGCACCGTGAAGTAGGGGCAACGCACCAAGTCGGCCGGAGAGCCGTCGCGCAAGGCGTAATGCGTGCGATAGTCGGACTGCGCCTCATAGTCCAAAGCCTCGAGTGCCTGCTCGATGTGAAGCGGACGTTCGTGTCCCTCACGATCAACGCGTCCAAAGTCGTAGACGCGATACGTAACATCCATGCTCTGCTGTATCTCTACCAACAAATTTCCTGCCCCTATGGAGTGGATGCGGCCGGCCGGAATGAAGAAACAATCGCCGGCATGGGTGGTGTGGCGGGCCAGCGTCTGCATGAGTGTGCCGTTCTCGATGGAATGGCGACACGCCTCCACCGAAGTTGTTTGACGGAAGCCGGCCACCAAGGAAGCCCCCGGCTCGCTTTCGAGCACATACCACATTTCTGTCTTTCCGTTGGGAAATCCCACGCGGTGAGCCATTTCGTCCGAAGGATGCACCTGAATGCTCAAATCTTGCGCCGAATCGATGAACTTCACTAACAGCGGGAAACGCGAACCGTATCGGCGCATCACCTCCGCCCCCATCAGCGCAGCACCATAGGTATCGATGAGCTCGGACAAAGTGCGCCCCTCTTCGTGTCCTGCTGCCACATGTGTTTCGTTGCCGCTCAGTGCCGAGATTTCCCAACTCTCGCCGATGCCGCGTGTCGGTGGGAAGTGCTTGAAGCCGGCCAGGCGGTCGCCACCCCAGATGGTAGGTTTCAGCAGAGGCTGAAAGAAAAGCGGTTCTATGTAGGCCATATTCCTATATACCTTTTATAATTATTGGGGACAAAGTTAATGCAAGGCGAGTGCAGGACAAAACAAAAGCCTTGGTTTTTGTTTTTCATGCCGAGCCGCAGCCTAACTTGGGCGAAGCCAAAGTGTGCAAGGCGAGTGGAATACAAAGCAAATCGCAAAGCATTTGCTTTTATTCCCGAGCCGCAGCCTAACTTGCGCAAAGCCAAAGTGTGCAAGGCGAGTGCAGGACAAAACAAGCGACAAAGCATTTGCTTCTGTTTTCACCGCATTCGAGCCACCCGGATGGCAGCTGCTCCCCTGAGGCAGGGGAGCTCCGCGAAGCGGTGAGGGGTATGAACGCTTTTTCTCGCAGTGCTTCTGTTCCTCCTGTCTCTGTTCATACCCCTCCGCCCTGAAGGGCACCTCCCCTGCTTCAGGGGAGGAGTTCCCTCCGGTGGGTCCGAACGTCGAGCGGCTTTCCGCGAATTTGCGCAAGCCTTGCAGAATTTTGTTTCACCCAATTCAGCTGCGGCTTGGCAAAACGCAGAAATCTCCATGCGCTTTCCGCGATTTTGCGCAAGCCTTGCAGAATTTTCTACAAGCACTGCAGAAAATTCTAAACGCCGTGTAAATTTTTGCTCACGCAAAGCCCGTTTTCTTAGCATTGTGTCAGCCTTTCGGGCGCACAACTCCGGCATAGCACCATTGAACAAAGAAATCTGACAAAAGCCACGCAAAATGCCCATAAAAAGGGACGTTTTGAGAGGTGAGAGCCTTTTTTTTCGCAGATTGGGCAAAAAAAAGGCGAAAAACTTGGATGAATTTTCAACTTACTATATATTTGCCTCTAAATATGTGATATACATTTTCAAACCCTAATAAAATTTCTCTATGAACAAGACAGATCTCGTTAATGCCATTGCAGCCGAAGCTCAGCTCAGCAAGGCAGATGCCAAGAAGGCCCTCGACGCAACTCTCAACGCTCTTGCCGGTGCTTTGAAAGCCGGAGACAAGGTAGCTCTCATCGGTTTCGGTACTTTCGCAGTGAATGAACGTCCTGCTCGCACAGGTATCAATCCTGCTACAAAGGAAAAGATTCAAATCGAAGCCAAGAAGGTTATCAAGTTCAAGGCCGGTGCAGAATTGGCAGAAGCTGTGAAATAATTTTGCTTCTCACAAACAACGGCGGCACATGCTCGAGCATGTGCCGCCGTTTGTTGTATATGTTCCGCCCAAGGACGGTGAATCTTGCACGACGAGGACCGACCGACTAATCGTGCCGGTAGCCGGCTGCGCGTGCAATGCACAGCGGAATGTCTGTGTTCTCCATTTTTCCATGAAAGAGTTCGGCACCTGCCCCTATGGCGAAAACAGGCACAATGCCATTGCTGTGGCCACCGCTCTGCCATCCCACCAATGCCAATTCATTGATGATGCGCTTGGCACGCGCTGCCAAAGCACTCTGCTTGCCATAGAGATTTTCCTCGCCGCTCTCAATGCCCTGACGGATCTCATCGAAAGCTTTGCGCAGACGTTCTTCGTGCTGCGGCTTCAAGGGCACATCGGTCCAAAAGCCGAAATGCTCCGTCAGACTGGCTTTGGCCACTTCCCAAGTGAACTTCTCGCCCAGCGTTCGGCGGAGACGTTCCAATTCCTTGGCATAAGCATCGGCCGACACACGCTGACCGCGCAACAAATGTGTGTGCATGAGATAAGCACCGGTGCCCAACGCAATGCCGCCCGTCTCGTGGTCGGCCGTAACCACAATGAGCGTTTCGTCAGGGTGCTGTTCGTAAAACTCGTAAGCCACGCGGATGGCATCGTCAAAGTCTTTCACTTCGCGAAACGTGGTGGCAGCATCGTTATCGTGGCAGGCCCAATCAATCTTTCCTCCCTCGACCATCAAGAAGAAACCCTCTTTCTGCTTTTCGGAAAGGAAACGGATGCCGGCGCGTGTGATTTCGGAAAGTGTCAAATCGCCTTTGGCGCGGTCGATGGCGTAAGGAACGCTCTTGCGATCGCGCTTTGAAGCCGCCTCCGTCTGGAGCAAAATCATGCGCTCGGCCTTGCGGATTTTCTTCTGACACTCCTTGTATCCGCGAACAAGGGTGTAGCCGGCCGATGCACACTGCTCGTAAAGAGAGGGAAGGCTGTCATCTTTGTGCCGCACGGGCTGCAGAAAATCCGAACCGGCATAGAAATCAAAGCCCGTCGCGATGAGTTGCTGACCGATGGCATAGAACATATTTCTGTCCGGCACATGGGCGTAGAAAGAAGCCGGTGTGGCATGATCGACAGAGACACTTGTGGCAATGCCCACGGCGTTTCCGCTCTGCTGCGCCCACACGGCAACACTGTTCACGGGGGTGGCAGCATCCTGCAACATGCCCAGCACACCGTTCTTTGTTTTCCGGCCCGTGGCCAAGGCGGTGCCACCCGCGGCACTATCGGTTACGCCGTTTGTAGCCGAATAGGTGGTTACGAAACCGCTGTTCGGGAAAGCGGTGAAGCACAACGGACTCACCCCGATGCGACCCTCAAGCGCGGCATAGAAGGTTTCGGTGCCGTTCACTTGGTTCACGCCCATACCGTCGCCGATGAAATAAAACACATACTTGGCACGCTGCTGGGCAAAAGCCGAGGCCGTTATCAAGAATGCGGCCAACGATAGCAAAAACAGTTTTTTTCTCATATTTATATTGTATTGGTAAATTCGTGTTTCGTATCGGAAAGTTTGTTTATCCCTCAACCGATTTCTTGTTGCGTGGATGGAAACTCAAAATCTGCTCGCGCAAAAAGCTACGGTCGATGTGCGTATATATCTCCGTAGTGGTGATACTCTCGTGTCCCAACATGGATTGTATGGCTCGCAAATTGGCACCCCCCTCCAGCAAGTGGGTGGCAAACGAATGCCTGAACGTGTGTGGGCTGATGGGCTTGGAAATTCCGGCACGCTCGGCATAAATTTTTATCCAGTGAAAAACCGTGATGCGCGACAAGTGCCGTTTTCTGCGAATGCTGACAAAAACATAATCCTGTTCTTCCGGAGGGATGGGAAGTGCGTTCCGATCGATGAACCACAACTCCAATTCTTTGCAGGCGCGACTCCCAATGGGCACAAGTCGCTGCTTGCTGCCTTTTCCCTGAACACGGATGTAGCCCTCATCCAATGACAAATCCGACATACGCAATCCGCAAAGTTCGCTCACACGGAGACCGCAACTATAGAGCACTTCCACAATGGCGCGGTCGCGATGGCCCTCCGGCTGCGACAAGTCGATGGCATCCTCGATGCGATCGATTTCGCTCACCGAAAGCACTTCGGGCAAGTGTTTCCCTATTTTGGGCGTTTCGAGAAGCTCCGTAGGATCGTTCTCAATGTATCCGTCGAGATGCAGAAAGCGATAAAAAGAGCGCAATCCCGACAGGATGCGAGCCGTGGAGCGTGCCGAAATTCCCA
Organism: Bacteroidaceae bacterium; assembly: GCA_017547385.1. Lineage (GTDB taxonomy): Bacteria > Bacteroidota > Bacteroidia > Bacteroidales > Bacteroidaceae > Alloprevotella. The sequence continues at coordinate 96,300 of JAFYPU010000018.1, forward strand.
CATCGTGCAGCGACCAGGCAAAACGGTGCAGATGTTCCAGATTGACGCACTCGGGACGCACGCCCTCCTCATGCAACCAAAGCAGAAAGCGGGTTACGTCGGCCGAATAGGCTTGACGAGTATTCTCCGCCAAACCCCGTTCAAGCGCAATATGAGCTACGTATCTGTCGAGGAGTTTCATGGATTTTCGGATGCATTCTTTGGATGTTCGGCCGCATAGCTGTAATTTTGGCACGCAAAGCCGAAGCAAATGTAATGCTTTCGCCAAAATTTGAAACAAGCTTATGAAAATTTTAATCGTAAACGGCCCTAATCTGAACCGCTTGGGCAGTCGCGAACCCGGCATCTACGGTCTCACCACCATGGAGGAATGCATGGAGACTTTGCGAGCACGTTTTCCCGAAGTAGAACTGGAATACTATCAAAGCAACGTTGAAGGTTTTCTCATCGACCGTCTGCAAGCGGCCGAGGGATGCACAGACGGCATTGTGCTGAATGCAGGAGCCTACACGCACACCTCAGTGGCCTTGCACGATGCCATACGTTCGCTCAGTGCTCCCGTGGTGGAAGTGCACATCAGCAACGTTCACGGCCGTGAGGAGTTCAGACACCGGAGCCTGATTGCAGCGGCTTGTCAAGGCGTGATTGCCGGTTTCGGCATGGACTCTTATCGTCTGGGAGTGGAAGCACTGATTTCTCTTCACTCAACAAAAAAATGATGCAGGCTTTCGACAATTTGGAGGAGTATGTGCTGGCGCACATCTCTCCCGAGCACGAATATCTGCACCGCCTCTATCGTGCCACCCACACGCAGTTGCTGCGTCCGCGCATGGCCTCCGGACATCTGCAAGGCACTCTGCTACGCATGCTCGCCAGTCTCATTCGCCCCAAAAGCGTGTTGGAAATCGGCACCTACTCCGGCTATTCTGCCCTCTGCATGGCGGCCGGCATGGAAGCGGACGGAAAAATCCTCACCTTCGAAATCAACGATGAGCAAGAAGACTTTACGCGCCCCTGGTTCGAAGGCTCGCCTTTCCCTGCGGCCATCGAGATGGTCATCGGTGATGTTTTGGAAATTCTGCCCGGCCGCCCCGATCGCTTCGACATGGCTTTCATCGATGGCAACAAGCGACAATACCCCGACTACTACCGACTGGTGATGTCGCGCCTCAATGAGGGAGGTTTCATCATCGCAGACAACACCCTGTGGGATGGGCACGTGATTGAGTCCGCCTATGACGCAGATGCGCAGACGCAGGGCATCCGAGAGTTCAACGCGATGGTCGCGGCCGACCCCTCGGTGGAAAAAGTCATCCTGCCTTTGCGCGATGGTCTGACCCTGATACGGAAAATCTGACAAGGTTTTCCGTTTTTTTTTGCATCTGCCGGGCGTCTGCAAAGTGTGCAGACCTGGTTTTTCACTATCATTTCATAAGATATGATGCGGCTCGGGCAAGTTTTTGGAAATTTCGCAGGCTTATTTCCATACTTCCCGCTTGCCTTTCACTATCTTTGCCCCAAAATTATTGAAGCATTTTTATGGAAACTACACGACAACAAAAAATTTCGCGCCTCATACAGAAAGAACTCAGCGACATCTTTCAGCGTCAGACACAGGCTTTGCACGGTGTGCTCGTGAGTGTGAGCACAGTCCGTATCAGTCCGGACCTCAGCATCTGCCGTGCTTATCTCAGCGTGTTCCCTTCCGAACGCGCCACAGAGATTTTGGAAAACATCAACAACAATGCGCGCGAGGTGAGATATGAATTGGGAACGCGCGTAAGGCATCAGTTGCGCATCATTCCCGAGTTGAAATTTTTCGTCGACGACTCGTTGGACTACATCGAGCACATTGACGAACTTCTCTCCCGATAGTCTGGCGTTGACCGAACCATCCGCAAAAACACGCAAGCCTCTCATGGTATGAATTTCCCCCTTTTCGTTGCTCGCCGATACCTTTTCTCAAAAAAGAGCCACAATGCCATCAATTTCATCTCCGCTATATCCGTTGGCGGAGTGGCTTTGGCCACGTTGGCAATGGTCTGCACGCTTTCTGTCTTCAATGGATTTCGCGACCTCATCGGTTCGCTCTACACGGCCTTTGACCCCGAATTGCAGGTAGTGCCGGCCAAAGGAAAATTCATGCAAGCCGGAGCACAAGGCCTGGGCGTGGCACGCTCACACCCCGAGGTGGAAGCGGCTTCAGCCTGTTTGGAAGACCATGCGATGCTTCTGTTTGCCGGCCGCCCCGTGGTGATTACGCTCAAAGGGGTTGACGAGAATTTCGAAAAGAGCACCGGCATTCGCAGCATCCTTTATGGCGAAGGCAACTTCGTCCTAAGTGCCGCCGGTGTGGAATACGGCGTGCCGGGCATCGGTCTGGCGAGCCACATGGGCGGTGTGGATTACGGTTCACTGCAAGTGTGCGCACCGCGACGCGGCGAACAACTGAACATGACCAACCCGGGGGCTAACTTCAACGCCGGCGAACTGTTCTCACCCGGTGTGGTGTTCAGCGTGAGCCAACGAAAATACGACGAAAACTATCTGCTTTCGTCGCTCTCCTTTGCACAAAACCTGTTTGAGCAACCGGGACACATTTCGTCGCTCGAACTGAAACTCAAACCAGGTGCCGACACCGACAAAGTGAAAGCCGATTTGCGCCAACGTTTGGGCAAGGACTACCGAGTGCTCGACCAGGCGGAGCAGCAGGAGGAGGTGTTCGGCATCATGGCCATCGAAAAACTCATTGCCTATTTCTTTCTTACCTTCATCGTGTTGGTGGCTTGCTTCAACATCATCGGCTCGGTATCGATGCTAATCATAGACAAGCGCGACGATGTGGCGACCTTGCGCACCCTGGGTGCAAACGACCGTCTCATTGTCAGGATTTTCCTGTTCGAGGGGCGGTTTATCTCCGTGCTGGGTGCCATCATCGGTGTGGTGTTGGGACTGCTATTGTGTTGGGCGCAGCAAACTTTCGGTCTGTTGCGGCTCGGCGAGTCCTCGGGCAATTTCATCATCGAAGCCTACCCCGTCAGCGTGCATTGGCAGGACGTGTTGGCCGTGTTCGCCACCGTCATCGCGGTTGGTTTCCTCTCCGTTTGGTATCCCGTTCATTATCTCAGCAAACGATTGCTCTGACGCGCACAAACTATCACCGTTTTCCTGACACTTTGTCGGAAAACTCCCCCTCTTGAAGCGCAAAAATTCACAAGGCGTTTAGAATTTTCCGCAAGCACTGCGAAAAATTCTAAACGCCTTGCAGATTTTCCCCCAAAACCATGCCCAAAGCCACGCCCTGACCGAAAGGCAGGGACAATGCATCTGCGAAATGCGGCATACGGGGTGGAAATCGCTGATATATATGAAAAAATACGTACTTTTGCATCAAAATAATTGTGATGCCTTCCATACTTATCATCTACACAGGCGGAACCATCGGCATGATTGAAAATCCCGAGACGGGAGCACTCGAGAATTTTGACCTTGAGCAATTCCGCCGCCAGGTTCCCGAACTGAAACGTTTCAACTACAACATCGATGCGTTGGCATTCGGTCCGCCCATCGATTCGAGCGACATGGAACCGAGCTACTGGGTCAAGATGGTGCGCCTCATCGCTGACAATTATCACCAATACGACGGATTTGTTTTGTTGCACGGAACCGACACCATGGCCTACACAGCATCGGCCCTCAGTTTTATGCTCGAAAATCTCAGCAAGCCGGTCATCATCACCGGTTCGCAACTCCCCATCGGCCAGTTGCGCACCGACGGAAAGGAAAACCTGCTCTCGTCCATCGAGATTGCTGCCGCAAAAGACGCAAACGGACGCCCCATGGTGCCCGAGGTGTGCATCTATTTCGACAACCAATTGCTACGAGGCAACCGTACGACCAAAATCAATTCGGAAGGCTTCAACGCTTTCCGTTCACACAATCTGCCGGCTTTGGCACAGGCAGGCATTCACATTTTCTACGAGACGCATCTCATCCGCCGCCCTGCGCCCGAAGCCAAATTCAAGCCGCATTTTCTGATGGACGACAATGTGGTAATCCTCACCCTATTCCCGGGAATACGCAAAGAGGTGGTGGACATCATCCTGCACATCAAAGGTCTGAAAGCCGTCATCCTGAAAACCTATGGTTCGGGCAACGCTCCGCAGGCCTCATGGCTGTACGAACGCCTTGAGGAACTGCATCGACGCGGTGTGATTGTGGTGAACATCACCCAATGTTCAAAAGGACGCGTGGAGATGGGACGCTACGAAACAAGCCTCCAACTGCTCGATGCCGGCGTTATCAACGGACACGACTGCACCTTGGAATGCGTGGTTACGAAGCTGATGTTCCTGCTCGGCCACGGCTATTCGCGAGAGCACATCACAAAATTGATGAGCACCAACATTGCCGGCGAGGTAACCATTCCCGAGGAGGACGAAACACTGTCAGCATCCTGAGCTTGAGGCCATGAAATTCCGTCTGCCACTCACCCTTCTTTCCCTACTCTTCCTGCTGCTCTCTGTGGCCGGTTGCGGACATGCACCTCTGATGTCCGAAACCGGAGGCGACACTTTGACTTTTCGCCATGCCACACTGTTGCACATCGAACGCACCGACAGTTACACCATTGCCGAGGTGCGCGATGCATGGCGCAAGGACAAAGTGCTTCACCGCTATGTGCTCGTTCCACGTCGCGCCAAAGTGCCCGCACACCTACCCTTCGGAACCGTGCTCCGCACACCGCTGCGTCGGGTCATCGTGGGCACTTCCGTGCATGCGGCTTTGCTGACCGAGCTTGGCCGTCAAGGCAACATCTGCGGCCTTTGCGACACAGCCTATCTGCAACACAAGGAGCTGCGCAAAGCCTTGAAAGACGGATACATTGCCGACATGGGTTCGTCCATGCAACCCGTGGTGGAACGCGTCATATCTGCCGATGCCGACGCGCTGTTTCTCTCCTCCTTCGAGAACGCCGGACACGGCATCATCGCACAGGCCGGCATCCCTATAGTGGAATGCATCGACTACATGGAACGCTCACCCTTGGGCCGTGCCGAATGGATGCGCTTCTTCGGACTCCTGATGGGTTGCGAAGCCGAGGCCGACTCGATGTTCGCAGGAGTGGAACGCCGATACGAGCAACTGCGCCACCACATCCAATCGGCAAAAACGCTCCCCACACTGATGTGCGACCGCAAGGAGGGCGCACTCTGGTATGTGCCGGGGGCAGAAAGCACCATGGGACAGCTGTACGCCGATGCTGGAGCCGCTTATCTGTTCTCCCACCTCAAAGGCAGCGGCTCGCTCCCCCTGTCGTTTGAAACGGTCTACAACCAAGCCCGCGAGGCCGACGTGTGGTTGCTGAAGTATGGCGCCGCCACCGACATCACATACCAAAGTTTGCAAGCCGATTTCCCGCCTTACAAAGGTTTTCGGCCGTGGCGCGAAAAGCACATCTACGGTTGCAACACGTTTCGCACACCTTTCTATGAGGAGGTGCCGTTTCGCCCCGACCTTTTGCTGTCCGACATAGCAGCCATTCTGCATCCCGAATTGCTGTCCGGACACACTCTCCGTTATTTCCAACCTCTGAAATAAGCCACTACACATTTCCCCCTCCCCTTATGCTGCGCCGTCATTCCCTGCTCTTTTCATTCGTCGTGCTGCTGCTGTTGGCAGTTGCCGGACTCCTGTTGGGCAGCGTGCATCTGGCACCGGCCGACGTGCTGACGGCCCTGTTCGATACGGCCGAGGCAGACCCCTCGACGGCGTTCATCGTTTGGCAAAGCCGTTTGCCGCAAGTGTGCACCGCACTCCTGTCGGGCGCAGCACTGGCCGTGAGCGGCCTGCTCATGCAGACACTTTTTGCCAACCCACTGGCCGACCCCGGCATTCTGGGCGTGAACTCGGGAGCGGCATTGGGCGTGGCCCTCGTCATGTTGCTGATGGGCGGCAGTGCAGAGGCCGGAGGCTTCGTGCTGTCGGGCTATCTGCTCACCATTCTGGCGGCTCTGGCCGGTGCTTGTGCCGTAACGCTGCTGCTCTTGGCATGTTCGGCCCTGCTACGCGGAAAACTCATGCTCCTCATCACGGGTGTCATGGTGAGCTACGTGGTGAGTTCGGCCATATCGCTGCTGAATTTCTATGCCACGGAGCAGGGCGTGCAGAGCTACATCATTTGGGGAATGGGCAACTTCGGCGGTGTCAACTTGGAGCGACTTCCGGCCTATGCCCTCACGATATTTGCAGGCCTGACGGGGACGATGCTGCTTTGCAAGCCGCTCAATGCCTTGTTGCTGGGCGATAATTATGCCGGCAATCTGGGTGTTCGTGTCCGCCGGATGCGTTTTTGGGTGCTGCTGCTGGCAAGTTGGCTGACGGCTGCCGTTACGGCACTGTGCGGCCCCATCGCTTTTGTGGGGCTGGCCGTTCCTCACGCAGCACGGCTCCTGATTTCTACCTCCGACCACCGACGGCTGCTGCCGCTCACCGCTTTGTGGGGAGCCAACACAGCCCTGCTCTGCCTGCTGATTACGTACTTGCCCGGCGAGCGCGGTGTGCTGCCCATCAATGCCCTGACACCCGTCATCGGCGTGCCGGTGGTGATGTATATATTATTGAAAGGACGAAAAGGCGCATAGCTATTTTATACCCCCGTTCTTGTTTTTGAAATATCAACGTTGAAAAATATGGAAGCATTGCATCAACGCACCGAACTGCTGCTCGGCACTCCCACTATGGAGGCGCTGAAATCGACCCGCGTCATCCTGTTCGGCGTGGGCGGTGTGGGCGGTTGGTGTGCCGAGAGCCTCATTCGCTCGGGCATCGGCCATCTCACCATCGTCGATTCCGACACCGTGAACCCCACCAACCTGAATCGCCAACTCGTGGCCACGACGCAGACCGTGGGACGCGCCAAGGTGGAGGTGCTTCGCGAACGCCTGCTCTCCATCAACCCCGAAGCCGAAATCGTGGCGCATCATGCGCTCTACACACCGGAAAACGCCGACTCCTATGCGCTCGCTTCTTATCACTACGTGGTCGATGCCATCGACAGTCTGGAAAACAAGGCGCACCTGCTGCTGACGGCTACCGGCACACCGGCCATTGTCGTGTCGAGCATGGGAGCTGCGCTGAAGATGGACCCGACGCGCATCAGCGTGGCTGAGTTTTGGAAAGTGCGTGGCTGTCCGCTGGCAGCCGCTTTGCGCCGCCGTTTCAAGCGCGACGGAGCACGCCTGCGCCGCAAGATAAAGTGCGTCTACAGCGAAGAACTGCTTGCGAATGCCGGCACAGTGTCGGGCGACGAAGCCCCCGAAGTGCACGGTGGCAGTGTGAAAGCACGCACCAATGGCACAGTGGCCCATGCCGTAGCCATTTTCGGCTTCACGCTGGCCGGACTGGTGGTGCAGGACATTTGGAAAAAAGCAACAGCTTCGCAAGAAGGACAGAACACCCCGTAGCACCGGCTGCAAGGCTCTGAGCTCCCCTGCAAAGTGCGCATACCGACGGAAGAACGCCTTGTCGGTATGCGCACTTTGCATTGAAAACATTCCGTTGCCCGCGAAAAGAAATCAGAAAGCACACCAAACCTTTTCACAAGCCACATAAACTTCTTCAGCGTGCTCAAAAACTATATCTCACGACGTGAGATGAATATTGCACGCCTTGCAATATTTATTTCACGCCGTGCAATATATATTGCACGGCGTGAAATATAGTTTATAAGCACTGCCGGCAACTTTTCAAGCACAGCAGATAACTTTTGAAACACGCTTTTGCATTTTCGGAGCAGCAAAAAAAGGGCGGAAGCACGTGAACAGATGTTCACCATGCTTCCGCCGCTATTTGATAAGCGTCCGTGTTATTTTCAGAACAAGCGCTGCTGCCCCAGGATGGCATCGTGCACTTCGCTTTCGCTCTCCTGCTCTTCAGGGTCGGGTGCATCGGTTTCTTCCGGCTCTTCGGCTTCCTCCGGTTGGGGTTCGGGTTCGGGGAAACGCGTCGGTTCAAGTTCCACAATGCTTTCCACCGCACACGTCGTGAGACGCTTGCCCTTGGCCTTGAAGCTCTTGACGCCGATGAACTGCTCCACATCTACCTCCATCGGCTCGCGGAACGCATCCGCGCCGCCATAGTTCACCACGATGCGGGGATAGACCTGCTGCGTGAGGAGCACGAACTGCGAAGCGGGATTTTCGCCCATGAAATTGAGGTGGCGCGAACCGGCCGTGCGCTCGAAACAGAAGCGCTTAGCATACGGGAAGCCCTGCTGGTCAGCATCGAAAAGCACCGCGCTCCACACCTTTGCCTCGTCGAACTTCTCGATGAGCAGAATGTTGTTCTCGTAGTGATTGTTCGCATCGAAGTTGGTAGTGTAGAAGTCGCCGTTTTTCAGCACCACAAGCACGAGGTCGTCGCTATGGAACTCGCCGAGATACTGGCCGCGCTCGTCATAATTGAGACGCTGCACATCGTGGTCAAACCACACTTTGCGGCCGCCCAACGTGGAAGCACCGTGTGCCTTGAGCGTGATGCGATGCACGTCGAGCTTTGTGAGCAAATTGCCACGCGACTGGCGTCCCTTCACCATGATTTCGCTGAAATCGCGGTCGAAGAAAATCTTTTTCAGCTTGGGTTGCGGCTTCAGCGTAACCTTGATGATTTCGGCCTCACCGTTGGGATTGGCAGTGAAATAGCAGACGCGGCTTCCCGGCTCGCCGGTGGTGAGATCGTACTCGCGGTCGTGAGTGATGGAAGTTACGTTGAAACGTTTGATGAAGTAGCTTCCGGCTTTGCCGTCGCGATACACGGCATTGTAGATGGTGCGCTTGTCGTTCTTCTTGAATACGGCAATGTGCATCACCTCGGCCTTGCGTTTCTCCTTACGGCTCCGCTCCGTCTCGCCTATAAATACCTTATCCGCCACGCGAGTTACCTTGTAAGTACCATCGCGATAGAAAATTATGACATCGTCGATGGGCGAACAGTTCTCGACAAATTCGTCCTTCTTAAGGCCTGTGCCGATGAACCCTTCCTGTCGGTTGATATACAACTTCTCGTTCGCTTCAATCACCTTGGTAGCCTCGATGGTGTCGAACGAACGCAATTCTGTGAGACGTGGGTGGGCGGCAGCGTACTTCTCGCGGATGAGTTTGTACCAGTTGGCCGTAACTTCCACCATATTGGCCAAATCTTTCTCAATCTGTTCTATCTCCGCCTTGATGCGAGCAATGAGTTCGTCAGCCTTATCCTTATTAAACTTAAGAATGCGGGCCATTCTTATTTCCATGAGGCGGAGAATGTCGTCCTTGGTAACCTCGCGCACCATTTGGGGATAGAAAGGTGTGAGACGCTCGTCGATGTGCTCGCAAGCCGCATCCATATTTTTAGCGTTCTCGAACTGACGGTCCTTATAGATTCGCTCTTCTATGAATATCTTTTCAAGCGAAGCGAAGTGCAGGCTCTCCATCAGCTCTCCCCTGCGGATTTCCAGTTCGCGCTTGAGCAGCTCCTTGGTGTGGTCCACCGAACGTCGGAGCACGTCGCTCACCGTCAGGAAGCAAGGTTTGTTGTCGTCAATAACACAGCAGTTGGGCGAGATGCTCACTTCGCAATCCGTGAAAGCATAGAGGGCATCGATAGCCTTGTCGGAAGAAGTTCCGGGAGTGAGATGAATGGGTATCTCCACCTTGGCCGCAGTGATGTCGTCCACACGGCGGATTTTTATCTTGCCTTTTTCATTGGCCTTGAGGATGCTCTCGATGAGCGACGAGACGGTCTTGCCAAACGGAATCTCGGTTATGACAAGCGTCTTGCTATCACGCTTTTCGATTTTCGCACGCACTTTCACCGTTCCCCCACGCATACCATCGTTGTAGCGCGACACGTCGATGGAGCCGCCGGTCTGGAAGTCGGGATACAGATGAAACTCTTCGCCGTGCAAATATTGGATGGCGGCATCGCATATCTCGCCGAGGTTGTGCGGCAGAATCTTTGCCGACAAGCCCACGGCAATTCCCTCTGCGCCTTGCGCCAACAACAGTGGGAACTTCACGGGCAGTGCAATGGGCTCTTTGTTTCGTCCGTCGTAGGAGAGTTTCCACTCCGTTGTTTTGGGATTGAACAGCACATCGAGGGCAAATTTCGAGAGTCGGGCTTCGATGTATCGCGGTGCAGCGGCGCGGTCGCCGGTCAGTATGTTACCCCAGTTGCCTTGGCAGTCGATGAGCAGATCCTTCTGTCCAAGCTGCACAAGCGCGTCGCCGATGGATGCATCTCCGTGGGGGTGAAATTGCATCGTGTGTCCCACGATGTTGGCCACCTTGTTATAGCGTCCGTCATCGAGACGCTTCATCGAGTGCAGGATGCGGCGTTGCACGGGTTTGAGACCGTCGCCCAGATGCGGCACGGCGCGTTCCAAAATAACATAGGAGGCATAATCCAGAAACCAGTTACGATACATCCCGGAGAGTTGGTGTGTCGTGTCGTCGTGTTTCTGTTCTTGCGGTGTGTAGGACGAATGCGCTTCCTGCAGTTCGATGTTCTCTTCGCTCATGTGAGTATTTCTTGCAAAGGGGTTAAAGGTTTTCACGGGGCTTGACAACTTTTCTGCCCGAATGAGGCAAAATTACGAAAAAAAGCCGAGCAGCCTCGGCGTGTCTTCGAAAAAATCCCTATCTTCGCGCCATGATTTTCGCGCGTGTGGCGAAATTGGTAGACGCGCCAGACTTAGGATCTGGTGTCGCGAGACGTGTAGGTTCGAGTCCTATCACGCGCACAATGGGACAAAAGAGGAATTTTCGAGAGAATTTTTCTCTTTTCTATTTTTATAATTTACACCTGCTCATTGCCATATAGGTTGCGGTGCAAACGGACAGCAACTGCCATGAAAGAAAATTTCTTCTCTCTCGCTTGTTTGTGGCGTCTTTGCTTATCGCAATGTAATTAACCTACTTCTTTCAAGGGTTGCCACCTCATATTATTACATATATATGTAATAGAGGATTTTACCTACCTCATTCAAAAAATCTGTTTTAGCACTATTTTGGGGTAGGTTGTTTCGAAACATGGCAAACATATATTTATTTTTTTGAAAAACAAATTTAGAGGACTAAATTTTTTAATTTTTCTTAGGGTATTCACGCTCGTAGATGTGATAGCAGATACATTACGAAGCGATAAACCTTTGCGCAAAAGTTGGATTTCTTTTGCATATTCGCTCCGCATCGCTTCCTCACTCTTGCGATAGCCCTCTTTACGAACAACCTTGCCACCAATCGCTCTGTAATGGTTATAACCACTCTCCATACGACTTCTGATGAGGCTACGCTCCATACTGTTAAACTGTGCAAGAATACCCATAACCAACTGTGCAATAGGGTTGGGCTGGCCATTGGGGAGCAGTGTTTCAAGACCATTTTGGAGTATATACACGCTGATTTTCTTTGCTGTAAGATTTTCTATTACAGTAAGGAAATCTAATGCACGCCTCGATAAGCGACTGCACTCATAGATAAGCACCTTATCCACCTTGTTGCTCTCAACGAATGAAAGCAACTCTGTAAGGGCTTGGCGTTCTGCTACTGTTTTTGCTCCACTGACCTTTTCACAGAACTCCATTACGACCTCGTATTCCATCTTACGAGCGTACTCACGCAACTCTGCCAACTGTCGCTCATAGTCTTGTCCTTGAGTGCTTACACGAGCGTATATAACTACCTTTGCCATACTCCTACTACTATTAAAGAACCTCAATAAGATTTTCAAAACGAAGTGAACGAAATCCACCCTTTTCACAATCCCAATAGCAGACAGTGTTCACGCTATCCCTTGAAATGCCTCTGCCATTGATGTTTGCTTTCATAAGGTTGCTTGATGTTGTACCCCACGCCTCACGAAGCGTGCCATCTTTCTTCATATATACGAAGTGAGCAACACCCATCTGCAACTTTGCTTTGAGCAAGTCAATCATCTGTGCCTTGATTACGCCCATCGCCTCGCTGTTGGTTCTATGAGCGATTACGCTGGCTCTACGACTTGTAAGATTATTTATTACAACAACTGAATTATTTGCTACTGCTATCATATCTGTATTGGTTAAGTGGTTAAACATATCTTTATTTCCTTTTTGCGATACAAAGATATGGAATATGTTTAATATATTCAAATAAAATGCAATAAAATTATGGAGTATTTTGATTATTTTCCACAAATATTTAATTTTGCCTTAAATTGAGTAATTTATGGAAGCAAACAAACAAGAACGAACAGTAATACACCTAGAGTTAAATGGAGAGCATCATTATTTTGGTAGTGTAAAAGCATTGTGTGACAATTTTAGCAAAGAACAAATAGGAATTGGATATAAAAGTCTTGCCAACTATGGAATAACATCAGAGAAACCATACAGGAACAAATATTGCACTGTTAGAAA
>JAFYPU010000019.1 GCA_017547385.1 Bacteroidaceae bacterium
AGCGAACAAGCCGGATGGAGCTGTCCCCCTAAGGTAGGGGGACGAGCGAAGCGGAGGGGGTATGAGACAAAAGCTAAACAACATGTAAAGCTGCGGAAGCTCATACCCCTCACCGCTACGCGGAGCTCCCCTGCCTCAGGGAAGCAGCACCATCCGGATGACCCGTAGGCTGAGGGAAACTGAATTAGTTTGCAGGTAACTAAACGCAGCGTGCGAACTGACCGGACGGGGATTTAAGTTAGCAAACGCAGCGAGCAAACAAGCCGGATGGAGCTGTCCCCCTAAGGTAGGGGGACGAGCGAAGCGGAGGGGGTATGAAACAACATCCAAACAACGCTCCAAGCTGCGGAAGTTCATACCCCTCACCGCTACGCGGAGCTCCCCTGCCTCAGGGGAGCAGCGCCGTCCGGATGGCCCGTAGGCTGAGAGTTTCTGAAGAAGTTTGCAGATAGAGGAACGTCGCATGCAAACATATCCGATGAAATATAAGCCCCCGAAAAAAAACAAAAAAAGAAACGAGGACAACCGATGGGGAAAGTCCCATGGGTTGTCCTCGTTGTTAGGATTAAGCGAAACGGTTGTTCGCCTGAATTATTGAGCCTGAGCGTTGGCAGCCTCAATCATTTCGGGGCTTGCATAGAGATATACTTCCACACGACGGTTGGCTGCTTGGCCTTCCTTAGTGGCGTTGTCGGCAACGGGGTTGCTTTCGCCAAGACCATCAACAGTCTTGATTTGGTCAGTGGTAGCACCTTGTGCCAAGCAGTAGTTGTAAACGGCCTGTGCACGCTTCTGAGAAAGCTGACGGTTCTTCTCCTGGCTCTGAGCCTTGTTGCAGTTCTTCCAACCAACATTGTCAGTGTAACCGATGATGGCCACGTCCATATCCTTGTTCTCGTTGAGAACTGTGGCGGCAAACTGGTTGAGTGCTTCCTTGGCTTGTGTGCTGAGAGTGGCTTCGCCAGTACCGAAGAGGATACCAGAATCGAAAGTAACGCGAACATACTTCATGCCATTATCGGCAGTGAGCATTTCAGCTTGGGCAGCAGCAATCTTTTCGGCGGCAGCCTTAGCCTTGTCCATGCGGTTGCCAATCAGCACACCGGCACCGGCACCTACAGCTGTTCCGATGGCAGCACCAATGGCTGCACCTTTGCCCTTACCGGCCAACTGACCGATCAATGCACCGAGGGCACCACCACCGGCACCACCGATAAGACCACCCTTGGCTGTGTTGCTCATAGAACATCCGCTCAACAGGAGCGCAGCACTCAGAAAGAGCGCAGAAAACTTCATTTTGTTCATTTCTTTTAGTTTAAATGGTTATGAATTTGCGTGCAAAGGTAACACTTGACCGCTAATTTTCCAAAACATACTTGGTATTTCCCCATCATTACACTAATTTTGCAAACTAATCTTAAGGGATGTTGATGTGAGGCACTTATCGTTTACACATGGTTCCCTCACACTTCAAGTCCTTTGAAAGGGAAGACAAAATAATAATAGAATATATGGCAAAAGAATTAAAAGACCTGACAAAGCGTAGCACAGACTACTCGAAATGGTATAACGAATTGGTGGTGAAAGCCGACTTGGCAGAACAAGCCGACGTGCGTGGCTGCATGGTGATTAAGCCTTACGGATATGCCATTTGGGAAAAGATACAACAAGAACTCGACGCCAAATTCAAGGAAACCGGCGTGCAAAACGTTTACTTCCCGATGCTCATCCCGAAATCGTTCCTCTCAAAAGAGGCCGAGCACGTGGAGGGTTTTGCCAAAGAATGTGCCGTGGTAACTCACTATCGCCTCAAGGCCAATCCCGATGGCGACGGCGTGGTGGTGGACCCCGCAGCCCGCTTGGAGGAAGAACTCATCATCCGTCCCACCAGCGAAACCACCATTTGGAACACCTACCGCAAATGGATTCACTCTTGGCGCGACCTGCCCTTGTGCTGCAATCAGTGGTGCAACGTGATGCGTTGGGAAATGCGCACTCGCTTGTTCCTCCGCACCAGCGAATTCCTTTGGCAAGAGGGACACACAGCCCATGCCACACGCGAAGAAGCTGAGGCCCGCGCACGTCAAATGTTGGACGTTTATGCCGACTTCGCTCGCGACTTCATGGCCATCCCCGTGGTGCGTGGCGTGAAGAGTGCCACCGAACGATTTGCCGGCGCACTGGACACTTACACCATCGAAGCCATGATGCAAGACGGCAAGGCACTGCAAAGCGGCACGAGCCACTTCCTCGGCCAGAACTTTGGTAAGGCTTTCAATGTGCAATTTGTCGACAAGGACAACAAACTCGATTACGCCTGGGCCACCAGCTGGGGTGTCAGCACACGCCTCATGGGTGCACTTATCATGACCCACTCTGACGACAATGGTCTTGTGCTTCCTCCGAAGCTCGCTCCGATACAGGTGGTCATTGTGCCCATCTACAAAGGTGATGCCGAATTGGCCGCATTCAATGAAAAACTCGGTGCACTGGCTGACCAACTGCGCAGCATGGGCATCCGCGTGAAATACGACAATGCAGACAACAAGCGCCCCGGCTTCAAATTTGCCGACTACGAGTTGAAGGGTGTTCCCGTTCGCTTGGTAATGGGTGGACGCGACTTGGAAAACGGCACCATCGAATTGATGCGTCGCGACACACTGGAGAAAGAAACGCTTCCCTTCGAAGGAATTGCAGAACACGTTGCCGGCTTGCTCGACGACATTCAGCAGAACATCTACGCCAAAGCCAAGAAGCATCTGGACGACCATGTTTACACTTGCAACGATTACGCAGAATTCAAGGAGCGCGTAAAGGACGGCGGCTTCTTCCTCTGCCCTTGGGACGGAACAGAAGAGACCGAAGCCCAAATCAAGGCCGACACACAAGCCACCATTCGTTGCGTGCCCTACGGCTACAGCCAGGACGACCTTGGTGTGGACATGGTAAGCGGCAAGCCTGCCACATGCCGTGTTGTGATAGCCCGCAGCTATTAAGACGCCCTTTATTTTTAATTGTATATAATTCCCTTGTCTCCGGATGGGGGAATTTTCTTTTTATATACACTTTGAGATACCCTGTGATACGTATTGTGTCAGCCCCATTACTTTCATTCACAACGTTACCCCGAGACACATGATTTCAGAGAGTTTATACATGAAAGCGAATTTGAAGCCGGCCGGTGGGATGACTACTTTTCTCAAACATAAAGCACAAGTGCCTCGCTTTCTAAATAATAGTTAATTAAAAACATGGGCTTTATTTTGCCACTCAACATATAAGTTGTACTTTTGTATCAATTTTAGAAACGTAGCAAAGAGATTATAATGGAAAATCCTACGACACAGCTTAATTTGGCTGCCGATAACATACGTATATTGGCTGCAAGCATGGTAGAAAAAGCACGCTCTGGTCATCCGGGCGGAGCAATGGGTGGTGCGGACTTTATCAATGTGCTCTTCAGTGAGTTCTTGGTTTATGACCCCGATCAGCCTTCGTGGCAGTGCCGCGACCGCTTCTTCTTGGATCCCGGCCACATGTCGCCCATGCTTTATGCACAATTGGCACTGGCAGAGCGCTTCACCATTGATGAGCTCAAGCAATTCCGTCAATGGGGCTCCCCCACTCCGGGCCACCCCGAAGTGAACGTGGAACGTGGTGTTGAGAACACCTCCGGTCCCTTGGGACAAGGACACACCTATGCCGTGGGTGCCGCCATTGCTGCCAAAGCACTTTATGCACGTACCGGCAATCCCGGATTCAAGCGCGAAAAGATTTATGCTTACATCTCAGACGGTGGTGTGCAAGAAGAAGTGTCGCAAGGTGCCGGACGCATTGCCGGACACTTGGGATTGGACAACCTGATTATGTTCTTCGATGCCAACGAAATACAGCTCTCAACCGAAACTGCAGCTGTAATTTCCGAAGACACAGCCATGAAGTATCGTGCATGGAACTGGAACGTGTTGGAAATCGATGGCAATAATGCAGAAGAAATCCGCAAAGCCCTGAAAGCCGCTAACGAAGAGACAGAACGTCCGACACTCATCATCGGTCATTGCGTGATGGGCAAGGGAGCACGTCAGGCTGACGGTTCAAGCTACGAAAGAAACTGCAAAACACACGGAGCACCCTTGGGCGGCGATGCCTATGTCAATACCATCAAGAACTTGGGTGGCAATCCCGATGATCCGTTTGTGATTTGGGATGAAGTGAAAGAGCTCTATGCACGCCGCAAAGAGGAGTTGAAGCAAATAGTGGGAGCATTGAGAGCCGAAGAGGCTGCTTGGGCTGCCGCTAACCCGGAGAAGGCTCAGATGCAAGAAGATTGGTTTGCCAATCGTCTGCCCGAACTTCCTTGGGACAGCGTTCAGCAAAAAGATAACGGCCCCACCAGAAATGGTTCGGCAGCTTGCTTGCAAATGCTCTCTGCTCATGTGAAGAATATGATTGTGTCATCAGCCGATCTTTGCAATTCCGACAAGACCGACGGCTTCTTGGCACATACCACAGAAATCACTCGCGGCAATTTTGCCGGAGGTTTCTTGCAAGCCGGTGTATCAGAGTTGACAATGGCTTGTGTATGTATCGGTATGACCTTGCACGGAGGTATCATCACAGCGATGGGAACATTCTTTGTTTTCTCTGACTACATGAAACCTGCCATTCGTATGGCTGCCCTCATGAAGTTACCAGTTAAATTTGTATGGACACACGATGCATTCCGTGTCGGCGAAGATGGTCCTACTCACGAGCCTGTGGAGCAAGAGGCACAAATCCGCTTAATGGAAAAACTTCGCAACCACGATGGCGAAGACTCTGTACGCGTGTTCCGTCCTTGCGATGTTCATGCCACCACACAATGCTGGCGCATGGCTATGGAAAACATGAAGACCCCCACAGCTCTCATCTTTAGCCGTCAAAACGTGAAAGATTTGCCGAAATCCACAGACTATACGCAAGTGGCACGTGGTGCTTACGAGGTGGTGCCCGAAGAAAATCCCGATGTAATTCTCGTAGCTTCAGGTTCTGAAGTTTCAACATTGGCAGACACAGCAGCACTGCTGAAAGAGCGCAAACAAATCAATGCACGCGTGGTAAGTTGCCCCTCAGAGGGTCTCTTCCGTCGTCAATCTGCCGAATATCAAGAAATGTTGCTTCCGAAGAACGGCAAAATCTTTGGCTTGACTGCAGGACTCCCTGTTACTTTTGAAGGACTTGTGGGTGCTCACGGAAAAGTTTATGGATTAAACAGCTTCGGCTTTTCTGCACCTTTCACTGTTCTTGATGAGAAGTTAGGCTTCACAGCAGAGAACATCTACAATGAAGTATTGGAATATCTCAACGCATAACCTATACAATAATATATATATAAATGACAACAATCATAGGGTTGGCATCCGATCATGCCGGATTTGAGCTCAAACAATATGTAAAGGCATATTTAGAGAAGCACAACATCGAATACAAAGATTACGGTTGTTATTCGGAAGAAAGCTGCGATTATCCTGATTTTGCTCATGCACTTGCCAAAGGAATTGAGACGGAAGAATGCATCAAGGGTATTGCCATTTGTGGAAGCGGTGAAGGAATTTCCATGACGCTCAACAAACACAACCAAGTTCGTGCAGCCCTTTGCTGGATACCGGAGATTGCTCACATGACACGCCTTCATAATGACGCCAATGTATTGGTGATGCCGGGAAGATATATTGACCAAGAAGTGGCTACCGCTATCATGGACGAATTCTTCAATACCGAATTTGAAGGTGGCCGCCACATCCGCAGAGTCGAAAAGATTGCTTTACCAACATGCTGTTGAGACACTCAGAAAGCACAAATAAAGATAGCAAACTCAAATAAAAAGAATAAAAACAAGTCGGTTGTATTTCTCAAATAAACTGAAAATTATATCTTTGCAAAGTTTTTGAAAATACAAACCTAAAAAACGTTTAAGATGACCAAAGCAGATATCGTAACCGAGATTTCTAAGAAAACCGGTATTGACAAAGCCACTGTGTTGACTACAGTTGAAGCTTTTATGGATAGTGTAAAAGATTCACTGATTAATGAGAAGAATGTGTATCTTCGTGGTTTTGGTAGCTTTATATTGAAAAAGCGTGCAAAGAAAACAGCTCGCAACATTTCAAAGAACACCACCATCATCATTCCCGAGCACCACATTCCTGCTTTCAAGCCCGCAAAGAGCTTTAGCCAATCCATCAAGAGCTAAAAGAAACAAAGAACAATTATATTAACCGTAAAAACAAACGACTATGCCTAACGGAAAGAAAAAGAAAAGACACAAGATGTCTACGCACAAGCGCAAAAAAAGACTGAGAAAGAACAGACATAAGAGCAAGTAAACAGCTCTTTGTTTACTCACACTAAGGACAAACTTGACTGCGCCATTCATAGCGCTTCGAGTTTGTTCTTAGTTTAATTAAACTTACAAATCAATGACAAGCGAAGTAATTGTAGATGTACAACCGAAGGAAATCTCCATCGCGCTTCTTGAAGACAAAAAACTCGTTGAGTTTCACAAAGAAGGGCGCGCGGAGCATTTCTCTGTCGGCAACATCTATTTAGCAAAAGTCCGCAAGCTGATGCCCGGACTCAATGCAAGCTTCGTGAACGTTGGACATGAGAAAGACGCGTTCTTGCACTACCTTGATTTGGGAAGCAAGTATAATGCTATTTCCAGATACCTTCAGATTGTCAGAGATAAGACTAAGAAAATTCCACCCCTCACGAAAGTGCAGGGCGAACCCGACCTCCCTAAAGACGGAAGCATTCAGAATTTGCTCAAGCAAGGCGATGAAGTTTTGGTTCAGATTGTCAAAGAACCCATCTCAACCAAAGGACCACGCATCACTTGCGACATATCCTTCCCCGGTCGTTATCTCGTGCTTGTACCCTTCAGCGATAAAATCTCTGTATCTTCAAAAATCAAGAGCGAAGCTGAACGAGCACGTTTAAAACAACTCATTCATAGCATTAAGCCTAAGAATTTTGGCGTCATCATCCGGACTGTGGCGGAGAACAAGCGCGTTGCAGACTTGGATGCCGAGCTTAAAATTCTTGTAAAACGTTGGGAAGATACCATTCAAAGAGTGCGCAATGCTGAGAAAGCACCACAAGTGGTTTTTGAAGAGACAAGCCGCACACTTGCTTTGCTTCGAGATTTGTTCAATCCTTCTTATGAGAACATCCACATCAACGATGCAGCCGTCTTTCATGAAATTCACGATTATGTGAGCCTTATTGCCCCGGAATGCAAAAACATTGTCAAGCAATACACCGGCAATGTTCCCATTTTTGATAACTTCTCTGTAACCAAACAAATTAAGACTTCGTTTGGTCGCATCATAACTTACAAGCATGGGGCTTACATGTACATAGAGCACACCGAGGCTATGCATGTGGTGGATGTCAATAGCGGCAACCGCACGAAATCTGCAGACGGCCAAGAAGCCAATGCCCTTGATGTGAACCTTGGAGCAGCCGACGAGCTTGCCCGCCAACTGCGATTGCGTGATATGGGAGGCATCATTGTGGTTGATTTCATCGACATGAACCTTGCCGAGAACCGCCAGAAGCTCTATGAGCGAATGGTGGAAAACATGAAAAAAGATCGTGCCAAGCACAACATCCTCCCCCTCAGCAAGTTCGGATTGATGCAAATCACACGTCAACGAGTGCGCCCCGCCATGGACATCAAGGTGGATGAGAAATGTCCCACTTGCGGAGGTACAGGAAACATCAAGTCAAGCCTGCTTTTCACCGACACACTGGAAGGAAAAATAGACATCTTAGTCAACAAACACGGCATCAAGAAGTTCCAACTTCACGTACACCCTTTTGTCGCTGCCTACATCAATCAGGGAATTTTCTCGCTAAAAAACAAATGGCGTCTCAAGTACGGTATAGGTTTTCGCATCATACCCAGCCAAAAATTATCGTACTTGCAATATACTTTCTACGATGCTGCCGGCGAGGAAATCGACATGAAAGAAGAGCACGAAAACCAATAAACATCAAACAACACTCTTACGGAAGACTGTGTCAGAACCAGGTTCTGCACAGTCTTCTTTTGTTTATCCACGCCCCTAACGAATTCAACCAAAGTCTGAACCGAAAGCAACAAAGGCACATGAATGTGTAAAATAAAGGCCTAAAAGATGCTACAAAAATCCATATTGATTTATTATCATGCGCATGATTATTCATCAACGGTGCTTACAGGAAGCCGTTTTGATGCTTGCGGAAAGAGGTGAAAGGGCATGACGTATTCACTAAAAATGAATAAAAATTGGAGCGAGGGGCAAAAAAATATGTTACTCGTACTTGTTTTTATCTTCTATGCCGTATATTCGCAGCCATTCGATATAACAGCAAGCGGAAAACAAGGCTGTCATTTCGTTAAGACGCTAATGCGCAATGCCGAACATTTCTGCATAAAAGAGAAAACATGAGACAAATAAAGATAGGTCAGAGCATCACCAACCGACAAGGCGACTCTCTGGAACGCTACTTGCAGGAAATTTCGCGTGAGCCCATGATCAGCACTGACGAAGAAGTACGCTTAGCTTCTCTCATCAAGAAAGGCGACGACGAGGCACTCGGACAATTGGTACGTGCCAACCTACGCTTTGTGGTCAGCGTTGCCAAACAATATCAAGGCCAGGGACTTAACCTCACAGACTTGATCAACGAAGGAAACGTGGGACTCATCACAGCCGCAAAGCGTTTTGACGAAACACGTGGCTTCAAGTTTATCAGTTATGCCGTTTGGTGGATACGCCAAAGCATTTTGCAAGCCTTGGCTGAGCAGAGCCGATTGGTGCGCATCCCCTCCAATCAGGTGGGCATCATGAGCAAAGTCAATCAATTCATTCACCAATACGTGCAGACGCACGAGCACCGCCCCACCATCGGTGAGATATGCGACGCACTCGAGTTGGACCCTGAGCGAGTGCAAAACGCCATCGAGAGTTATGGTCATCACATCTCGGTCGATGCTCCGCTTGTCGATGATGACCAAAGCAGTTTGCTCGATGTGCTGAGTGGCAGTGAGGCAGACACGGAAGAGAAAAATCTGATTTATGAATCCCTTGCCAACGAACTGGAACGCAGTTTGGCTACCCTCCCCGACCGTGAACGCACCATTGTTAAGATGTTCTTCGGTATCGGATATTCAGAAAAGAGTCTTGAAGAAATCGGAGAGGAAATCGGGTTGAGCCGCGAACGTGTGCGCCAAATCAAGGAGAAGGCCCTGCGCCAGTTGCGTGAGAGTAGCAACACGCCGGTGCTGCGATCATATTTGGGATAACAAATTAACAAAGTGGTAAGCCTTTGTCGAGGTTTACCACTTTTTGTATCCGACCGGTCTTAACTCCCTTGGTCGGGACAAATTTCTACAAGGCGTGCAGATTTTTCTACAAGGCGCGTAGAAATTTCTGCAAGGCGTGTAGAAATCGCCCAAAGGCAACTTGCAAATAAGCACTCCGCAAAGCAGCTGCGGCTCGGCATGAAAAGAAAAAGCATAGCTTTTCCTTTGTCCTGCACTCGCCTTTCACTACTTTCGCTTTGCGCAAGATAGGATGCGGCTCGGCATGAAAAGAAAAAGCAAAGCTTTTCCTTTGTCCTGCACTCGCCTTTCACCACTTTCGCTTTGCGCAAGATAGGATGCGGCTCGGCATGAAAAGAAAAAGCAAAGCTTTTCCTTTGTCCTGCACTCGCCTTTCACTATCTTTGCTTCGCAATAACAGACAATTAGCAAAACGACAAATACTTCAATCATTCACGTCAATGAAATTCTTTCGAATAGTTTGCACTCTCCTACTGCTCTTCGGCTTCATTGCATCAACAGATATGAGCGCAAAAGGTGGCGAAGAGAAAAAGCTCTACGTCTTTGGTTATGGCTTAAGCCTGAAAGACTCCACGGTGTTCCTCACTCCGATTGTTGAATTCCCTATCGCGGAACAAAACAAGAAGACAAAATTTCTTGACCATCAGGCTGAATATGCCAAACAGATGGAAAGTTTTCTGCATGCTCAGGGCATACCTTTTTGCACCTGTGTTCTGTTTTATGAAAATCGAAAAGAGAAACTTCAAAAACGCTTAAACAAACTGCGTGAACACACCATCAAGGAAGAGAAGTTCAGCATTCAGAACCTCAACGCTGAACAATTTTCTTTTTCCCTTGTGTCTTCCTCTAACCAGTCTGCTCAGCCATAACCCTTATGAACGATTTTTATTTCCGCGTGGCCGATGCCACCTTTCATGTGCGCTTTCACGACATTGAAGATGCACGACCGCTTCTCCCCTCTTATGCCCCTTTCCACATCAAAGAGCAGGACCAACCTCTCATGTTCGAAATGAACGTGGCTGCCGGCCTTGTATCATCAGAGGCTGAAGGAGAAGAAGTGGGCAACTTCGATTGCGGAGGTTGCAATCACGGCATCTATCGTACGCACGACGGCGGTTATAAGATGCTTATCAGCAACGTGGACGGTGAATTGGCTTGTGCGCTTCACACCTCAGCCGACTTCAGTCGTTGCGAAGCCAGTCTGCACGGCGATGAAGACATCATGAGCTTCGGTCTGAACAACGCGCTGATGATTGCTTT
The DNA here is from genome assembly GCA_017547385.1 of Bacteroidaceae bacterium. Classification (GTDB taxonomy): domain Bacteria; phylum Bacteroidota; class Bacteroidia; order Bacteroidales; family Bacteroidaceae; genus Alloprevotella. The sequence goes on from JAFYPU010000019.1 coordinate 10,631, forward strand.
TGCCTTTGCCGGTGCCCGACACAACATTCTGCTCATACACGCCAGTGTCCCGATGAAGAACGGCAAGGCTTATTGTTTCCTTGGCAAGAGCGGAACCGGCAAGAGCACACACTCGGGATTGTGGCTTGAACACATAGCCGACACCGATTTGCTGAACGATGACAATCCTGCCATTCGCGTGATGGAAGGTGTGGTCTATGTCTACGGCACCCCCTGGAGCGGAAAGACCCCGTGCTATCGCAATCTGCGGATGTTGGCCGGAGGTTTTCTGCGTTTGGAACAAGCTCCCGAAAACAGCATCCGATGCGAATCTAAATTGCAAGGTTTTGCCTCCATCATATCGTCGTGCAGCAGCATGATTTGGGACAAGCCTTCATATCATGCCATTTGCGACACTGTTTCCATGGTGGCCGAACGCGTACCGGTCTTCTATCTTCGCAACCTCCCCAACCGTGATGCGGCTTTGCTGAGTCACGCCACAATGACAGGGGAAGCATAGGCACACACTACACTATCGCGTAACTCACACACCACACTGCATTCATGAACACACGCACCATCCCCAACGATGTATTGATTCCTGAAATCAAGCGTTTCATCAATGAAGGCCACACAGCCATCTTTCGAGTGCGTGGCAACAGTATGCGCCTGTTTCTGAAAGACGGACGCGACAAAGTGGTGCTGGCTCCATGTCGGAAAGCAGAAGTGCGCGATGTGGTGTTGGCAGAAATCACCCCCGGACACTATGTGCTGCACCGCATCATCAAGAAAGAGGGAGACCGCCTCATCTTGAAAGGAGACGGAAACGTATACGGAACAGAGGAATGCACCACCCACGACATCGTAGGGATAGCAACGGGGTTCATACGAAAAGGGAGAAACAGCATCGACTCGGTAGAGGGGCGTAAGTGGCGCATCTACTCATCCCTGTGGCTGATGCTCACCCCGATGCGACGCTACATCCTTGGCATCTGTCGTCGCTTGGGATTTTAGCCGCACCGACAACACTTCACACATAAGATAAATAACAATTTAGCACACACGATATGAAAATTAAACCCGGATTTGAAATGCGCAATGTTTGTGGCGAAAAGGTAGTAATCGCCACCGGACTTGAGAACCTTGATTTCAGCAAAATGATCAGCTTGAACGAAACTGCCGCCTATTTGTGGGAAGCAGCTGAAGGAAAGGATTTCAGTGAAGCGCAATTGGTGGAAGCACTCTGCCAAGAATATGAAGTCAGCCCCGAGCAAGCAGCCAACGACGTGGCAGCACTCATCAAAAACTGGAAAGAACTTGGATTGGTGGAATAACGCATCCGAAACATTCCACAACACAAGCCGAACACTTCATGGTCCGACTTGTGTTTTTTTATAGCCTTGACCGAGAATTACTTTCCTAATTCATAAAACAAAATAATCTCTCATTATGAAAATGAAAAGCTTCGGACAGAAATCCTGGATGCTTCCACAACCCGTGCTGATTATCGGAACATATAACCAAGATGGGACGCCCAATGCTATGAATGCCGCATGGGGCGGACAATGGGATGCCAAGGAAATCATCATCTCGATGGGAGCACATGCCACCACGGAGAACCTTGATAGATGCGGCGACTTCACCGTTGCTTTTGCCACACAGGAAACAATGGTGGCATCCGATTTTGTGGGCATCGTCAGTGCCAAAGACGATTCACTGAAAATGCAGAAAACCGGATGGACAGCCCTTGCTTCAGAAAACGTAAATGCACCGGTGTTCACCGATTTTCCCATGACACTGGAATGCCGCATAAAACGCAAGATTGACGAAAGCGAGGAAGGATATTACATTGTAGCAGAAATTGTAAACATCCTGGTAGACGAAAACTACGTAGCAGAAGATGGAAAACCTGATGTGGAAAAAATGCGACTGATTTGCTATAACCCTATTCACCATGCATACATGAATTTAGGGACACAAGTCGGCAAGGCCTTCGCTGAAGGAAAAAAGCTGAAATGAATTTCACACTTCAACAAAAGAAACTGAAGAACGGTAGTTATAAAAGTTGAGGATTTCATCATAGCGTTCATAAAATGTTGCCGCAATCACATTGAAAGAATGCAGTCCCTACAATTTTGTGCATGGAGTCAGACAAGTCGAGCGTAACTTCCATTACGGCATAACGCTGTTCTTCGTCAATCTTTTTCAACACAGTGAATACATCCTCTGATTTTGTGCCTGCCACGACGGCGACAAGGGATACCCTATCGTATCAAGGAAACAAAAAATAGGCAATAATATAGCTGTTGCCTAAAAATACACATTTAATACTTGATAACCGAGGCTGGCAGACGTGCACTCAGTCGCATTGTTTCCTCACAGAGCGGTTCCGAATATCCAGAGTAATATCCATGTAACTCCGCTTGCCTTCGATATAGTCGGCATAGAGCACTTCGGCATCCCTACCTTTCAGGATGCGGCACTTGCCACAAGCCTCGCAATCGTGCAGGCATTTCCAGGCTTCTAAAACATAGGCCAGCCTTTCTTCTTTAGTGGAGTTATCTATCTTGGGAGGTTGCATCTTTATTAAATTATAATACCATATGTTTATTCTATCATTAAACTACGATGCTTCTCCAATAATTTCTTACTTGGCAAATACAAAGATGGTAATATTAACTGTTTTCCCTCGTAATTTCCAAAATAAGTTTTAGCTACTTCATTGGTATAATACTCCTTGATCTCTTTGCTAACAATCATTCGATAGTCGTTATCAAATGAAATTAGATGTTTATCAAAAGCAGCATCATAAGTCGCACTTAAGCACAGACCATTTTCTGGATTCATTCTGTTTGTTTTATCCGATGCCCACGCTACGATATGGCTTGCACGAAGAGTTTGAGGTATATTTAGACCTGTTACACAACATTTGCCTCCGAAATTATGTAAAACCATTTTACGAAAATAGTTTTGTCCTAATCTTATTCTTGCTGTAACAGTTGCTTCATTGCCTTCTTTATCAATTTTAAATAGTGTAATCAAATCTTTTGAAATACTCTTTGCATTAGTTCTTTCTTTTAGAATTTTCGAAGCTTCTTTTTCCTTCAAATCATAGGAATAATAATTGAGTAATTGTTTGAGGGCAGCAGAACAAAATCCTTTGCCAGGATAGCTATTCTGTCCACTACTTATATTACGAAAAATAGAATCCTCGCCCTTCTTAAAGAAAGATTGTTGTGTCCGAACAAACACTTCAATCCGTTTTAATAATTCTATATCATTTATGCAAGTGATGGATTCTCCTTGTAAATCAAAAACATCATCATACAAGAACATTTCATCTATAATATGGATTGCTGTTATATAACTCTTTGCTGTACCATTTTTGTATCCATAGACAGCGAATATATAATCATTAAAACCTTGCTGTGTCATATATACATCATTTTATGTAGTTACTTCAAATTATCGCCACCTTTATCACCCCATCCAACTTGTTCTCGAAGAGGCGATAGGCTTCCTCCATCTTGCTCAATGGAAAACGATGCGTGATGAGAGGTGTGGTGTCAATACTACCCTCTTCTATCAAGCGAAGAATTTCCTCGCCATCACATCCATCTACGCCACCCGTCTTGAAGGTCAAGTTCTTGCCATACATGTCGGGCAGAGGAAGAATCTGTGGTTGATCATAAAGGGCCACCACCGTGACGATAGCATTCGGGCGGGCACACTCCCACGCCAAGCGGAAAGTGTCATTGGCACCGGCCACTTCTAGCACTCGGTCGGCTCCACCATGGTCGCTATGTTGGAGAACAAAGTCTTTACATTCTTCGGGAGTGGAGAGTAATACGTCGGGATAATGTTCTTGCACGAACCGACGTCTTTCTTCGGACTTCTCACATACGATGATGCGTTTCGGTTGTTTCAACATCACGCAAAGCAAAGTACAAATGCCCGTAGGCCCCGCTCCTATGATGAGTACAGTATCGTCTTGGGTAATCTCTGAGATACGAGCAGCCCAAAAACCTGTAGCCAACACATCACCCACCAAGAGAGCTTGTTCATCTGTTACACTATCGGGAATACGGTTCAATCCTTGATTGGCAAGCGGTACGCGCACATATTCCGTCTGCCCTCCATCAATGCGGCATCCCAATGCCCAACCGCCATTCGGGTCAATACAATTGTTTACATAGCCGTTCTTGCAAAAGAAACAATCTCCGCAGAAAGTCTCTACGTTGACGGTCACTCTATCTCCTGGTTTTACATGGGTTACCTCGACTCCCACCTCTTCCACCACACCCACCATTTCGTGCCCCAAGGTAATGCCCGGCACCGCACGAGGCACACTTCCGTGCTTGATATGCAGGTCGCTGGTACAGATGCTGCTCATCGTTACACGAACAATGGAATCAGTGGGTTCAATGAGTGCAGGCTTCGGTTTCTCAACCCAAGCAAACTTTCCTTTTTCTATGTATGTGTAGGCTAACATAATGTCTTAATCCTCTTTTTTGACCATTCGAACAACTTTAGGGATGCTTCATTAAAGTCAACAGCCTCTCCGCCTTTGTACTTCAAGAAAGTTTCTGTAATCATCAGCTCCTCAGTCGATGCCACTTGAAGTAATTGGCTTTGATGCTTGATATAGTTACCGGTCTGCTTAAAAACGATAGCCTGCACCACAAAAGATGCAGCCTTGTACAATCCCTTCAAAATCTCCTCACTCTTTTCATGCAACATATTGTGAACGCATCCGTGATAGATGTTTCCTGCACCTATTTTGATGGCTCTATCAATAGCTACATGGTCTATCAACGGAAGCAAATCATCCAAGCTTCCCTTTATGGGAATCGTATCGTAATAGAATTGGAAGAGGTCAGAAGGTTCCCAATTCAGAATCTCACCTTTACCCGACACGAAACCGCAAATCAGTTCTCTATGAGGCAAAGTATCCAACAAATCCTTATAAGTCTGAATATCCGCTGCGGTCAATTCATCCAAAATCACCACAATATCTATATCACTTGTTTCCGTTGCCTCGCCACGACCATAACTGCCTTGAAGACCAACAAACCAAATACGATTCGCAAAAACTTCATTCAACTTCAGGAGAAAGTCATTCATCCAAACATTTACATCAATCATAACCTATTTCATTTAAATATTTTCCAACTTCCAACCATGGTCGCCATGATAAATCATCTGACGGGTCATACCCCCGTCGATGCAGATATTCTCGCCCGTAATGAAGCCTGCCTTGTCGCTACAAAGGAACAGCACCATATTGGCAATATCCATAGGGTTCCCCACCCTACCGGCTGGTTGCTGCGTGGCGTCGGGACCTTCGTAAATGGTGTAGGCTGTATCTATCCAACCGGGAGATATCGAGTTCACCCTGACTCGTCCTGCCAGACTGACTGCCAAGGCGTGCGTAAGTGCTGTAATGCCCCCTTTGGCTGCCGTATAGCTCTCGGTCTGTGGTTGGCTCATGCGGTCGCGTGAAGAAGAGATGTTGAGAATGGATGCACCTTCTGCCAAATGGTTCTTCAGCAGCTTTACCAGATAGTACGGTGCGGTAACGCCCACACTCAAGGCATATTGAAACTCCTCGTAGGAACATTCGTCTATCCCTTTCATCAGTGGCAAGGCATTGTTGATGATGACATCCACTTTGTTGTGCTTACTCAGCACCGCCGCCACAAAAGCTTCCAGGACTTCTTTCCTAGAGATATCCCCAACGAAATGCGCTCCCTCCTGCTTGTCTATCACATACACTATGGCTCCTTCATTACGGAACTCATCGGCAATACATCTGCCAATACCGTTGGCACCACCGGTAACGATGACTACTTTATCTTTGAATGTATCAGTTTGCATAATTTCTCATCAATTTCAGTTTGCATAGTCCGCAAACAAGTGCAACATTACGAAGTAAATCTGAGAAAGCACTATTTTCGCGCAAAAAAGTGCTGCCTTATCGGGCTGTTTCATTGAATTTATATAGCATTTTCTTTGCGCTTTTGTCAAAAAGAGTGCTATTAGGCAAACAAAAACTCTCGGTGAATATCGTATTCGCCGAGAGTTTTATTTCACAGTGTTATGCTCTTATGAGATCTTATTTGCTTGAATTACCCATGGAAGAGATGCCATCCGATGTCCCCCAGATTGTGTTGGGGCGACGCTTCTGACTCCACTCCGTATCAGTTTCTTCATCACGAAACGACATTTCAAGCAAAACCGCATTCTTGGTCTCCATTTCAATGGTCTCCACCTCGGGAGCAATATATTCTTTTCTAATCATAGTCATTGCTGTTTTGTATTACTTAATGAAGACTTTCTTACCATTCACAATATAAAGACCCTTCACAGGAGAGGTTACGCGACGACCGCTGAGGTCGTAAACTTCATCCGATTGGAACACCGATGTTACCTCTTCAATGCCTGTGGTGTTTCGGAAACTGAAAGTCAACGGCTGTGTGGTGCCAACTTCGTCACCACTGACGCGAGCACGGAAACCTGTGAGGTTCTTACCTATGTACTTATAGAACGCTACACCGCTCTTATTGGCCAACGAATAGTAAAGTCCATCGTTCACCTGGCTGAACACATCGCCCTTGAGCACATTGTCCGCATCGCTCACAAGGTCGGAAGTAGTGATTTCAAAGTTATAAGTACCGGCTCCGGCATCGGTTCTGAGCACCACACCCGTACCAGCGGGAATTACTTCATCAAGTTGGGTCAACACCAATTTCGTTCCTTCCACAACACCCGTGTATGCTTCCACTGTTGTGGGGATATTCAAAGCAACGGGAGTGTAGAGCGTTGCATATGCAAAGCCGTCCTTACCATCATTGAATTTCACAGGAAGTTCTTCAACCTCTTCAATCGCCCATGCAGAAGCCAATTTCTTATTCCAAACGCCATCGTCTGTGAAGTTATTCTCGGCATCAACGATAAGGTATCTATCCCCCCAACCTAAAACACTGTTGCCTTCGTTTGATTTAATAAGATATTTACCAGGTTCGTGGCTCACCTTAAATGTAAAGGTATTGTAACCTGCTTCGGGCTTGCCTGTATTACAGAAGCCATAGGTAAAACCATAACCGCTTGAATAACCTACCATTTCCTTGCCGGGGGTGTAGTAGAAGATATTTTCAATCTTACTATCAGTCATAGCGGTAAGCGTGCGATTGGTGTCTCCAGTTACTGTCTTGTCGTTCAAATAGAGGTCGTTGTACTTGAGCGTGTAGAAACCAGAAGTAAGGTCTAAAATTTCCTTGCTCTTAAGTTCATTAAGAAGGTCTTGATCTATAGCCACAGTACTTTTATTGAATTGCATGGGTACACCAGCATCACCATCTGCGTAATATGTAATAACAGGGCCTGTATATCCTGTAGAAACAGACATTGTATAACTATCACCCTCAATGTGGAAATAAGGAGTGTCCAAGGCTTTCATCGTGATAGTTACAGGGAAATCAGAGAAAATCCATGTATTACCCCAGAAATCTCCCTTACCCTTTGAGTTTACAAACTGTCTCTTACCTACATTGTAGAGGTAGTAATCGCCAGTTTCCTCATCAAGATAGAATCCCCAAAGATGATTTAGATTCGTAGCATCAACGTTATCGGTTGTCCAAACGAATTCTGAACTATACGCTTCGTCACGCTCTGTCTTATCAGCGTTATACACCAACGAGTAACCTCTGTTGGTAATTGTGAAGTAGCAATCAGTGGGGAAGAATACTTTCTTTTCCGCTTCCGCTACAACATTCATAGCACCATTAAGTGCGTCAGTCGCTTCCGCAAAAGTCTTACCATAGAGACCGCCATTGAAGGTGTCGTACAACGCATCTGTACTATTTTTATTTGCATAACCAGGAACGCCTACATTTGCTTGATAAGCGTCTGCCTGAGTTTCTGCGTAGCGAGCCTTGGCTTGTGCGATAAGGTTAACTAATTCTTGAGCTTCTTCATCGTAGATAACATCCCAACGTGAATTGGAGTCATCAATACCTCCCCAAGCAAGAATCTTATATGAATTACCTTCATTTCCTAAGTGCATGTGTTCATTTCCAGATACGAAATGCACGGCTTGAACTTCATCCTGATAAATTTCAAAGGTGTAATTCGCTGCATCTGCACTATTCTCTGTGATGTTCGCGGAATTGGGATTTTGGAAATACTTGTTAGTTCCGAAGTGGAATAACTTATATGTGCCATCGTTGTTGTTGACTATTTGGAGGTACTCATCAACATACTTCTGCTCATCATTTTTAGGAGCAATACCGCCCATATATTTCACATCGTTAACCTCGATAACTCCCAACGCTCTACCAACACGACCATCCTCACTCGTAGATTTATTCACAAACTTGAACACCTTGCCATCCAAGAGTCCTGCGAGTTGTTGACGTCCCAATACCCATGATGCGAAACTTGAGTTATTGGCATACGCAGTGTTGATGTCGGGATTAGCACCATTGCCTGTCCAAGGCGCCCATTCCTTCTTGAGATTTTCAACTACAGGAGAAAGACCTTCATCAAACACTTTTGTATAGAACACTTCGTTAATCATCATCACCGAACCATCGGCATTGTAAGCTGCTCCGTTGTTCCACTTTGCCAAGTATTCGCCACGGTCGTTTAAGAAGTCGTCTTCAGAACCATGCGTGCGGATAAAGAATTGTCCCTTACCACCATTGAATGCGTGAAAGACAACATCGTAAGTTGAGGCTTCTGCAACGGGTTTCATCATGGTGCGTGCATTCTCTTCGCTACCAGTAGTAGCCAAAGCATAATCTGCGCCCCATGCGCGGTTGTAAATCTTATAACCATCAGTGTCGTTACCTACGAAGCACCACAATGCAGCCGAATTTGTTGCCACAGTGTTGTTGTTGAGCATCAAGTTGTTTGACCAATCGGTGTAAGCGGGTTCTGCACAAACACGATTGCCCGTGCCCAGTCCCTGGTTGACGGTATACCAGTTTGTATTATCCGCCCAATCGCCGTTAGGAGCATCTGAAGGCTTCAAACGAAGGTTTGCACCTGTTACTGTAATTGTACCTGCATTCTTATCCAAATTATGTCCCTGTTCACCAGTCAATTCTGGAGTGTTACATACGAAGTAACGGATTCTATATTCGCCTGCGGGAATATGCTCAAGAGTATAAGTGTTATTATTAACTGCTGTACCTGCAGTGCCTTGGTGATAGTCAAACTCGAAAGCCGTGCCGTCAAGATAAACAATATCAACACCTAAGATATTCAACAAGTGTCCGCCACCGTCATACGTAAATGTTACCGTGACATCACTACGTGAATTCACCTTGATAGCTGTGCTGGCACAATAAACTTCATGGGTAGTGTTGTTTTCTCCACCAACAACCCCATGATTCAGCGAATTAATCAAAGTTTTCACAGAAGTGGGGCATTGTTTCTCATCATTGATATCTACAGCACCCTTATTCCAAAATGAAGTTCCTACTGGATACTTTTGCACAAAACCGAGGTTGGTGTTGGCTGAAGATACTGTAGATACAGTGTATTTACAATGAGAATCTCTATTCCAATAGTAACCCTTTACAGAAGTATCCCCATAAAGATAATAAAAAGTCTCTACTGTGTTGCCGTAGCTAACGTTTGTAGTTGTACTGTAAAGGTACTTAAAATTGAAAAACGCATCTTCTCCACCTAAATTAAAATAACTGGGAGTATCGCTCAAACCAATTGTTGTGCTCTTGACATTTTCCTCAAAGGAAATATATTTCTGTGCACCAATATTATAAAGAGCGTATGTGATAGCCAAACCTACGATTCGAGGTTTGATATACCACTGACTGTATTGATTGTTGTCACCAGTTTCTCCTGTTAATGTTGTTAACTTGTCGTCTACAACCGCCAAACGATTGTTTGTGTTTTGTTGGGGGTGAAGATATACAGGAACTTGCACGTAGTCACCCGTTACAGGGAAGGGGAAGTCAATGTCGCCTGTTATCGTATTTGTTTCCTCATTGTAGTAAACATTTGACACGTCACAACCATAAGCATCTCCACTCATGTAAAACTCATAGAAGTCACTCCAACCTTGGTGTGTGCCTGTAATGGTATTACCGCCTTGGCCTATCAAATTAACAGATGCTTCTACATACTTTACCTGTGAAGTAGACTTTGAAGTAACTTTGTAAATATTGAAGTAAGTTTGATTAGTAATGCTACTTGCTTCAGTTATATTGTTGCGATTATCAACAGCCAAGTATGTTTGATTGCTATTATTAGCACACTGAATATTCCATTTGCCACTACCATCAGCAGCAGGTACAAACTTATAAGCACCGATACGGGAATCTTCCCCTGTTGTTCTCAAATAGGTATAGTCTTGGGTATTGTAATCAAGTTGTCCTAAATAACATTTAGCATCGCCACCAATAATCATCATGTGCGCAGACTTAAGTTGGAACGTCCCTGCATTCACATCTATTGTTTTGGTCGTCCACACACCCACACCAACAGGTTTGTCCTGCATATACACAATGTGAGCAACACCATAAGTGGAAAGAGAGTAGATGGTGAGATACAAACCATCGCGCTCAATCATGATTTCCATGCCGTCCTCAATCTGATCAAGAGAGGTGAGCTTTTCCATCCCTGTGATTTCAGCCGCAAAAGGATAGTATCCCTTTTCTGCTCCTCGTTGAGCAATTTCCGCCTTTTGCTCCTCCGTCAATGCCTGCGCACATACTCCTAAAGTCATCAGAAGCGTCGCTAAGAAGAGTGTAATTTTTTTCATCATAACTTATAATATTTGCTTGTTGTTTATTCGATTATAACTACTCACCATGGGTCCTTATATGTAAAATTTATTAAACTGTCAGCAAATTTACTATATATATATATATATAAGTATACAAAGATACAAAATTTCTCTGAATTAACAAACTTTCTATCACATTTTATAAATAGTGTAATCCCTATATATCATTTACGCATAACACCTAAGCAAACCTCATTCAACATATCCAGCACTGCTTAACACAAAAAAAAGACATGGGACTTCTTTGCCAACGAAGTGCCACTTCTTCAATGGAGATATGGGACTTCTTTAAAAGTTCAAAAAACAATCTATCATAAAGGCTATATCGATTACCTACATCAAAACAAAAAGAGGAAAAATCGTTGATTCTTCCTCTTTTTGTGATTCCGTAGGGATTCGAACCCTAGACCCACGCCTTAGAAGGGCGTTGCTCTAATCCAACTGAGCTACGGAACCAAAAAGTGATGCAAAAGTAATGCTTTTTGAAAAAACAGCCAAGCGGCTTTGCGTTTTTTAGTTGAAATATGCTTTATCGTTATGACAACAGGAAATATTCACCCCCCATGCACACCGATTGCTGCCGCTTTACCCCACTTTCTGATCGACTTCCTCCTGTTGCAACTTTGTTCCCATATATTCGTATCGGAAACTGTTGCCACGCACTGAGGGAAACTGGCTTCGCAGGTCCACATCCTGACGACTCTTCAGATAGTTGATGATGCGATCGTAACAATGCTGACCGCTTTCAGCCCAAACAAGTGCAGAAAAACGTGTGTCCTGATATTGAAATTTTCCGGTACCCGGAATTTGAATGACACGTTTGAAGTTCAACTCTCCTCTGTACCAACCCAGCTGCACCACCGAGAGTTGCGTGGCACGCACTTCCTTACGTGATCCCACATCATTGATTTGAAGCGCTTCCTCTTTTCGATGACTCTTAAACTCTTCAAGTGTTTGAGCCGCCGTCTTAATCATAATGAAATAAACACGCGGACGTATTTTGTAACGTTTGGGATAAGGGATTTCGCTTTCTGCATACGCGCGCACCTCATTCACCATGGCTTCAGTGATTTGTATTTCGGGAATGGAAGCCAAAAAATCAATCACTTCCTCATAGTTGGTTGCTACGGTGTCGTAGTCAAAATATCGAACGTATATATTCATTGTTTAGTTCGCAACGTCTGGCCTTAAGCCTTGAGTTAAGGTTTATATATAAAAAAAAGAATTTTCCATCACGCACAACTCAAGAGTTGCAACGTGAAAGAAAATTAGAGCGGAAAACGAGACTCGAACTCGCGACCCCAACCTTGGCAAGGTTGTGCTCTACCAACTGAGCTATTTCCGCAGGACTTGGTGAGGAGAAGGAGACTCGAACTCCCACGTCACAATTGACACTACCCCCTCAAAGTAGCGCGTCTACCAATTCCGCCATCTCCCCATGTCTTTCTTTGAACCCCAAGTGCCCAGAACAGGACTCGAACCTGCACGTCTCTCAACACTCGCACCTGAAACGAGCGCGTCTACCATTCCGCCACCTGGGCAAAGATTCTCTTTGTGCAATATGTGGAGCGGAAAACGAGACTCGAACTCGCGACCCCAACCTTGGCAAGGTTGTGCTCTACCAACTGAGCTATTTCCGCATTACGAGGGGCGTTTTCTCTCAAACGCGGTGCAAAGATACGACTAATTTGAGAACCTGCAAACTTTTACCCCATTTTTTTAGAAGTTTTTTTTGCTCGCACATGGCAGATTTGCACTTTCCGGAGGCGCAAATGCAAGAATTCAAACCCTTTACGGCATTTTTTGCGATGGCCAAACTTTTTTTCGGCAAAGCCGCTCTTTATGTCAGTCTTCGCACACAGCTGCCGCCCCACCCGATGCAAGAAAACGCGCAAGGCGTTTAGAAATTTCTCCAGTGCTTCCGGAAAATTCTAAACGCCTTGCGCGTTTTCGGGGAAAGCCGGGCTGTCCCCATTCATCAACAATACTAATCTTTCTGATGCTTTTCCTCTCTTCGATAAGGAAGAAAACGGAGCGCGAGCACCAATGGTTGCCACCCACGCACAAGATAAAAGAAACTGCCCACCACCATTCCGACTAACGGATAGAGCCAATAAAAATAGGGAGGCAAGGCCGGAGCGTCGCCCATGATTTGACCAATGGCATCATAGGTGGCATTGCCTTCGGGGACGGCATAAGGGAAGGCAAACATCAATGTGATTGGCAGCATGACAGCACCGGTAATAACGAGCAACAGCAACACCGAGCCCAACCTGCGTGCCCCATCTTTCACCACTGCCACATAAGACTTCAGCACCGACGTTGCACGAAAAGCAAAATGCAGACGCGCCACTGCCGCCCACAGCAGAAACAGCACCAACAGAACGACAGGAGCCACCGACCACCATGAGGACTTCAGCACCAGGAGGAGAACGACAGCCATGAGCAGCAGCCCCACCACTGATGCCACTGCATCAAACAACAACAGCCTACGCCATCTGCCGAAGACCGACCGACGAAGAGGGAAGCAGCCGGCCGGCCAACAACCATGCATGGCCCAATGCTCGGCCTGCGACAGGAGGGCAGATCGCCACAACACGTGAGCACCCCACCACAGCAGGCAAAACAACAAAGGCATCCCCCACTCCACCATTGACGGTGCATAAAAGCTCCACACGTCTGCCACTTTCTCACCGGACTGCACCAAAAGATACATCGGGAGCAGGGTTTCGCGTGCCACCCTTCCACACATATATATAAATAATGTAAGACCTATGCCGGCCACCACCGAATAGGCAGCCATCGCGCGGAGATAAACTCTCCACTGAAACACTATTATCTTCCACGCATCGGCAATACACCGTTTCGTGCCACGCTCCACACGCCGTGCGTTTGCCATTTCGTTGATTGCATTGTTTGTCATCACGGGTTTTCTTTATTTTCTTGTTTGTGCGAGCAAAGATAAGGAAAAAAGCACTACCTTTGCTTTATGTCTGACAACTTAACAGTGAAATGGGGCTTTATCGGTTGCGGAGAAGTAACCGAGAAAAAGAGCGGTCCGGCTTTCGGCATTGTCGAAGGCTCGAAAGTGGTGGCCGTAATGAGCCGAAGCAAAGAGAAAGCGCGTTCGTATGCCGAACGCCACAACATACAACGGTGGTACACCGACGCTCAGGAGTTGGTGGACGACCCGGATGTCAATGCCGTGTATATTGCCACACCTCCCAGCACACACGCCACCTATGCCATCATGGCCATGAAAAGCGGAAAAGCGGTGTATGTGGAAAAACCCATGGCCAGCAATTATGAAGACTGCTGCCGCATCAACCGCATTGCAGAAAAAACGGGAGTGCCGTGCTTCGTGGCTTACTACCGACGCTTCCTGCCTTATTTTCAAAAGGTGAAGCAACTCATCACCGAGGGATCCGTGGGAAATGTCATCAATGTGCAAATTCGCTTTGCCGTGCCGCCCCGTGATTTGGACTACAATCGCACCAATCTGCCTTGGCGCGTACAAGCTGACATCGCAGGCGGAGGATATTTCTACGACCTGGCTCCGCACCAAATCGACTTGTTGCAGGAGATGTTCGGCCCTATCATCGAAGCTGAAGGATACACCGCCAACCGAGGCGGACTCTACGAAACGGAGGACAGCGTGAGTGCCTGTTTCCGCTTTATGGGCGGACTGCCCGGCTCAGGCTCTTGGTGCTTCGTGGCACACGAGTCGGCCAAGGAAGACCGCATTGAGATTATCGGCGACCGCGGATCGCTAAGTTTTTCGGTGTTCACCTACGCTCCCATCACGCTTCACACACCGCAAGGACGCGAGGAAATTGTGGTGGACAACCCTCAATACGTGCAGCTGCCCCTTATCCGAGAAGTGGTGAACCATCTGCGAGCCATCAGTGTTTGCACCTGCGATTGTGTCAGTGCCACATCGGTCAACTGGGTGGTCGACAAAATTCTCGGAAAACTCTAAACTATCTTTACTCAAACTCTGCCAAAAACGATGCGTACCATCGCCCTCGCTTTCATGCTCATCACGATTTTTGTCTGCGCTTTTCCGCAAGAAGCAGACAGCATTGTTGTGCCCGAAGCTGGCATCGACACATCGTCCATCGACAGCACCGACAGCCTCAGCCTCGCGGAGGACACCGCTTCGCTGAAGCAGAAAATCAAAAAAAAGGCCAACATATTTGCACGCTTCATCAAGAGTTTCGACGAATACGACACCACCTACATCAGCCCAAACTATTACAACTTCACGGCGATGATGCAAAACACCAACTTCTATCAGGTGTATCGCCTTCAGGCCACCAATCCGGCCGGACACACCCAGTCGTTGCACATAGCCCCGACCCCGAGTTTCAAGGTTGGACCTTACATTGGCTGGCGATGGATTTTTCTGGGCTACACATTCGATATCGGCCATCCCAAATCTGCCACCAAGACCACAGAGTTCAACCTCAGCCTTTACAGTTCCATGCTGGGATGCGACCTCGTCTATATTCGCAACACCGGCGACTTCACCATACGCAAGGCCGAAGGCTTCGGCGAAGAAGCCGACAGGTTGGCCAAAGGCATGGAATTCTCCGGCCTTGACACCTACACGACGAGCCTGAATGCCTATTACGTGTTCAACCACCGCCACTTCTCCTATCCGGCGGGCTTCGCCCAGAGCACAGTGCAGCGAAAGAGTTGCGGTTCATGGATACTCGGTTTTCGATTCGACAAACAGCGCACCAAGTTCGACCACACCCGACTGCCACACTTCATCACCGGCAACGAGCCGGGGGCGAAAACACCGCTAATCGACGAAATGAAGATTGCCCAACTCAACTACTTCAACGTAAGTGTCAGCGGAGGCTATGCCTACAATTGGGTCTTTGCCCGAAACTTTCTTCTTTCCGTATCGCTATCACCGAGCATCGGCATCAAAAAAATGAAAGGCGAACGCCTCAGCGGAAAAGAATTCTGGAGCAACATCAAAAACTTTAACTTCGACTTCATCTCTCGCGCCGGAATCGTTTGGAACAACACCCACTGGTTTGCCGGTGCCTCTTTCGTGGGCCACCTCTACGACTACCGACGCGACCGAATCAGTCTGAGCAATTCCATCAACTATTTCAATGTGTATGCAGGCTTCAACTTCAACCGAAAGAAGCAATACCGAAAGAAATAAGACCGACTGCCGCTGCTCAGCCCACAATCCACAGAAATATGCACCCCACCCCCGACATCGAGCAACACCCCCTCTTGCCGTTTCTGCCCACCGAAGCCCGCATCCTGATGCTGGGCAGTTTTCCGCCACCGCAGAAACGATGGAGCATGAACTTCTTTTATCCCAATTTGCAGAACGACATGTGGCGCATCATGGGACACTTGTTTTTCGACAACCAAAATCACTTTGTCGACACTGCCGAACGCCGATTCCGTCAGCCTGAAATTGAACAGTTTTGCACCAATCACGGCATAGCGCTCTATGATGCCGCTTCCGCTGTGCGCCGTCTGCAAGGAAACGCCTCCGACAAATTTCTGGAAGTGGTGCTTCCCACAGACATTGCCTCCTTACTGGAAAAACTCCCCCGATGCCAAGCCATCGTTACCACCGGACAGAAAGCCACCGACATTCTGCGCACCCAATTCAACGTGGACGAACCAAAAGTGGGCACGTACACTTCATTTATCCACGAAGGCCGCCCCCTTCGCTTTTATCGCATGCCCAGCAGCAGCCGCGCCTACCCGTTGGCTTTAAGCAAGAAAGCTGCATTCTACCACACAATGATGACTGAAGTCGGAATGCTCCCCAACAACCGCTGAGGCCTCTTTCCCTCTCAAACCGCAAAGACAGACAAATCATCGAGAAGCGACAAAAAATCAGGGATGACTCCACAAAGAGCCATCCCCGATTTCATTATAGAGAAAAATTACTGCTTAAGACCAAGGAGAATTACCCCAAATTCCTTTGCTGCTCTCAAACTCACGACGTTTTGAATGCTGCCCTTCCCCTCGCTCCGGAACAACCGACATAGTGCAAAGCATACTCTCAGCTTTCAGAGAGAGAATTTCAACTTGGGGAGTTCTATATGTTTTTTTCATTGCTAATTTCTGTTTTTGGTATGGTTAATCTTTATCGTACAATATATTTCTTTCCACCACGGATATAAACACCGGGCTGTGTGGCATCCTGCACACGACGACCACCAAGGTCATAAACCGGGACTTCTTCCCGCAACACATCCATGCCGACACCATTGATTTCGGTTGTCTCACCATCGACAACTCTCAACATCAGTGAAGCGGCCTGAGGCTGTTCAATACGCAGATAAGCCAAATGAGCTTTGAGATAGCCGTTGGGAGGAAAATAGAAAGCTTCACACCGGCTGCCATGGCTGAGTACGTAATAGGACGCATAGTTATCGTCCGTAATCTCAATGTTTTCACTACAGCAGCCTTGAAGCAGGTTATCCGCACTCGCTTCTGCATAGGCATACACTTCCAATTTGATTTCCGTACGCTTCATTTCATCACGTAGCACCACAGGTTCACCGGCCGGCACCACATTTCCGATGGCCTCAATATCAATAAGAGATTTGTCCTCTGATATGCCGGTTACCTTATATGCCGTTACACCTTCGGGCACATGCACAGTGAAAGGCAGGTAGAGCGTTGCCCACGAATAGGCAGAGGAGGCTTGCGTATGTGCTTCATCAGTGCACACATGCATCTTCTTATTAAGCAAATTCACATCCGAGATAATTTCCGCGCCTTCAGATTTGATGATGTCTGCAATGGATATTCGCTTGTACATAATGTCGTAACCTGTGGCATGATTACATTGACCCCAATGAGCAATGGATTGGGGCACTCCTCCGCAAGCATAGGCGTTTTTTTCATAAGCCGCACCAATTTTTCCATCGCTCTGAATAATCATTGTGGAATAGGCTGCCGTGCCCTCCGCAAGCATATAGGCATCTGCCGTAGAACACCAGCCGGAAGTGGCAAAACGGGTTACATTCGTATAGTCTGCCTCGCTCAGTTTCTTATAGTAAATTTTCACATCCGAACGTGCATTGTCAGTTGTCGGAATGGACTGCAAAACATAATACTCGAGCGTTCCGTCATTATTCACAGGCACAATGAGCATCTCGCCATTGGTGGCCGTGGACTGATTAAAGGTATATTCCACACCGCCATCACTCAGCCACTTATTTTCTTTAGGGTCGTAAATATTAAACTTACGAGTTCCATTTTTGTATTTGGCCGACACAACGATGTTTCCATTGGGCAGTTCCTCCGCCTTGGCTTCGTCACCGCCGGAAACAGCTATTTCGTCGCCGCAAAGCTGCCATGTAGCACCAAAATCGTCGGAACAAAGAAGAACACTGCTAGCTACAGATTTCTGATTATACCAGTTTCCTTCCCATTTGATTGTTGCAAGAACTGCATACAAACGGCAGTATCGTTTTCCCGAAGCTTTATAGGTGCTTTGCAAAATACGGCCGCTGGAAAAGAACATGCCATCATAGTCCAATTTTGTATAGATGTCCTCTGTCAAATCGGTATAGCCGTTTCCCCAGGTTGCACCGCCATCATTACTGTAATAACGACGAATTTGCAAGCGCCCACCAGCCTTATTCTCGGATTCAGTGAAAAACACATCACCACCGGCTGTTATCACCAATATTTCTTCGCGATTCTCGCGGTTGGCCACTACAGCCACATCACCGCTGGCGTCCGAACCGGAAGTGGCACGCGACACAAATTCTCTCTTCGTCAAATCCCAAGTTACTCCAAGGTCCGTACTACGACGGAACACGATGTCAATTTGGCTGCTTGTGGCACCATTACATGCAACACCGACTTTGTGCTGTCCGATGTCACCATATCCCCAGCGCTTATCCGCAAACACAAGTATCTCACCATGTGCAGCCTCCACAATGGCTGGAATGCGATGCGGCACATTCGTTTGATTGGCTTTCGTTACCGAATTGTAAATCTCGTCGCACGGAGATTTAAACACCTCCACTTCTGTCTGCGCCTGCACCATGTTTCCGGGAAACAGAAGAAGGGAACTGCAAAAAATGAGCTGAAGATGCTTCTGCCTCTCCAGAGCCTGACGGCAAATGCCCATCAAGCTTCTGATTTCACCTTTTGAATTTTTCATTTTCATCATAAGTTTGTTGATATATTTAAAATTGTGTTGGATATTTTTTGCCTATCTGCGCAGATAACGATAAGGTTCAATAACGCTCTGCCACCCCATGAATAAGCCCCTCAGAAGGAACACGATGCGAATATACGTCTTAAACAAATTTTAAACAATGGGGGGGTAAATTTGAATGTTTTTATTATTAATTAACTATATCTTATCGATTTTGATAAGCGCACTTCTCAAAACAAGGAAGAAAAAGAAGAAAATCGAGAATAAGTTCCGCATTTTTCTAAAACAAATGGCATTACACATGACGGTCTCATCACCATCATGCAGCTTTATGCTTGCTTTCCAAAAGGCTAAATCAAGATGGAGCAAGCACCGGCGAAATGCCCGCCAACATCAAAGCAAACCTCACGGACGGAGTCAAAAAAAAGAGAACTTCCCATGGCGAGGGAAGTTCTCTTGTCGTTGTTATGTAGCATCGGTGCTTACGTTCTCCGAACGGCTTTTCGCACCATGCCATGCGGGGAGTTCATCAAAACTCGGGGTCGGGCGTGATGAGTTTGTAGCCTTTGCCGTGAATGTTGATGATTTCCACATTTTCGTCTGCCTTGAGATGTTTACGCAACTTGGTGATGTAGACATCCATGGAACGGGCATTGAAATAGTTGTCATCAATCCAAATGGTCTTGAGCGCGAAATCGCGTTGCAGAATTTCGTTGGCATGTGCACAGAGCAGGCTGAGCAGTTCGCTCTCCTTGGTGGTGAGTTTCGTCTGTTCTTCACCGCGTGCCAAAATCTGCTTTTGGGTGTCAAACGTGAAGCTACCAATTTTGTAGAGCGTGCGTTCACGGCTTTTCTTTCCACGAACACGGCGCAAGATGGCCTCAATACGCAATGTCAGTTCCTCCATGCTGAAAGGCTTGGTGATATAGTCGTCAGCACCGAGCTTGAAGCCGGCAAGCACATCTTCTTTCAACGTTTTTGCCGTCAGGAAGATAACAGGTGTATCTTCGCTGGCTTGACGTATGTCTCTGGCCAATGTGAAACCATCCTTCTTAGGCATCATCACGTCGAGCACACAGAGGTCATACTTATCCTTGAGGAAAGCTTTGTAACCGGCTTCTCCGTCGGTGCAAAGTTCCGTATCGTATCCTTTAGCTTGCAGATATTCGCGAAGCAACATGCCGAGGTTTTCATCGTCCTCGCAAAGCAGGATTTTCATTTTGTCGTCCATAATTGTAGTTTTAGATGGTTGGTAATGTTATTACGAATTTAGTGCCTTTTCCATACTCGCTTTCTGCATGTATGGTGCCTTTATGATTGCTAATCACGCTCTTGACATAAGCCAAGCCGAGTCCGAATCCTTTCACATCGTGCACATTTCCGGTGGAAACGCGATAGAAGCGATCGAAAATCTTCTTCAGGTTTTCCTTCTTGATGCCGATACCATTGTCGGACACCGTGATGATGATTTTCCCATGATCGTTTCGGGTGCCCACTTTCAGTTGCAAATCACGATCGGGGTGCTTGTATTTCACAGAGTTGTCCATGAGGTTGAATAACACGTTGGTGAAATGCATTTCGTCGGCAAACACATTGTCGTGCTCGGCTTTCAGCTTGGCTTCAATCTTACCACCCGAGCTTTCCACCTTGAGGCGGAAGGTGTCAACCACGTTCTCTGTGAGTTGGTTCACCGCCAATTCTCTTCGCTTAAAGGCACCGCCCTTCTTGTCGAACAAGGAGATTTGCAGCACTTTCTCCACTTGGAAACGCAGACGCTTTGTTTCGTCGTTGATGATGTTGGAGAGGTGCTTGTACATGGCCTCGCTCTTTTTGACCGATGGGTCGGCCAGCATCTGTGCGGCCAATGAGATGGAGGATATCGGTGTCTTGAACTCGTGGGTCATGTTGTTGATGAAATCGTTCTTGATTTCGGTGAGGCGGCGTTGGCGGAAAATGGTGTAGATGGTGAAGACGAAAATCAGCAACAGCACGAAGGTGAGCACCAACATCGGAACCATATACATGACTCCGGCCCACATGTATCGGCGCATCTCGGGGAAGTGGATGCGAATGATGCCCGACTGCGCTGCCGCATCATTGGGGAAGAGCGTTTGCGAATAGAACACATCGTCCGGCTCTGCCGTGTAGTCCGAGCAGCGATAGATTTCGCGTCCGTCCATGGTGGTTACGGAGAAGTGGTAGTCCAGATTGATACCGTTGTTTCGGAGTTCGGTCTTTATCACACGGTCGAGTGTTCGGAAGTCCACACGTTCCTGCAACGACTTGTATCCGGGTTCTGCCAACATGGAGAGCACCACTTGTTCCAGCAGTTCGCGCTTATAAACATAATGGTCGCGCACGGCATCGCGCATGCTCTCTTCCGCACTGACGAGCAATTTGGTGGAGAAGTGCTTGCCCGGTATGCGGCGGCCGGGTTTGGGCATGGCCAAAGGCAATCTCAGCGAATCGTGGTTCTGCAGCAAACTGTCCTCTGCGGCACGAGCCTCTTCCACAGCCTGGAGCGCGTTTCGCTCCTCGGGACGCAATTCTTTGCGTATCTCTTCTTCCAAGCCTTTCTTGGTTTCACCGAGTTCCATGGCATGCGAGGCTGCATAGAGGCTGCGTTTCACAGACTCGTCAAAGTGCCCCCGTCGCACACTGAGCACTTCCTCGAAGTATTGCGACTGAAGATAGAGCAACGCCAGAAACGTTACGCCCATCACTATTGCAATTAACCAAATCGTTGACTTCTTCATGGCGGCAAAGATAGGTTGGCAGCAAATCCATTCCTTAAAATTCACTCTTCTTTATTTAATTTGCAGTAATAATTAACCATGTTTTGAAACTTTAATTGCTATTTTGATAATTATCACAAGCATCTCCGGGATTCGCAGACCCCACTTCTGTATTTCCGAAGGGGTTTTGCAAAAAGTGGCAGGCCTTGCCACTTTTGTGGTAAGCCGTGCCACAAAAGTGG
>JAFYPU010000009.1 GCA_017547385.1 Bacteroidaceae bacterium
AATTGCTTTCAGATTAGTATCTTTGCATTGGTAAGAACAACATCTCATGAAACAAAATGAGTGGGCAATGCGTTGTGAATTGCTTTCAGATTAGTATCTTTGCATTGGTAAGAACAACGGTGTGCAGATTATAGAGGAAGTCGGCAGGGTTGTGAATTGCTTTCAGATTAGTATCTTTGCATTGGTAAGAACAACATAAGCAACTAACAGACGAACAAGTAGAGCGTTGTGAATTGCTTTCAGATTAGTATCTTTGCATTGGTAAGAACAACGTACAATTAATGAACTTCGTAGAGCAACCGGTTGTGAATTGCTTTCAGATTAGTATCTTTGCATTGGTAAGAACAACCTTCACCGCCTGTTATAAAATCTTGAAATTGTTGTGAATTGCTTTCAGATTAGTATCTTTGCATTGGTAAGAACAACGTGTTTGCAAAAATGCGCCCAAGATGCCAGGTTGTGAATTGCTTTCAGATTAGTATCTTTGCATTGGTAAGAACAACTCATTCTTTGTAAATATCAGCACTGCAATGGGTTACCAATGAAAATAGAAAAGAAAATTCAAACATGTTTTTACCAAACAGAGAGGCCGATACTTGAAAAAGTGTTGGCCTCTTTGCTTTTAAGTTTTCGGAAAATTAGAACATTTCCAATTGTTGCCCCGGGGTGTTTGGCACCATAGGCTTTTGTCCGTAAAAAAGTTTGATAGCACCAAATTGTTTGTCGGTGATGGTAAGAATTCCCACCTTTCCATATTCTGGCAAATAAGATTTTACACGCCGCACATGCACTTCTGCATTTTCCATACTGGCACAATGGCGAATGTAGATGGAAAATTGAAACATGGTGAAGCCGTCTTGCATAATTTTCTTGCGGAAATCCGTTGCGGCTTTTCGGTCGCGCTTGGTCTCTGTTGGTAAGTCAAAAAACACAAGTACCCACATAATGCGATATTCACTGAAACGACTCATTGTTATTTCTCTTTTATTGTTTGCAGTGATAAGTAATGTTGGAATAACGTTGAGATTTTGTTATTCTATCTCCGGATAAATGATTTTTCGGATTTCTCCTCCAAAACATTTTGCCAGTGATGCAGTTGTTGTTGAAGCTGCAATCATTAGCGGACTTCGTTTTCCGGAAATTTGAACATCTATTGTTGGTATGGAAAGCAGCAGAGCTTTCAAGTCCTTTGTTAATTCTTCATAGTCTTGGCCGCTTTTAACGATATTGAGCACCAACTCATCTACGTATGGCCGGTAGGGTTCCATAATATCATCTGCCAAACAATAGGCATTGTAACGATTGTGATGGTGAATACCCAAGGTAGGAAGTAGTCCGCTCGAAACCAATGCTCTTGCTATTAAGGCTCGCAGAATGGCATATCCGTAGTTAAGTAGATTGTTAGGTGGGGCAGCTTCTCTTCCTCTTACGAATTTGTCAATATAAGGTATAAACAGATTTTTCCAATAATAGGCAGCCGCTCTTCCCTCCAAATTGTCGGAATCACCGCTTTTTACGTCTGAAGCCCAAACATTCATACATTTGCTTTCAGCCGATGTGTGCTTGCGCAGTACAGCTGCTTGATTTTCTATCTTAGCTTTGATGGTTTGTTGCCACAATTGTTTGCGCAGTGGCAGGCTGGAGTTGATTTGGTCGGTAAATCGCTCTTGTTGTATGGTATTGCCGGAAAGTGGCAGTAATAGTCCGGCAGGCATACTTCTCGCGTCGCAGCTGACAACAGCAGTATTATTGGCAAGAAGTGCCTCCATCAGCCCTTGTGTGAGAGTGATTTGTTTGTTGTCAAGCACCACCACTCCAATGTCCTCCACCGGAATTGTCCTAACAGATTCCGTTTTTATCACTTCGCATACGGTAGTGCTTTTCTCCACTTCCGGCATTTTTATCACCAGTTGTTGATTGCGCAGCGATAAGTAAGCCGGATTGCCGAAGTATAAAGTACGTTTTATCATTACTACTCCTATTTTGTTATAAAACAATATGGGCTGTTACGCACAGAACGCAACAGCCCACTATTTCTCAGATTAGTATTCGCCCACAGCTACGATTTGGCCAATATGATTTACGCGAACTTTGACTATTTTATCCAATCCTTTAGAACTTCGAAAATCTCTCCATGTAATACCTTTTAATTGAATAGATGTATCAACAATAGATGTCTCCAAATGATGTCTAAACACATAATTTTTATATGAGAATTTCTGAACCCTAAACAAGTTCGGACTGATTATTGCATAGTTCTCCGGATTCAGCAAATCCACATCTTTAGGATCAAAACCTGTAGTTTCATTAGGAAATACAAAGTACTCGTTTTGCTTCAAGGTATAAAGGAATTCCCATCCATCATCAGCCCGATAGTTTTTATCAATTACCGGTAATCCCTGATTAACCCTCTCTACAACTTCATAAAATGAAACCACATTCTCATCCAATTCGTAAATCATATTACCATCATCATCCAATTTTGGTTGCCCATTTTTATCTAACACAGGCTTTCTGTAGATGGCAACATGGTGATTATTACCAGTGTTCACGAAGTCTACGGGAATTCTATTACCCTTTTCATCAGTAATATAATTTCCCTCTTTATCTCGTTTTTCATGGATAGCCAACGCATTGCTTATTCCATAAATTGCAACGCGCTTGATGCTAATTCCTTTTTCTTTATTAAGCCAAATCGGATTTTCTTCTAAATTAGAGAATGCCTTTTTAGCGTCACCATATTCCTTTATACGCTCTTGTAAGATGCGTCTGATTTTGCGATCCACCACTTTGTCTATTTTCAAGTCGGGAGTGATGGGTTTACGAATGGTGTAAACAGTTTCCAGTGTATAGGTCTTTACTTTGAGGGGTACACAGATACCTTTGTCTTTATTTATCCACAACGGATTCTTATCTAATGCATTCTTCCCGGTAAAGGCTTTCTTGGCGTCTCCGTCAAATTGGTGTAGCCGCTTCTGCAATGCTTCTCTGTAGGCCCGACAACAAACAGAGCTAATCTTTATTTCATCAAAAGCAGCATTTATTTTTTCCTCTTTTGTAACATACTCCTTATGGCTGCCATAAATGGTTTCGAGGTGCAGCTGGCCTCTCGGTGTTTGTTGCACCTTGGCGTGTCCACCTTTCTTCGATGGAATGTTATTTATATTGTTGGTTACAACTTTATTCTTAGCCTTGATAGATATGAGTATGTCCTGCAAGTGTTTCTTAGCTTCAGCACGGAAAGTTCCAAGCGGAATCGGAGCGATGGCTTTTCCGTCTTTGAAGTATTTATTTCTTATCAAGTACTCATTAGAGTTTACTTTATCACTTGCATTCTTGTTATTGTAGTATTGTATGAATACATCTTTTGTAAAGGCCACAGTGAGTGCGTCCATCGCATGGTGTCGATGGTCGTTTCGTTTGCTCCAATCTTTGATGCGTCCAATGACTTTTCCGTCGTGGTTGGTGTGGTATTCCACTAAATCTTGTGCTTCATATTTCTCCCAATTCAGCTCTTTCATGGTGTCTACCAATTGCCAATCATTGCGCAATTGGTCGGTAATGCTGCCGGTGGTAGCCACCACTCTGCGGCATATATCGCCCAACATGGAGAGTGCTCGTTTGGCAATATATTGTGTATTGCGCAAGTCTCTATCCACAAAGTCTTCGGGAATATCCTCTTCACGCATTTTGAGTTTGCGCAATTTTCCTTTTTTGTCCTTGAAGAGACTTTCGCAAACATTGAGGTAGCGTTTAAGCCCGTCTTCTCCGTATTTCTCCAGAACAAAGTCATAGGCTGTCTTGTTGCCTTTTTCAATGTTTACACTTCGCACTTCCAAAGTCTTGTTTGAGAATGAATCATCAAACAAGCGTGCTTTGGGAATGATGTGCTCAATATCATATTCCTTGCTGAAAAGTTTTTCACGTGGAATGTAGGTATCTGAATACGGTGTTTTATATCCGTTGTCTTTCAACTCCTCATACAGACGATAACGTATAACATCGTTGCGTGTGGGATAAGTAATACCAAACTCTTCTGAAAGGATTTTGCGAATTTGTTCCTGCTCTTTAGTGGCAGAGGCAATGGCTCTTGAGAGCTCTTCACGCTCTTTTTGATTTTTCTTTAGATCGCGAGCCAGTTCCACTCTGATTTCATCCGGCTTGCCATAGGTGCTGATGATTTCGTTTACCACATTGACCATTTGGTTAAGGATTTTCTCAACAACCGGATTGCGCAGGCTGTTTTTAGGCAGAAGTTCCAAATGCTCTTTCAGCTCTTTGGCGGCAATCTCTTCCTTTGTAAGCGATGTCGCAGAGTGGCGATAACCTGCCTTTTGGGAAGCTTCATCATATTGCAAACCCGATTTTAGATGAGGAAGAATCTTCACAATGGCTTTGGCACTCAGACTTCCATAATCGCTTTCGAAAGCAACATTGGCAAGAATGCGTGCGTATTCTTTTTCAAAGTTGCAAAGCTTCTGCAATTTCTCTATCAGCTTTCCATCGCCTGTAGGGGTGCTGTCGCTTTCAAAAGAGTAGAGCAGATGCCACAGTGCGTATACATCTTGTGCAAAGGGCTTATCTTCGGAGTTGTATGTCAATATCTCGGAATTCCACCCCAAGGCTTCAAAGATGGCTCGCACTTGTTCCTTTATGGTCGCGGCATCTTGCTTGAAGTCGATAGGTTCATGTCCTGAGTGCTCCAAAATTTCGCTGTATGCTTTATATAAATTGTGGAGTGTTTTGTTACCGCTTATTTCTATGAAGTTCAAATCCAGTCCGGCACTATCTTCAGATAGCAATTTGAGCACCTGAGTTTTTGAAAGTTTTTCGCGTATCGAGAGTTCTTCGGCCAACCGCTTTTTCTCTTCTTGCGTCAGTTTACGTTTGCCAGCTTCTCTCCAGTTCTCGGTTTGAGGAACTTCACCCTCTTGTCCTTGCTTGTTGGTTGAAGCTTTACGTTTCTTTGGCTTGGCATCGACAACAAGCACTTCTGCATTGTTCAGTGTTTGCCAAATTTTGAATTCTTGGAATAAAGGAGAAGATCTTGGTATAACGCGACTGCCGATAACTATTGTTTTTGTTTGACCGTTTTCAGTGATTTCAAGATTTTTCCTTTCAAATTCACAATAGCTGATAAGTCCTTTTTGACTTTTCAGACGGCGCTGATAGAATATGGCAGTATCTCGCACTTCTTGTTTGAGAGCACGTGTCAGTTCCGGATGAAACTCCGCCTGCTTTTCCCAAATGGTTTCAAATTCGTCTAAGTAGTCTTGACGATAAAATACCGTATTCTTAAGACTCACGTTCGGATTTTCGTCTAACGACTTCATTAGTGCCTGTCCCACCGTGAGGTGATTGAAATGCAAACTTTTGCTTCTGTCACTAATAGCCCCGAGATAGCCACTGGAAGAGTTGATATCGTTGTTTATTTCTTGCAGTACGATTGCCAGCTCTTCAGGGTGCATTTTTTCATGCACTGCTTTAGCTCTCCATTCATAGTTTTCAATCTTTTGCTCAAAGCCCTTTTTCTCACGCTTCAATCCTTTCAACATCATTCTCTCTGTTTGAATTTCAGATTGTGCGTTCTCCTCGTCCCATGTGGTTTTAGTTTCTTCCCAAACGAAGTGTTTGGCCAAAATTGCCCAAGTCTGACTTTTGTTCTTTCCCTTAAGTTCTTCTTTCACCGCATCGGTGAGCACCTCCGGATAATATACCGACTGGCAAGCCCAAACTTTATCAAATTCCTCCTGTAAGTCGGAGCGATAGAAATCGGGCAAAGCCTTTTTGCCTTCTCTCAGCAAATCTGAACAAAGTTGTCCGGGTGTGATACCTTCATCATAGAGGCGTTTTGCTACCTCCATACCATCTATCAACTTGCCGTCTTCTTCTCCTTTTGCTTTGCGATTGCTTTTATAACCTCTCTTTTTGTTGATCATCAACAACACACGCGCAAATTCGTCCAACGAGATTTCTTCTGTGGCCGCCTTTGCACGCAGACGATAGGTCTCAAAGGTCGTGGCATTGCCATTCTCTGACAATATGGTTGCGTCTGTTATCAGGTGGTGTGATTTCAGTAGCTTTATCAATGCTTGGCGACGCAATTTATAGCGTTGCAGATTTCGGCGCATTCCACGCTTCAAAGTGCGAGCTGAATTTGTTTCGATGCTTTTTCCTTTTTCGAAGTTCTGCGCTTCATCCACAGTCAGCGGATTCACTCGTACTCCCAAACGTATGATGGACGATTTTTCTTCGGAATGTTCTGCTTCGTTTACTAATGCCCAACCGATGCTTGTTGTACCCAAGTCGAGACCTAAAATCTTTTTCATATATATTTATTTAAAGTTCTTATGCAAATGTAGAAAATATTGCAGAAAAATAAGCTATCGTTTGGATATTTTATAAAAAAGCATTTATTTTGCCTGTACTAATTTGAAGCAATTCACAATAAGGATTATTCCGTTGTGAAAACATTAAAGTGGCCCTTGACCTTTGTCTCGGGTCATTTTTATTGGCTTATGTTGTGTGTCGGAAGTCAGGGTTGTTTCTTGGACTTTCCTATTTCATCTTCATAACGTTCTTCCATCGTAATTCGGAACGTCTTTTTCCTTAAACTTTTTCACGTGCGCACGCGCGCACTGGAAGTTTTCAAACTTTATCTGCTCTTCTGTCACTTTTCAACGATATTTATTGAAAATCAAAGGAATGTCGAGTGACAGATACCGTGACAGATGGTATTTGCACTCACATTTTCTACCATCATCAATGCTTTTCTAAAAAATGATGGATGTTGACCAAAAGATTAAAGCTCTATGTTTATTTGTTGGAGGGGGGAGATGAAAGGGCTGAACAAAACTCATTTCATCATTATCCCTGTGAAAATTCTTCCGCTCTTGATGCCCAGGCGGCGTGCCGAAAAGTAGGTGTCGTGGTGCGTGTAGGTGCAGATGCCGCTCACCATGATGTGATGGAGGGGGAGTCCGGCTGTTTCGAGCAGGTGGGCATTGGCAGCCCAGAGGTCGATGTGCCATTTTTCGGGAATGTGAGACGATGCGGCTGCTATTGAAGCGGCAAAAGCCGGCATGCGCCGTGCGATGTGCGGCATGGGGAAGCCGGCCTCGGCAAAGGCTTCATAAACTTCGTCACCAACCTCGAAGGCTTCCGGGCTGATGCCGGGGCCTATGACAGCGCGGAGCTCGTGGGGCTGTGTGCCGTAGTGATGCTGCATGGCACTGATGGTGCGCTCCACAATGTTCTTCACTGTGCCGCGCCATCCTGCGTGGATGGCTGCCACGGCATTGTGAACGGGGTCATGGAGAAGAATGGGGATGCAGTCGGCTGTGGAAACTCCGATGCATTGGCCGGACTCGTCGGTGATGAGGGCATCAATGCCATGCAGACGCTCGGCGCGTGCCTCGGTCGGCAGACGCAGAAATGCTTGGTCTATTTTCATCACTTCGGCGTCGTGGGTCTGCCATGGCAGATGCAGGGATGCGTCTGTGATGCCCAATTCCCGACACAAGGCATGTCGATTGCGACTCACATGCTCGGGATCGTCGCCACAATAGTGCGTGATGTTGAAGCCGGCATAGGCCCCCTGTCCCACTCCGCTGTCGCGACGTGTGCTGAAAGCCCGAATGCCGGCGTCAAGGGGATATTCCAACAAGTCCGGACGCACGGTCTTATTCATCTTCAAGTTCTTCAAAATCGTATTCTTCCAGGTCTTCGATATCTTCTTCGTCTGACCAGTCATCGTCTTGCCAATCGGCAAAATCGCCGGCAAAGGCGGCCACGTCGCGGTCGCGGTGAACAATGCTTCCGCCCTCGGAGATGGCTTGCAGCTTGTTGCTCTCGCTGTTGAGTTCCTGCCACAGGAGGTCCTTGAGTTGTTGCAAGCCATAGCCCGTCACCGCTGAGATAAAGACCACGGGAAGGTCGTCGGGCAACTCTTCGCGAAGCATCTCCATGAGTTCTTCGTCAAGGAGGTCGCTCTTGGTGATGGCCAGGATGCGATGCTTGTCGAGCATGCCGGGATTGAAGCGGCTGAGTTCGCCCAAGAGGATTTCGTATTCGCGTTTGATGTTGTCGGTGTCGCCGGGCACCATGAAGAGCAGCAGAGAGTTGCGCTCAATGTGGCGCAGGAAGCGCAGACCGAGGCCACGCCCCTCGCTGGCTCCCTCAATGATTCCGGGAATGTCGGCCATGACGAAGGATTTGCCATCACGGTAGGGCACAATGCCGAGACTGGGCTCAAGGGTGGTGAATGGATAGTTGGCAATCTTGGGGCGGGCGGACGAGAGGCTGGAAAGCAGGGTGGACTTGCCGGCATTGGGAAATCCCACCAAACCCACGTCGGCCAGGAGTTTCAGTTCCATGATGACCATCATCTCTTGCATGGGTTCGCCGGGCTGAGCATAGCGCGGCGTTTGATTGGTGGAGGTGCGGAATTGCCAGTTGCCCAATCCGCCACGGCCGCCCTTGAGGAGCATCACCACCTGGCCGTCTTCCGTTACATCGCAAATGTATTTGCCGGTCTCGGCGTCATAAACCACGGTGCCGCAGGGCACATCGATGTATTTGTCCTCGCCATCGGCACCATGTGAGCAGCATTTCGAACCGTTACCTCCATGTCCGGCAAAGACGTGGCGCTCGTAGCGCAGGTGCAGCAACGTCCAGTAATTGTGGTTGCCGCGCAGATAAACGTGGCCGCCGCGACCTCCGTCGCCTCCATCGGGACCGCCGTTGGGTTGGTATTTGGCTCGGTGAAGGTGCATGGAGCCACGGCCGCCCTTGCCTGAGCGACAAAATATTTTCACGTAGTCAACAAAATTGCTTTCTGCCATAAAGATGTTTTTGGGTGAGGACGCCCGATGAGTTGCGCCCGAATGAATGATGTGAGATGTGAAGTCGGCGACACAAACAAAAGTGAAAGCGATGATGGCCTGCCATCACCGCACATCACCCTTTGGTCTTTGTTTTCTCTTTCCCCTAATCAGAAGGTATCTATCACGGTACAGAGGGCTGCGTTGATTTCTTCCAAGGATCCATAACCTTTCACAGCGTGTCGCTTGCCCTCTTTTTCGTACCACTCGATGAGGGGAGCTGTCTGCTCATTGTAGACGGCAAGACGCTTCTTGATGGTTTCTTCGTTGTCGTCGGCACGTCCGCTTGTCTTACCGCGATTGATGAGACGCTCGGTCAGCATTTCGTCGGGCACGGCGAGTTCCAACATACCAGCCACCTCTGTGCCACGCTGGGCCAACATCTCTTTGAGTGCTTCGGCTTGGGGGATGGTGCGAGGAAAACCATCAAAAATAACGCCGTCGCAGGGCTGCATACCATCGTAGGTGGCTGCAAGGATGTCTATCATCAGGCTGTCGGGGATGAGTTGCCCTTTGTCGATGAAAGTTTGTGCTGTTTTACCGAGTTCGGTTCCGTTCTTGATTTCGGCACGCAGCACATCACCGGTGGAAATGTGCTTGAAACCGTATTTTTCAACCAGCAGCGCGCTCTGTGTGCCTTTTCCGGAACCCGGAGCACCAAATATCACAATGTTTCTCATTATAGTTTAGGAATAGTTATTCAGTTGTTACAATGTTAAACCACGGTGTAGATGTCTTTGAGGTTACGACCATAACCATCGTAATCAAGTCCGTAGCCCACGATGAAATCGTTGGGAATTTCAAAACAGCGATAGCGTATGTCGAGGCTCACTTTCATGTTGTCGGGCTTGACCAGCAGTGATGCCACATGCACTTCGGCCGGATGTTTGGCCTGAAGCGTGGCAAGCAGTTCTTTCATGGTGAGACCGGAGTCGATGATATCCTCCACCACCACAACGGTGCGGCCCTCCAGGTCCTCTGTCAGCCCCATCACTTCCTTCACATTGCCGGTGGAAGAGGTTCCGATGTATGATGCCAAACGGATGAAAGATATTTCGCAGGGAATGCTGACTGCTCGCAACAAGTCGGCAGCAAAGACAAACGAGCCATTGAGCACGGCAAGGAAGATGGGATTTTTACCCTCCAAATCACGACTGATGGCAGCCCCCAATTCTGCCACACGCTCCTTGATGCGGCTTTCGGGAATGGAAATGGCAAATGTTTTGTCCAATACTTTTATGTTATCCATATCGAATTAGGATTTTAGGTAAGTACTAAAGCTTTGCATACTGTCGAAAAAAACGACATGTGATCCCTAAGGGGATTATGACGGAGCAAAAATACAAAAAATCGGGATACGATTACGAATTTCGCATTCTGCGTTTCTTTTTTTTGTTGCACCGCTTTGTTGACCACACAATAGTGGGCCAAATCCGCATGGGCTTTCGGCATTTTTCCGCAGTGCTTGTAGAATTTTCCACAGTGCTTGTAGAATTTTTCGCAAGGCGAGCGCAGAATTATGCAATATCAACCAATACGAAACAATGGGCATACTTTTCATAGAAGGAATGCAACCTTTGCTTTTAAGAAGTGCACCTCTCTTCATTACCAAGAGGAGAAGATATTTTTCGACTCGGCTGCTTCAATCATTCTCTCCGACCAAAGTGTGTGTGAAAGCATTCCGGATGGCATACGCTCAGATTGTGTGAACACTAAAGGGCAAAATAGAAAATATGTTTTACCTTTGCGCTGTGTCTTCACACCCAGAGAAGACATTCTTCAGCATTCTGACCGACCAACAAGGGCAACCATCATGAACAGAAACGACTACATAACTTTGCAAGTGCATTACTTAACACGGGGCACACAATTGGCACATGCTCACATCCTCATGCTGAAGCACACTGAGAGTGAGCTACATTTGCCTATTCTCATCACCGATGACGAGGCCATAGCACTGAAAAAAGTCGTTGAAAAGGGCATTTCCGAAGATGCCGGGTTGGCACTGCAAATACTGAAATCGCTAAACGTAGGCATCGAAAGTGTGCACATCGTGCCCGACTTGCCCGGACACTATCATGCCATCCTGATGATGCTGACAGCCACACAATCACTGCACACCATGACTTGCTCCGTAACAAAGGGGGTATGTTTGGCCATGAGCACGGGATGCCCGCTGCTGATGTCGGAAGTTGATTTCATGCAATATCAAGGACAGATCAAGAACAACGGTCAAGTGGCTTTCCCACTACCGGCCATGACCGACAGACTCCTTGACGAAGCATTGCAAGTGGCCGTCAACGAAGAGAATTATGAATTGGCAGCTACCCTGCACAAAGAAATCGAAATGCGAAAGCTATCCGGCAAGTCGCAACCCGAAACTTAGAAAATAAACGTCGCAAGAATAAGAACATAGCCTCACTATATGAAAGAAATACATTTGTTCTACGCCCCCGATGCATCCACCACCGGTTTACTGCCGGCAGAGGAAGCCTCACATGCTGTGCGAGTGCTGCGTCTCGCAGAGGAAGATCATATCTTCGTAACCGATGGAATGGGCTTTTTTCATGAAGCCGAAATCACCATAGCATCTCCCAAGAAATGCCACATCAGCATTGTGAATTCCACACCGGGAGAACAAACGTGGCTCGGGGAAATTCATCTGGCAGTTGCTCCCACAAAAAACATGGACCGCATGGAATGGTTGGCAGAGAAAGCCACTGAAATCGGCATAAACAGTTTCACTTTTCTCAACTGCCAAAACTCCGAACGCCGCGTGCTCAAGACAGAGCGCATCACCAAAATTGTGATTTCGGCCATGAAGCAAAGCCACAAAGCTCACCTGCCTGCAGTGAACGAAATGACCGATTTCAAAAAGTTTCTGGCACAACCTTTTGATGGAAAAAGATTTATCGCCCACTGCCACAACATGGGCGAAAACACCGAAGCCGCCAACCATCTCCCCTCGCTCGATAACCTTTTGCGTCAAAACAACGATAAAAATCGAAAGTGCCTCATTCTCATCGGACCGGAGGGTGATTTCAGTCTAGAAGAAGTGCGAATGGCCGAAGCAGCCGGCTTTCAATCCATCAGTTTGGGAAGGAGCAGACTGCGCACCGAAACGGCAGCCTTGGCAGCCGTGCACATAGCCCATCTGGCCCACCAACCATAATTCCAACGTTTGCTTTGTTTTCTGAAATTTCACGGAAGAATTTTACATTCAGCACTCTATTATAAATCCATCCAACAAACACACGTTAAACACCTTATGCACAATCTCATACAATTATACAATGAATGGAAAGGATGTGCTCCAAAGCACACAGAAAGTTTGCCCAAAGCCGGCAGTAACCGACACTATGTGCGCCTGACCGATGACGATGGACGGACAGTGATTGGAGTTGTCGGCGCCGACACACATGAAAATCGATGCTTCATCAATCTGAGCCGCCATTTCCTTGAGAAAGGCTTGCCGGTACCTGAAATTTTAGCCGTAAGCACCGATGAAACCTGCTATTTACAGACGGATCTCGGAGGAGTGTCGCTCTATCAAGCCATATCCCATGGCCGTGAAAACAATGGGGCATACGATGAGACTGAAGTCGAACTATTGAAACGTACCATCCGTTTACTGCCTCACCTTCAAGTGGAAGGAGCACAGGGACTAAACTTTGATTCCTTGTTATCACCCACCCACTTCGACAGACGCACCGCCCTTTTTGATTTACACTACTTTAAGTATTGCTTTCTGCGCACAACCGATTTGCCCATAGACGAAACAAGATTGGAAAACGACTTTGAGCAATTGGCTGACGACCTTGTGAAATCAGCCATGGGAGAATGCACATTCATGTATCGCGACTTCCAAGCACGAAATGTGATGCTCGTAGGAAAAGAACAGAAACCATATTTTATAGATTTTCAAGGCGGTAAGTGCGGTCCGTTACAGTATGATGTAGCATCCTTTCTGTGGCAGGCGTCAGCGCATTATTCCTCCGAATTACGGCAATTGCTGGTAAATGAATACGTGGCAGAACTTTCCACGCTCATCAACATAAACCCCGAAAACTTCAAACAAGATTTGCAACGCTTTGTGTTATTCCGTTTGTTGCAAGTATTAGGGGCATACGGATTGCGAGGACGTTTTGAACGCAAGCAATACTTCATCGACAGCATACCGCCGGCTTTGCAAAGCATTAGCTGCCTTCTGGAAGAGGGTGTAGCCGCCCCCTACCCTTATTTACATAAAGTTTTAACCCAACTCATCAAACGCGAAGGCGCGATAGTTGCAACGCCAAAGCCATCTGAAACTTCCAAAAAGGACATGCCTGCCGACACCTCTGACGCACATAAACAAACACTCAAAGAAGAAAACAACAAAAAGCTCAAAGTGAGAGTATTCAGTTTTAGCTACAAACGAGGAATACCCGAAGACACATCAGGCAACGGAGGAGGCTATGTTTTCGATTGTCGCAGCACTCATAACCCCGGCAGATACGAGCCTTACAAACAACTCACGGGACTGGATGAGCCGGTCATCCGTTTTCTGGAAGATGATGGAGAAATCCTGCTCTTTCTTCAGAGTGTTTATCGCTTGGCCGAAACACACGTGGAACGATACCTGCAACGCGGATTTACCGACCTCATGTTTTGCTTCGGCTGCACAGGTGGACAGCATCGCAGTGTTTACAGCGCACAGCATCTGGCCGAGCATCTTCATCGGAAATATAACATTGAGGTCTCTATCTGTCATCGCGAACAAAACATCCAGCGAACCTTGACGGCTAAGTAGCAACTTGCCGAAAGCGTATTTCTACGTTGTTTTGCACTCGCCTTGTACACTTTCGCAAAGCGCAAGTTAGGCGGTGGCTCGGCAAAAAAGCAAAAAAAAGGGATTTTTGCTTTGTTTTGCACTCGCCTTGCACTAACTTTGCTACGGAAATAAAATTTATCTAATATTCACTTATTAATAAACGACATGGAATATTCACACGAAGTTCAGAACATGTGTTGCGTGGCAAAAGGCCCCAACCATGGTCCCGCTCCCATTCCCGAGGAAGGCAAGTGGGTACAAGCCAAAGAAATTAAAGACATCTCCGGTCTGACTCACGGTGTGGGTTGGTGTGCTCCCCAACAAGGTGCCTGCAAACTTACACTCAACGTGAAAGAAGGTATCATCGAAGAATGTTTGGTGGAAACTATCGGTTGCTCAGGTATGACTCACTCTGCCGCTATGGCCAGTGAAATTCTTCCCGGCAAGACAATCCTCGAAGCACTGAACACCGACCTCGTTTGCGATGCCATCAACACCGCTATGCGTGAGCTCTTCTTGCAGATCGTTTACGGACGCACACAGTCTGCTTTCTCTGAAGGCGGTCTTGTGATCGGTGCCGGCCTCGAAGACCTCGGTAAGGGTCTCATCAGCCAAACCGGTACTCTCTATGGTACTAAGGTAAAGGGTAGCCGTTATCTCCAACTCACCGAAGGCTACATCACCAAGATGTTCCTCGACAAGGACGACCAGGTTTGCGGTTACGAATTTGTTCACATGGGCAAATTCATGGATGCCATCAAGAAAGGCGTGCCCGCAGACGAAGCTCTGAAGAGTGTAACCGGTACTTACGGCCGCACAAAAGCCGAAGACGGCGTAGTGAAATCAATCGACCCGCGTCACGAATAAAATAAGGAGGAACAAGAATATGATACGTGAAGTAAAATTTGAAAGTCAGGATCGTCGTATCAAGCAGATTCTTGCCTGCTTGAACGCACACGGAATTTCATCCATCGAAGAAGCTAACCAAATCTGCGAAGAAGCAGGTCTCGATCCCTATCAGACTTGTGAAGAAACTCAGATGATTTGCTTCGAAAATGCAAAGTGGGCTTACGTTGTAGGTACTGCGATTGCTTTGAAAGAGAAAGCAAAAAATGCTGTAGAAGCAGCCGAATACATTGGCGAAGGCCTTCAGGCTTTCTGCATCCCCGGATCAGTGGCTGACGACCGCAAGGTTGGTATCGGACATGGTCAACTCGCTGCCCGTCTTCTCTCTGAAGACACCAAGTGCTTCGCATTCTTGGCCGGCCACGAAAGTTTCGCAGCTGCAGAAGGTGCTATCAAAATTGCACAAATGGCCAACAAGTCAAGACCCGCCGACAAGCCTCTCCGCTGCATCCTCTGCGGTTTGGGTAAGGACGCTGCCATGATTATCAGCCGCATCAACGGTTTCACTTATGTGCAGACTCAGTTTGACTACTATACTGCAGAACTCAAGGAAGTACAGCGCATCGCTTACAGCAATGGCCCCCGTGCTGCTGTGAACTGCTATGGTGCAGACGACGTTCGCGAAGGCGTTTCTATCCTTTGGAAGGAAGATGTTGACGTTTCCATCACAGGTAACTCAACCAACCCCACCCGCTTCCAGCACCCCGTAGCTGGTACTTACAAGAAGGAACGTGTACTTGCCGGCAAGCCCTACTTCTCAGTGGCATCCGGTGGTGGTACCGGCCGTACCTTGCACCCCGATAACATGGCTGCAGGTCCCGCTTCTTATGGTATGACCGACACTCTTGGCCGTATGCACAGCGACGCTCAGTTCGCAGGTTCTTCTTCTGTTCCTGCCCACGTTGAAATGATGGGCTTCCTCGGTATCGGTAACAACCCGATGGTGGGATGCTCTGTGGCTTGCGCAGTGAATGTTGACCTCGTTCTCAACAAGAAGTAAATAATTAATACAAAATTTAGGAAAGGGAGAATGTCCGCGCGGACATTCTCCCTTTTTACGTGCATGCACTAATGTATTTTTGTCTACGAACTTGGAGAAATACACACATTCTCCGAGACTCTGCTTAACTAACTTATTTTCTACGACTAAGACTATATAATACTTTACCGGTCTTATCAACAAAATACATATTCAGTTCCATTTTATCTGCTGATATGATAGAAAAACCGGAATTTGAATCGCAAAAACGAGTCCCGGGTATTGAATTAACCTTGCGTGATAAAGAAGCTGAGGAGTTCACTACATAATCAATGGGTGACCCATCGACACGAATGTGCTGAAAGTTATGGATATGTCCGGCCGCATAGATATCTACACGATTCCTGCGCAGTATGTTGTCCACGCGTCGCTGCATATCCAATCTCTCATTTTTCGATTTGGGTGTATCTGCATAAATCGGATGATGACCGATGACAATCACCCAATCCTCAACTGCATTCTTCAAAGTTGTATCCAACCAAGCCAATTGTTCCTCAATATCTTGTCCACATGCATCCGGATATTTCTCTGAATCCTTTCTATATTTATCAATCAGCGGTGTTGTATCAATAAAAACAAGACGTACACTCACACCATTGTCCTCGTAAGTTTTTGTATAGTAACGACCGGGCATTTCCCAACGGCGGCTAACTTTTCCGTAATCCAATACAGCCTGTGTTGAACCACGATACTCATGATTTCCTAAGATGGGATGCCACG
Source organism: Bacteroidaceae bacterium (assembly GCA_017547385.1). Classification (GTDB taxonomy): domain Bacteria; phylum Bacteroidota; class Bacteroidia; order Bacteroidales; family Bacteroidaceae; genus Alloprevotella. Next base: position 16,361 of record JAFYPU010000009.1, read on the forward strand.
CAATCATCAATTCCGGATGTGCATAGATGCATTCATAATTTGTCATCCATAGCGGGTCATTCACTGAGGCCACACCATCAAAGTGATGCACATCACCGGCTGCAATTACACACTCAGGACCAATCACTTCTGCCATATTTCCCATCAAATCCGCAATGGTTTTCTGGTCATAGTAGCCGTTTCGCCCGAGATCGTTTGCCATAAAGAAATTTACTGTACGCTTTAGCGATTTCCACTCCTGCGGAGTCTGAGCCATTGCCCCCAATGAAATCACGATCACTAAGAGCAGCCAAACTGCTCGGAATGCTTTTGAAAAATCTTTCTTCATTTGTATATTTATTAGAACGTTAGAATTTTATTTTAAAACCGGCATTTACCTTTACACCATAGTATTCTACCTGCATCGTACGTGCTTCCTCGCCCTGATAGTAGCGCAGAGGTTGATTGAGCAAGTTGTTTGCTTCAGCATAGAAAGTAAACTTGGTCTTTTTGCCCCATGTGTAAGAAGCATTCAGATCCAAATAGCTCACCTTATCATAGTATCTGTCGAGCGATGCCATTTCGCCCATTTCATCGATAAAGGCTGAAGCAAAATTGTATGACAGACGCACATTTACACCGGCTTTATCGAAGAAAAGCGAAGCATTGGCTGTGTGTTTGGGAGAACCCGGCAGACTCAGTCCACTCTCGTTTTCGCGCCCTTCAAAATTGAAGTTCTGCACATTCGACCAAGTGTAAGTGTATGTTCCGTAGAAGCCTAAACATTTCAGAGCCGGAGCAATAAATCCGAAGTCGCGTTGGAAAGCCATTTCCACTCCGAGCAAGTTGGCATCTCCGGCATTTTTGGGCTGCACAATCCGACAGTTTTCATAACCGAGATAGTTACCTCGCGATGTCTGATCAACCACAAATCCCTTGATGCGCTTGTAGAAAACACCGGCAGACATTAACCCCACACTCTTGAAGTAATACTCAGCATTGAGATCGGCATTCCAAGATGTAGTGGCATTCAGGTCTGAGTTACCTAATGTTACTTGAACAGGCGACTCTGCACGGTTGATATTCACACACGGAACCAACGACGAATACTTTGGACGCGACAAAGTCTTTGTAATGGAAGTGCGGATTTTCAAGTCATCGGTAGCATCCCACTTCACAAGCAGACTTGGCAAAAGGTTAACGTAGCTGTTGGTCTTTTGGCCGGTACCAACCAGCGATTCGTTCTCATCTTCATCAATGTTCCAATTCACACCTTCATAAGCCAGATGTGTGGCTTCCAGACGCAATCCGGCTGTGAGTTGCACCTTTTTGCCAAAATGCTGATCGAAGCGTAAATAAGCGGAAGTAACTTGTTCTGTTGCCTGATAATTGCCCGAAGATTCTTCCAAAATCTGCTCACCCTGCAATTGGTCGAAGTCTATGCTTCCCAGATATTCTCGGCTCACAAAGTCGGTCGGTGCATATTGATGACCGGGCATAAAACCATCACGAATTTGGCTGACGTAATGCTCAGTATATTCCTTGCCGAACACATCACTATAAGCATCTGTGTAATCAAACCACAGAGTCTCACGCTCCTTAGTCTTGTGGGTATACTTACCTCCGAACTTAAGATAGTTGGCATAGAATCCCTGACGGAGCGGCAAAGTGAAATCCAAGCGTGCCTTCCATTCGTTCTCGGCAATGTTTTGGTCGCCATTGGTCAGTTCCTTCAGTTTCCACTTACCTTCATGTACACTCACCGACGTTGTGGAATAAGGCTGTCGCCCTCCTACTCCTACAAAATCAAAGGTCTGATCTTTGAGTTGTAAATCAAAGTAACGCTCATCCGGACGATCCTCCGTGGCTCGTGCAAAGCCTACGGACCATTCCGAATTTAGTCGCCCCCACAGATGCTCACCACCCAAAGTGAAGTCCATGGTTTGCTGACGCTCCAGACGCGCATCACGATTGTTTGATGAACCACCTTTGGTCTGAATACGAGCCGACATCTCTCCTTCACCTTCTGAAATATCTTTATAAGTAAGACGATAACGATTTTCCCAATCGTTCCGACGATTATAAAGTCCCTTGAGATAGAATTTATGATTGGGATTTAAGTCGAAATCAAAGGCCAACGAATAGCTCTGTCGCTCACGAGTAACATAATACTGACGGATTTCCGCTACATCGAGTACTATCTCTCCATCTTTTTCAATGTATTCAAACTCCACGTTGTCCGCTCCCACAGGAGCATTCTGATACGAGAGAGCCGCCATAATGCCCAGACGATTGTTGAAAAAGCGATTTCCCCATGTCAAACCACCGTTGAACTGCATTTTGTCGCTGATCCTATTATAACCTGTTCCGACCGTCAATCCCAACGTTTGACGATAAGGCGTGTTCTTTGTGACAAGATTGATGCTTCCACCGATGGCATCCCCATCCATATCAGCCGTAACAGCCTTGTTCACCTCAATGGTTCGCACCATGTCGGCAGGTATCAGGTCAAGCTGCACGTTGCGTGTATCACCCTCGGCTGAGGGAAGTCTGTTGCCATTAACCGTTACGGAAGTCATGTCGGCCGATGTTCCACGCACCTGACCGAAACGCGCTTCACCCATGTCATACTGCACATTGATACCGCTGATGCGCTTCAAAGCATCGCCCACATTCGAATCGGGGAATTTTCCCACTTGGTCAGCCGACACCACATTGGTGATGCCCAAATTGTTGCGTTGTGTATTAATGGCACGTCTCTGTTCACTAAACGTACCTGCAACCACAGCCTCCCCCAGAAGAATACCGTTTTGAAGCACAAAATCCTGCTCCACCGTGCGGCCATTGTTCATCGTGATTTTCATTTCCACAGGTTTGTAGCCCACATAGCTCACACGCACCAGATAAGTGCCGGGAGTGAGATTGGTCACTGTGTAACTGCCGTTCTCGTTACTCACCGTGCCGGTATTGATATTTTTGATAAACACCGAAGCACCCGGCAAAACCCGTCCGTCGGAATCGACAATGCGCCCCCGCAAAGCTCCGGGCTTATCTGTCGGTTCATTTCCGGCCATCATTGGAATTGCTGCACTCATGGCTAAAAAACAAGCCACTGTCTGAAAAAACTTTCTCATAATGTAAAAAACAATAAAGTGTTGATTTCACGAGTGCAAAAGTAGGAGGGCGATGTTACAAAGCGATGACATCGGTGTTGCATACCCGTGAACGCTTTTTAAGTTTTAGTTACAAGATGTAGCAAGCAACTTTCCAAACTTTTAGAACAGCAGAAAGGATTTCTTATGAAAGTGTAAGTAAAAACAACTCTCTAACTTTGGCATCCCCTAAAGCCTTACATAAAAGGAAACCTCCCTTTCACCAAAGTTCGAAGGCTTCCGGTGAAAATCTGCAGTGCTTGCAGATTTTTTTGCAGTGCTTGTAGAAAAATCTGCAAGGCGTTTAGATTTTCAGCCCAAGCATGATAAAAAGAATTGTAAACCTTAGCCGCTTTACCGACCTCCATCGGAAAGTGGCCAACATGACTTTTTGTTTACAATTGATGACATTATATATTTTTGAAAAAGCGTAAACAAGTTGTCGGTTCTGTTCGTAAATATGCAAACAGAAGCCCCACAAATTCGCATCTTAAATCCAACGAGCGCAAACGGAAAAACACTTTCCGCCTGCGCTCGTTGATTAGCTGTCCTTTGATTGAATCTTCTTATTTCTTCAGTTCATATCGTTTACCTTCAGCACCTTCGGCCACCAGTTCCGTATCCGTCAATTTCAGCACCTCAACGGTGTCTGCCTTATCTTCATTCTGCAATATAAGACGTGCATTGCAAATTTTATAATCTTTGGTAAGTCCCTCCAGCTGTGAGAGGTTGATAAGTCGCGCAATGGATTCACCATTTTCGCGAACCGTCATGGCATAGCGCTTGCCCTCTTCCAAACTTCCTGCCACCAGTCCATCGATGCCGTCCTCACCGGTACGTGAAACATGAAGAGTATCACCGGCATCCGTAATCAGTGTGAATGTACTCATACCAAACTCTCCTGAAACACCAAATAGGGTTGTATCTCGAACCACCTGTGCCTCTTCGTTTACTGCAACGCTGTCTGCATTGCCTCCATTTTCGGTTTTATTTCCTCCACACGACACCATCACAGATGCAGAAAGCAGGAATAATCCCATCCAATACTTTTTCATATAATATATAATAATGTATAGATTTGCTTGTTGGACTCACAGATTTGCACAAGCATCGGCAGAAAATACGCACCATTTATCCGTAATTTCAGGAACTTTCATCCTCCTTCCCAACGCTCTTTGCCAATCTGATGGCCGCAAAGATATAGCAAAATACTGTTTCTGCAAGTTTTGGGAACACATTTTCCGACCTAAAGCATTGTCAATAATAATTTTGGATGTATCTTTGCACCGTTTTTTCAAACAACATAAAGTCCAACATTATTAATTAACACTTTTCATTAAACTCAATGGAGAATTTAAAGAACATTACCCCGCTGTCCGATTTCGATTGGAATGCATTCGAAAACGATGCTGCTGTCGCTGAAGGCCAGTCTGATTTGCAGAAAGCCTACGACGAAACTCTCAACCGCGTGAACGAACACGAAGTGGTTGATGGAACAGTTATCGCCATCAACAAGAGAGAAGTTGTTGTCAACATCGGCTACAAGAGCGACGGCATCATCCCCGTTAACGAATTCCGTTACAATCCCGAACTTCAGGTTGGCGACACTGTAGAAGTGTACATCGAAAACCAAGAAGACAAGAAGGGACAGCTGGTTCTTTCTCACAAAAAGGCTCGCGCCAGCAAGTCTTGGGAGCGTGTGAACCAGGCTCTCGAAAACAAGGAGGTCATCAAGGGTTACATCAAGTGCCGCACTAAGGGTGGTATGATTGTTGATGTATTCGGCATCGAAGCCTTCTTGCCCGGCTCACAAATCGACGTGAAGCCCATCCGCGACTACGATGTATTCGTTGGTAAGACCATGGAATTCCAGGTTGTAAAAATCAATCAGGAATACAAGAACGTGGTTGTTTCGCACAAGGCTCTCATCGAAGCTGAACTCGAAGCACAGAAGCAAGAAATCATTTCTAAGCTTGAGAAAGGACAAGTTCTTGAAGGAACCGTCAAGAATATCACTACTTACGGCGTATTCATCGACCTCGGCGGCGTAGACGGACTCATCCACATCACAGACCTCTCTTGGGGCCGCGTGAACGATCCGCACGAAATCGTTGAATTGGATCAGAAGCTGAATGTTGTTATCCTCGACTTCGATGAAGAGAAGAAGCGCATCGCTCTCGGTCTGAAGCAACTCACTCCTCACCCCTGGGATGCTCTCGACGTAGAACTCAAGGTGGGCGACAAGGTAAGCGGTAAGGTTGTTGTTATGGCCGACTACGGAGCATTCGTTGAGATTGCAGCCGGTGTTGAAGGCCTTATCCACGTTAGCGAAATGAGCTGGAGCCAGCACCTCCGCAGTGCACAGGATTTCCTCAAGGTGGGCGACGAAGTAGAAGCCGTTATCCTCACACTCGACCGCACTGAGCGCAAGATGTCTCTCGGCATCAAGCAACTCAAAGAGGATCCTTGGAAAGACATCGAGGAAAAGTATCCCGTTAACTCTAAGCACACAGCTCGCGTACGCAACTTCACCAACTTCGGTGTGTTCGTAGAATTGGAAGAAGGCGTTGATGGTCTTATCCACATCTCTGACCTTTCTTGGACCAAGAAGATTAAGCATCCTTCAGAATTCACTCAAATCGGTGCAAGCGTTGAAGTTGTTGTTCTCGAAATTGATAAGGACAACCGCCGTTTGAGCCTGGGTCACAAGCAGCTCGAAGAAAATCCTTGGGATGTATTCGAAACCACTTTCACTGAAGGCAGCATCCACGAAGGTACTATCATCGAACTTCTCGACAAGGGTGCCGTAGTTCAGCTCCAATATGGTGTTGAAGGTTTCGCCACTCCCAAGCACCTTGTGAAGGAAGACGGAAGCCACGCACAGCTCAACGAAAAGTTGGAGTTCAAGGTAATTGAATTCAACAAGGACAGCAAGCGTATCATCTTGAGCCACAGCCGCACATTCGAAGATGTTCAGCGTGCCGAAGCTCGTGCTGAAAAGAAGGCTGCCGCAGCTGCTAAGCGTACCACTAAGAAGGAAGAAGCTCCCGCTATCCAGAACCAAGCCGCTTCTACCAGCCTCGGCGACATCGACGCTTTGGCTGCTCTGAAGGCTAAGATGGAAAAGGGTGAGTAATCACTTCCTAAATTTAAAATGACACAACAATGACGACAAAACGTCTGAGTGTAATCTGATAAGAACTTAGGGAAAGTCAATGAGCTTTCCCTAAGTTTTTTGTTTGTTTTCAAAATAAGCGCATTGCTTTCTCCCATCATTTCAATAGGGACATCACTTTCTATATAATTATTGAAAATTCACTCAACCCATGAGACAATTCTTACTTGGCGCAAGTTTATTGTTGACTAGCTTCTGCGGAATTCAGGCTCAAGAAGGCATTTATCAGTTTGCTGATCCCGGCTTTGAGCAGTATACCTCCGGCAATGAACCCGGCAATGGCTGGAACTCATTTGCTTCGGCCACCGGTTCGTTATCGAACTACAAAGGCACTTCTCCGCAGGCTTCGAGCTATTCGCCCGGTGCCAACGGTTCAAACTATGCCGTGCAGATTTACTCAAAGTCAATCTTGGGTCAAAAAGCCAATGGCAACCTCACCACAGGCGTTATCAACATGGGCAGCATGAGTCCGGCCAACTCGGCTAACTATAACTTCACTCGTCGAAGTGATGCCACACATTCTTTACGCTTTGCCGGTCGTCCCGATGCCGTTACGTTCTACGCCAAGTTCTCTTCCGGAGGCAGCCCCAACGGACGCGCACAATTCATTCTGCACGACGATTGCGACTATCGCGACCCAGAAATCAGCGACCAGGCCGGCAACCGTATCGGCAAGGCTTCGGTGGCCATTCCGGCTTCGAGCGATTGGGTGAAATACGAAGGTAAATTTTCTTACGACAGAACACAACCCTCCGTGCAATATCTCCTCGCTTCCGTAACCACCAACCCCACAGCCGGCGGTAGCAGCGGCGACTATCTGCAAATCGACGAAATTCGTTTTGTTTACTATCACACTTTGTCGGCCCTCAACTATCAAGGAGCCAACGTCAATTTCAGCGAAGACAAAACGAATTACGACCTCTCCACCACAACTTTTGAAAATTCCAAACTCTCCTATACGGTGAAAGGAGCCGGAGCCACGGCCGAACACTCCTATAATGCCGAAACCGGCCTGTTGACCATCACTGTGAAAGGCGACGACTATAGTGTCAACGCCCAAAGTCAAACCATCTACACCATACGTTTCGCCGTCGGTGGCAACTCCTCAAGTTCAGGTGTTGGCAATCAGGTTGCAACACCTGCCGACATCAGCATGCGCAAGACTTATCTGCTCTACAACGAGCACTTCACCACTTATGCCATCTATAAGGAAAACTATTCACAAACGGTGCTTTGGACAGCCGGCATGACCGGCGACGATACGCACGCCGTCAGCTCACAGACCTACACGGAACCGGTGGACATAACCTCGGCCGGCAGCAGTTGGATGGTCATTTCTCACGAGGGAAAATACTATCTCTACAACATGGAAGCGCAACGCTATCTCTCCTCACCCGGTGCCGATACAAATGGTGAGGCAAGCTATTTCTCTGAAAGCCCCGTAGCACTTACCATGGTCGATTTGGGCAACGGCAAATTCGCTTTCACAGCCAGCGGAGCAGAGAGAGATTACATCTGCGTGTCGCCGCAACTTTCCATCCCCGTTTCCAACTGGGACAGCAGCGATGCCGGAGCTGCCTGGCAACTGATTGAAAATCCCAACATCGAGGCAGACATTGATGTGGTGCGCGAGATTACCGGAGAAGACCCCCTGCCCTCTGTATCCGATTTGGGTGAAAAGATTTCTTCGCTCAAACAAATCGACATGCGCAAGACTTACGTGCTCTACAACGAGCACTTCACCACTTATGCCATCCACAATGCCACTCAATCCGATACTTATCTGTGGACTGCCGGCATGACCGGAGACGACACACACGCAGTCAACTCCTCTGCATATACCGAGGCGTTGGACGTTGCCCAACCCGGCAATGCTTGGATGGTGATGACAAAGGGCGGAAAATACTATCTCTACAATTTGGGAGCGAAACGCTATCTCTCTTCCCCCGGTGCCGACACTCACAGTCAAGCTTGCTATTTCTCCGAAAGCCCTGTGGAACTCACGGTGGTTGAATTGGGAAATGGCAACTTCGCTTTCACAGCCAGTGGTGCCGAAAAGGATTACATCTGCGTGTCGCCGCAACTTCCCGTACCCGTTTCCAATTGGGAAAGCAGTGATGCCGGAGCAGCCTGGCAACTGATTGAAAATCCCTTCCACGAGGCCGATTTAGAGGTAGTCGAAGCTTTGGTAGGTCCGCTTCCCAAGCCGTTGGGCGAGCCTCTCATGTCGCTTGACGAGGTAAGTATCGAAAAAACCTATGTCCTCTATAACAAAGCCTTCACAGCCTATGTCGTGTATGATGCAGGAAACTCCAACACCAATGTATGGTCTGCCGAAATGACCGGTGATGAAGCACATCAGTTGGCCAGAGAATCTTATTCACAGGAGCTGAATATCATGAGTGTCAATAGCAGCTGGATGGTTGTGCCGCACGAAGGAAAAGTTTACCTCTACAACATGGGCGCCGGCAAATACCTCACCACACCCGGCTATGCTGCCGGTGGCGGTACCACAGCCCCTTGCCGCTTCTCCACCGAGGCCGTGCCTCTCACGGTGGTTGCCTTGGAAGACGGACAGATGGCTTTCAGTGCCACAGGAGAAACACGCGACTATATGTGTGCAGCCCCGCAGATGTCGGCCGGACCCATTGGAATTTGGCAGAGCGACGATGCAGGAGCCGCCTGGCTGTTGCGCGAAAACCCCAATGTGGCGGCCAATTCCTCCATCGCTTCTGCACTTACCGCCATTGCCGGTGCAAGAGTTGAAACAACGACTCCCGAAGTTTATACCCTCACCGGAACCAAGGTGAGTGCTCTCGGCAAGAACAAACTTCCGCGCGGCATTTATATCGTAGGCGGAAAAAAGATGTTTATCGGACGTTAATGGTACATTAACAACTTATCAAAATCACTCACGGCTTGAACACCCCGGTGCTTCAAGCCGTGTTTTTTGTCTATACTGTTAAAACATCTGCAAGGGGCATCGGTGGAAGGGCTCGACCAATGCTCTATGTTTTGCAGTGCGTTTCTGAAAAAGTGGCAGGCCTTGCCACTTTTGTGGTTGTGCTCGCCACTTTAGTGGCAAGGCCTGCCACTATTGCTTGCAAGCACTGCAAAAAATATCTGCAAGCACTGCAGATTTTCCTACAATGCTTGCAGATTTTCGCCTTTCGGCACACAGCGAATTTCCGCCTTACTCTGTTGCTTCAGGAGCCTTATGCATATTTTGACTCATGCGCAGCAAATCGCTACCGCCGGGTTGCTGATAATGGCGCAAGCCGAATGCCGGCAACACAGCCAAGAGGTGCTCCATGGCCTCGGCTGCCATGTGTTCGAACACCACAAAACGAGTGTCGGTGAAGAAGAACCAAAGTTCCACAGGCACCCCCGTGGGAGTAGGCTCCAGATGACGCGCCAGCAGGAAGTGGGCATGACTGATGTAAGGACGTTGCGAGAGATAATGCTCGGCATACTCGCGGAAGAGCGTCAGATTGACCACCTTTTCGGATGCCTCTGTGTTTCGCTCCGGCAGCATCAGACCTTTCTGCTTCAGCTCAGCCATTTGTTCGGCCGTGGCAAAAGTGATGCTGTGAACATCGATGAAAAGCGAACGCTTCACGCGACGTGCCCCACTCTGCACCATGCCATCCCAATTTTGGAACGAATCACTCACCAACGTGTAGGGAGGAACGGTGGAAATCGTGTTGTCGAAATTGCGAATCTTCACCGTGGTGAGCGACACGTGTTCCACCACACCATCGATGCCGTGATTCTTGAGCGTTACCCAATCGCCGGGCTTCAGCATCTTGTTGGCTGAAAGCTGTATGCCGGCCACAAGTCCCAAGATGCTGTCCTTGAACACCAACATCAACACCGTAGCAGCTGCACCCAAACCGGCTATAAGGTTCACCGGATTTTTCCCCAACAACAAAGCCACGATGACAATTATCCCAAGACCATAAACAAGTATCTTCAGGAACTGCACAATTCCCACCACATGATGGTTGTCTCTGTGTGAAGTCTCGGTGGTGTAAACAATGATGTTGGAGAGAAACGTATTGATGAGATGAATCACCGTGCCCGTGATGTAAACATTGGTGAGCACCGCGATGAGGTGATAGAACGATGGCAAATCTTCGCCATTGCGCAACACATGGAGATATGGCAGGAACATAGCAAACAGCACGCCCGGCACAACCATGCAGCCTGCCCGCAACACCGGCGGATTGAGGAAGTAATCATCCCACTTGTTGCTGGTACGTTTCACCCAAAGATGCACCACCGGCAACAGCAGCCGACGGCATAACGCGCCAACCAATGCCGCCAGCAAGGCAGGCACCAACAGCATCACCACCACCGTAGCCCAATAGGCCGCGTCGGCATCTGAGATAACGGAAAGCATTAGTTCGTTAACGTAAGTTTGAAGGGTATTCATCACGAAAGTATGTTTTTGTTTTTCAAAGGAAACAACAAGCCCCGCCAACCCATGAAGGGGAAAGCGGGGCTAAGTGATTTAGGTGAGCTTAGGAGCTGAAATATGCCGCGGCCACTCGGGACACATGGCATTTCCTCCATCATTTATCCACTCGCCTTATAACATTGTCTGTCATCAATGGGCTGCCATGAACTCGTCGAGGAAACGAACGTCGTTCTCAGAGAAAAGACGCAAGTCCTTCACTTGATATTTCAAGTTGGTGATGCGCTCCACGCCCATACCGAATGCATATCCCTTGTAGGTCTTGCTGTCGATGCCGTTCGCGTCGAGCACATTGGGATCGACCATTCCGCAACCAAGGATTTCCACCCAACCGGTGTGCTTGCAGAAGCCGCAACCCTTGCCACCACAGATGTTGCACGAAATGTCCATTTCGGCACTCGGCTCTGTGAAGGGGAAATAGCTGGGACGCAGACGGATTTTTGTGTCTGCACCGAACATCTCACGCGCAAAGGTGAGCAACACTTGCTTGAGGTCTGTGAACGATACGTCCTTGTCGATGTAAAGACCTTCCACCTGATGGAAGAAACAGTGCGCACGGGCTGAAATGGCTTCGTTGCGATAAACACGACCCGGACAGATGACACGGATGGGCGGCTCGGCGGTTTCCATCACGCGGCTCTGAACAGAACTTGTGTGAGTGCGCAACACGATGTCGGGGCGTTGCTCGATGAAGAAAGTGTCTTGCATGTCGCGTGCCGGATGGTCATCGGCAAAGTTCATCGAACCGAATACGTGCCAATCGTCCTCCACTTCCGGACCTTCGGCCATGGAGAAGCCAAGACGCGAAAAGATGTCAATGATTTCGTTCTTCACGATGGTGAGGGGGTGGCGTGTACCCACACGAACGGGATAAGGAGTGCGCGTCAAATCAATGCCGCTATGGTCTTCCTCCTTCACGGCCAAGGCTTGTTTCAACTCGTTCAACTTGTCTTGCACAGCCGTCTTGAGTTCGTTAATACGCATTCCCACTTCTCGCTTTTGCTCGGCAGGAACGTTGCGGAAGTCGTTCATCAATTCGTTGAGCGCTCCCTTTTTGCTCATATAGCGAAGGCGAAGTGCCTCCCACTCTTTTTCGTCGCCGGCTTTCAGGGTCTGAACTTCCGAAAGCAAGGTCTGGATTTTCTCTATCATATTATAATTATATATAGGTCCGTTTATAAACGCCGCAAAGGTAAAGATTTATTTGTAAAATCTCTGCCACTTAGCCCGAAAAGCCGTATTTTTGCCGACAAATGTGCCTAACTCATCACAAACCGGCCGAATGAACAAATTAAAACTGCTGATAGGACTTTGCTGTAGCTTGCTGATTTTAGCCGCTTCGTTCTCTGCTTGCGACAGCAGGCAGACCGGCGAGGCCGGAATTGTGCCACCCACCGACAGTGTGCTCCTCCCGGATACCACGGCGGATGACAGCCTCTTTTCTGAGGAAACGGAAGAGACCTCGGCGGCTGTCGATGAACTCTTTGACGACTTCATCTATTCTTTCATGAAGAACAAAAAGTTTCAGCTCAGTCGCATCAAATTTCCGCTGACACAAATCGAGAACGGCAAAAAGACCCGGACCAACCGCAAGGCATGGAAACATAACCCCTTGTTCTCCGAAAGTGATTACTACACCATGATCTTCAATGACGAAGCATCCATCGAGAACGAGAAAGACACCTCGCTGACCGAGGTCTGTGTGGAACAGATTTTCACAAGCGAAGGAAAAATCAAGCACCATCGTTTCAAGAAAACATCAGGCCATTGGCAATTGGTGGAAATTGACACACGCCACTTTGCCACCGATGCCAATCACGATTTTCTGGTGTTCTACAGCAATTTTGCCACCGATTCTGTTTTCCAACGCCAACACACGCAAAACCCGTTGCGCTTCCGCACTTACGACCCCGACAACTTCAGCAATATCGACGGCTTACTCGATATCGAACAATGGTTTGCCTTCCGTCCGGAACTCCCTTCCGACAACATCACGAACATCAATTACGGAGCAGCCATGCCGGAAACCAAACAGCGCATTCTGGTCATCAGCAGTCAGTCGGCAGGTATGAATTGCACGCTCTCTTTCGTGAGATATGGCGACACTTGGCGCTTGGTTCGCTTTGAGAATTGAGTGCACCCGAATTCCTTTGCTATCAACATTCAACCCTTTTGCTCACCCATGCAAATTCACACTGATTATCCCCTGTTGCAACACAACACATTCGGCATCGAAGCCAAATGTGCTCACTTTGTTGAATACAACAATGAAGACGAACTTCGCGAAGCTTTAAAACTAATCCGCAAAGACAAGGACACGCCTTGGCTGCATATCGGAGGCGGAAGCAACCTCCTCTTTACTCGGGATTATCCCGGAACCATTCTTCACTCCGGCATTCTTGGCAAGGAAGTGATGGAGGAAAGCAAAGACAGCCTTTTGCTTCGCGTGGGAGCCGCCGAGGATTGGGACAGTTTGGTGGAATGGTGCGTTTCCAGAGGGTATCACGGACTTGAAAATCTGTCGCTCATTCCCGGTGAAGCCGGAGCCAGCGCCGTTCAGAACATCGGAGCCTATGGCGTGGAAGTGGAAAGCCTTATCGAAAAAGTGGAGACTCTTCATGTGGAAACCGGAGCAGCTCGCATCTTTCAGCACGACGAATGCGAATATGGTTATCGCACCAGCATTTTCAAGCAGGCATACAAAGGAAAATTCATAGTTACGCATGTGCAATATCGCTTGAGCAAGGCTTTTCATCCGCAAACATCTTACGGAGCACTGAAAAACCTTTCCGAAAATCGTCCCACACCGCCCACAGCCACAGAAGTTCGCAACGAAGTGATCCGCATAAGACGTGAAAAACTGCCCGACCCGGCAGAAATCGGCAGCGCAGGTTCTTTCTTTATGAACCCCGTCATCAGCGAAGCACAATTCCGCTTGCTGCAATCTCAGCATCCGGACATCCCCAACTACCCCGCCAAAGGGGGCATCAAAGTGCCGGCCGGCTGGCTCATCGAACAGTGCGGATGGAAAGGGAAGCAGTTGGGACAAGCCGGAGTGCACCCCCGACAAGCCTTGGTGCTGGTCAATCTGGGACACGCCACAGGAGCAGAAATACAACTACTCAGTCAAGAAATTCAGAAGGATGTGGCAACACGCTTCAATATCAACCTGCATCCGGAAGTGCTTTTCTTATAAAATCACCCCCAACACGCTCAATTTGAAAACAAAAAGGCACAACTCACTTTGCCGTAACAAAAAGAGTTTGTAACTTTGCGCCGCTGCTACGAGATAGCAGCACTAATTCAAACCTATCAAATAAATAATTTAAACAAATGGCAACTAAAATCAGATTGCAACGTCGTGGCCGTAAGGGCTATGCTTTCTACAGCATCGTGGCCGCAGATGTTAGAGCTCCGCGTGACGGTAAGTTCATTGAGAAGATTGGTACTTACAACCCCAACACCAATCCCGCAACTGTAGATTTGAATTTCGAACGCGCACTGTATTGGGTAGAAGTAGGTGCACAGCCTACCGACACAGTACGCAGCATCCTTTCTAAGGAAGGCGTTATGTTGATGAAGCACCTCAACGGTGGTGTTCGCAAGGGCGCTTTCGACGAGGCTACTGCTCAAGCCAAGTTCGAAGCTTGGAAGAACGAGAAGGACGCTAAGGCTTCTGCTTTCGCCAACCAAAAGGCCGCAGACAAGAAAGCCGCTGCTGAAGCTCGCCTCGCTGCAGAAAAGGAAGTGAATGCGAAAATTGCAGAAAAAGTAGCTGAAAAGAAAGCTGCCGAAGCAGCTGCCAAGGCTGAAGCAGAAGCTGCCGCTGCTGCCGAAGCACAAGGCGAAACCGAAGCTCCCGCTGAGGAAACTGAAGCTACTGCAGCTGAATAAGAAACTGCAAGGTAAGCAAACAAAAAAGCATCGTAGCACAAGCTACGGTGCTTTTTTGTTTTGGCAATGAGAGATTTTGAGTGAGTTCTGTGCTTAATCAGTGCGATATTCATGTTCCTTAGACTATCAACAGAATTACACAGATTAAACCAGATTTATCTTTCCCGTCCGGATGGCTACTGTTTAATCTATTGATTTGAATTTATCAACAAGATTGCACGGATTAAACAGTTTTAGGTGAACTCCTATATCCATTACCTTATTTTTTAAGAGGAACACAAATCTCACAGATTTCCTTAATTCGAAAATAAACGAAGTCTGCGGTAATTCGCAAAAATCTACTCTAAACATTAGTGTCGTACAACAAATTTGGGAAATTCGAAAAAATTGTTCACATAAATTGAGGGGCAACTGGCTATATCATTCCTTATATTTATTACATTTGCAGTGTTACATAAAACTCTATTAATAACTAAAATCTAATTCCATGAGAAAAGTTTTATTTGTACTCACACTGCTGTTTACCTCATTCTCAATCAATGGCTACGCCCAAACAGAGGAGGTGGAAGAAGGTAAAAAACGAGTTTATTGTGAATTGGTTGGAACCGGAAATCTTTTAGGAAACAAAATGAAAGTTTCCGTGGATTTTGGACAAAGAGTTACTTGGCTCAGCGATCAGCAATTGGTTGATGAAAATGGAAAGAAAATTAAATTCAACTCCATGGTAGACGCAATGAACTATATGGGAAGATTTAAATGGAAATTCATTCAAGCTTATGCCATCAGACATGACAATTCTAATGTATATCATTTCCTCCTCTACAAAGATATTGTGAATGACAACGAGATTACAGAAGGCTTCCGAACAAAGGAGCAATATGATAATGAAAATGTAGAATAGACTTATACACTTCTTTTATTTGGCCTCACACCATTTTGTGCAGCAAACACAAAATGGTGTGGGGCTTTTTCTGACATTGCAAAACAAACAAGATATCCCATCAACAAATACTAACCGATGGAATATCTGATATATAAAATGAGAAAACCATTTTCGTACTCATCATCATTAGTGGCAATAGTGGCAGTAAAACTTACTATCTACCGCTGTCACTGCCACTAAACAACCATCAGAAACACAAACATTTACCCCCACAAATAGCAGTAAAGCAGATAAACGAGCATGAAAAATCATGTGGTGTATAGAATATTAGCCTAAATCTGAAAAATCATCTACTAAAATATCTTCACCGCATGTAGAAAAACAACGTTTGCTAGAGTTTATAAAAGCCGGAACATTAATAATTTGTGGGTTCAGTTTCTTTTTTCGTCTATCGTATTTATATTCATCCTTATAAAATTGTCCACTATTCATATACTTAAGAGCAGTATCCCACGATCTCATTGCAATCTCATCTATTCGTGGGTGAGAACCTTGATCTGCTATATAATAAAACTTCTCACAACCTAAAGCGAAAGCATACCTCTTTGCTATTAATCTCCAATTATTAAGTTCATTTATATATTTATCTATGTAGTCAGCATCCATAAAGTAATTTATAAGACCATTCCATCTAAATGGCTCATTTCTTAAACTCAATATTATAGATTATTAAGTACAAAAAATCTGTTTTTATTTCATATGTATTGGGGGAAAGTTTTAGATATACATGAACTCCTTTTAAACTTCTTCTCCATTCTTTGTCATCAATTAATGTAAATGCAGGAGTGTTTTTATAAGGGGACTTTTCTCCACATTTAACATATGTATATCGTTTCCCATAGTAGCCATATTCTATATTAATGTATAACTTGTTACATAAATCTTCTACTGTATTTTCTATTTTATCTGTTCTAAGATTATGTTTACCTAATATATTTATATCCCATCCCATAACACCTTTATCTTTTTATATTAGAATTCTCAGATACTAAAAAACTAAAAAGAAACAGTCGGGCTATAAGCCGGGTTCTGTGTGTTCCAGATGGAACATGTCTGTCATTTATCCGCACTTGCCGTCGCCGACAAGCTCTATCGTTCTACCCTCCGACGGGCTATGCTCGGACGGACCGCCCTCTCTCCGCCGGTATACGCGAACTTTCAGCCTCCGATGTGCACGGCTCGCATGTCGCCATACGACCGGTGGGCTCTTACCCCACCTTCTCACCCTTACCGACCGAAATCGGCGGTTGTTTTCTTCTGCACTGATTAACCCTCACGGACTACTTCCCATTAAGAAGCGGAGTGTCCTGCGCTGCCCGGACTTTCCTCCTGCGCCACCCATAAAGGAGCGCACGCGACAGACCGCCCGACTGTTTCTTGGGTTGCGAATTTACGAAATTTCTGTTGCCCCACTCTGTTCTACCAATAAATTCTGTAAATTTGCTTCGCATAAACAGAGATTCACCTCGGTGAAGACGCTGCCTATATGACTTTATCCAAAAAAATAAACAACAAAAACAAAACATCTCACTACCATGAAAAGAACAATATTGTTATTCGTATCAATATGCTTTCTGCTCACCGGACACGCACAAGTTAAGGGTTACACCCCCACGTCCGAAAATCTGAAAGCCCGGTCGGAATTCCGAGACAGCCGTTTTGGCATCTTTTTGCATTGGGGACTATATAGCATATTTGGTCAAGGCGAATGGTATATGACCAATGCAAATATCAATCATAAAGAATATGCCAAAGTCAGCGAGGCTTTCTATCCACATCGTTTTGATGCCAGTCAATGGGTTTCAGCCATCAAGGCATCCGGTGCAAAATACATCTGCTTCACCTCGCGCCACCACGAAGGTTTCTCGATGTGGAACACACAACAAAGCGGCTATAATGTTATGAATACTCCTTATGGAAAGGATATTCTCAGAATGCTGGCTGATGAATGCCATCGTCAAGACATAAAGCTACATCTATATTACTCTCACTTGGACTGGACACGCGAAGACTATCCCATCGGACGAACAGGACGCGGAACGGGCCGCGAAGGACGTGCCAACTGGCCGGAATATTATGCTTTCATGAACCGACAGCTCACAGAGCTACTCACAAACTATGGTGAGATTGGGGCCATTTGGTTTGACGGTGTGTGGGACCACGACAATGATTCTGTTCCTTTCGATTGGCAATTGGAAGAACAATATGCCCTCATTCATCGTTTGCAACCGGCTTGCCTTGTGGGCAACAACCATCATCAGGCACCGGTGGAGGGAGAAGATATTCAAATCTTCGAACGCGATGTTCCGGGAGAGAACAGAGCCGGTCTGTCCGGACAGGCTATCAGCCAACTCCCCCTTGAGACTTGCCAAACCATGAACGGTATGTGGGGATACAAGGTAGTGGATCAAAACTACAAGTCTACAGCCGAACTCATTCGTCTGTTAGTGCGCACTTCCTCCAAAGGTGCCAACTTACTGCTCAATGTCGGTCCTCAGCCTGATGGAACATTGCCCGAAATTGCTCTGAACCGCTTGTCTGAAATGGGAGAATGGTTGGCCACGCACGGAAACACCATCTATGGCACTGAGGCCGGCGAAGTGGTGATGGGCGACAGCATCGTTTCCACCAAGTGCGGCAACGTGGTTTACTTACACATATTGTCCGACAAAGTGCGCCAAATTGAGACACCCTTCAACGGAAAAGTGAAACGAGTGGTGGCCTATGCCGATAAGCAAAAGGTTGAATTCCGTCAACACAAGGGCAAACTCCACATTCCGGAAATAAACATACAGCCCGGAACAATAGATTACATCATCGAAATCCACCGGAAATGAAAGGGTTAAGACCCATTATCTGCATCGTTTTTGCTACACTATTTCACCCCTCTTCTGCTCAACAAAGTGCAACTTTGAGCAACGAGATACACACACTGATTGTGGCTGTGGAGGGGCGCGAACGGCAACTGCCCGTGTTGCAACTAGGAAGCGACGAGCGCCTGAACATCTCCTTTGATGACATGACGCACGATTATCGCCGCTTCACATACACTTTGCAACATTGCACCTGGGATTGGCGCACATCTGAAAACCTATTTGAGAGCGAATACATGGAGTCGTCTGCAGATGAAGGTATCATTGAGGGATATACCCAAAGCATGAACACGTCCGTGCCCTACACTCACTACGAATTCAGTTTGCCCAACGACTACATGTGCCCCCTCCTTTCAGGCAATTATCGACTGACCATCAGCGTGGACGACACCGAAGCCGACGAGGGGAAACGTCCAGTGGCAGTAGCCTGCTTTAGCGTGGTCGAACCCCTCATCGGAATAAGCGCAACAGTGAGCACCAACACCGAAATAGACTGGAACGACCGACATCAACAACTCACACTGCAGGCCAACTGCGGAGCCCTCAATGCAAGAGATGCGCGCACTGAGTTCAAAGCCATCGTCCTGCAAAACCGCAGATGGGACAACGCCGTGATAGCCCCCACGCCTACATCCATCATGGGCAGCACCCTGCTATGGGAACACGACCGCCGATTGGCATTTACGGCCGGCAACGAATATCGAAAGTTCGAAATGCTCAGCACGCGCTATCCCGGCATGGGGATGGAGAGCACCGCATTTTATCCCCCCTACTACCACGGGGCTTTATTCCCCGACGAAGTGCGACGCAACTACTTGTATGAAGAAGACTGCAACGGCTGCCGCGTGATACGCACCGACGATGGTTTCGGGGGATCACCGCAGACAGAAAGCGACTACATGCTCACCCACTTCACCCTCATGGCAGACTCCCTGCCGGGCACCGCAGTTTACGTCAGCGGCGATTGGACACACCACCTGCTCACCCCCACATACCGCATGCACTACAACGCAAGCACCAAGACCTACGAAACTGTGCTCCTCCTCAAGCAAGGCCACTACAACTACCTCTACCTCACCGCTCCGCAGACAGGAAACGCACCTGGGCAGACAGCCCATATCGAAGGTGATTTTCATCAAACTGAAAACGAGTACGACATACTCCTATATCACAGCACCCCATCCGAACGTTACGACCGACTGGTGGGCTACACCCGAACTGCCTTCCGAGCGAAGTGAAAGCCCCCACTCCGCTAAATTGCTACTTTTACTTATATATAACTTCACATCACAAACATGATGAAGATAGTATTTCTAGACGGACACACCCTCAACCCCGGCGACCTCAGTTGGGACCGACTGAAAGCCTTGGGAGATTTTCAAGCATACGACCGCACCGAAACCAAAGAAGAGCTATACCATCGAGCCGCCGACGCCGAAGTGCTGATAGTCAACAAAACACCCCTTACCGAAACCGACTTCGACCACCTGCCCAGGCTGCAATTGGTCTGCGTGGCCGCCACCGGATATGACGTCGTTGACGTTGAAGCTGCACGCCGGCGAGGCATCCCTGTGTGCAACGCAGCCGGCTACGGCAGCCGCGCTGTAGCACAAATGGCCACAGCCCTCCTGCTCGAAGCAACAACACGCGCAGGCCACTATGCCCAAGCCAACCGCCAAGGCTTTTGGACTAACAGCCGCGACTTCTGCTGCTGGAACAATCCCCTCATCGAACTAGCAGACAAGCACGCGTGCATCGTAGGCTACGGCAACATTGGCCGACACCTCGCCGACATCCTGCGCGCCCTCGGTATGAAACTTCATGCCGTCAGCTCCAAGCCGCAAGAAGAGCTGCCCCCCGATGTGCAGAAAATCACACTCGAAGAGGCTTTTTCCACATGCCATGTGGTAAGCCTCAATTGTCCCCTCACCCCCAGCAATCGTGAAATGGTTAACGCCACATTATTAGCTAAAGCCAATCCGAATCTCATCCTCATCAATACCGCGCGAGGGCGGCTCATCGACGAAAAAGCCGTGGCCCAGGCCTTATGGGAAAACAGGTTTGCGGCCTACTGCTGCGACGTCCTGTCCCACGAGCCACCAGCTGCAGACAACCCTATCCTGACAGCCCCACGCACCATCGTAACTCCCCACGTAGCTTGGGCAACGGTGGAAGCTCGCGAGCGGATAATTGACATATTAGCAAGCAACATTAAGGCCTACACTGAGGGAAAAATACAGAATGTGGTAAACGCCTAACCCTCCCCTTTTTTAACATACATCAGCAATAAACAAATCTTAAAAAAGCAATGATAGAAATCACCTTTACCCAAGTGCTCGACTTCATCGGCACCCTTGCCTTTGCCATCTCCGGCATACGCCTCGCCTCAGCCAAGCAGTTCGACCTCTTTGGAGCCTACGTCGTGGGCGTTGTTACAGCCATTGGCGGAGGTACCATGCGCGACCTCATGCTGGGCAACCAGATATTCTGGATGACCAACTCATTCTATCTCATCTGCTCAGCCATCGCCCTACTGTGGGTCATTGCCTTCCGGCGCCTGCTCGTGCGGCAGAACAACACGTGGTTCCTCTTCGACACCATCGGGTTGGCCCTCTTCACCGTAACCGGCATCGAGAAGACCCTCACCGCCCCTGCCGAATACCCCTTCTGGGTGGCTATCATCATGGGGGCCATCACGGGAGCTGCCGGCGGCGTATTTCGCGATGTCTTTATCAACGAAGTGCCCCTTATCTTCCGCAAAGAGATCTACGCCTTGGCCTGCGTCATCGGTGGCATGGTCTATGGCGTGTGCTATCACCTACTCGGGCTCGACACCATCAGCTCCGGCCTCATCTGCGGCAGCACCGTCATTATCATGCGCCTTTTGGCCGTGAAATACGGGCTGCACCTGCCCACCCTCAAGGGCGAACCCGAATAAAAATCCCCATCCCAGAAAGTTTCCGCAGCAAACATGCCGCACAGCATAACCCTCGGGCTTGCACACACGCGCCGAAAGTCCCATTTTTGCGCTGCCCCGACAAAAGGGGAAAACAATCTTTTTACCTTAAAACAACAAAACTAATACCTATCAAAAACACTTGGGCCGCCCGTTGCGAAACGGGCGGCCCAACTTCATTCAGGAGTAAGGGGGAGCAGAAGTCGGAGAATAACGGTACAAACACAGGAGCAGAGGACTCTGTTTCTTTATCTTAGGAATTTGTTCATAAGAACTTATCATTACCTCATCCGCAACAAATCTTGAAACGCCGGAACAACAATTCGCTCACGGTACAACTGAATTTTACCTTGCTGCTCCAGATTTCCGAGCATGCGTGACACATTCAGCCGAGTGGCATCCAACTCTTTGGCCAATTGGGTCATCTTGATGCGCAGTTCTTTTTGGCCGGCAGGTCTACAACAACGGTCCGCCAAAAAACGCACAAATCGGTGCGACAAGTCTAGAGGCATGCTGCGCCAACGACTGCGGTGTACTTGTTGCAAATGATAGCTGAGGAAATTCAAATAATTGAAACGAAAAATCGTATAATCGAAGAGTATGTCGCGCACCACGGATTTATCAATCTCCATCACCTCAACTTCTGTTTCGGCCAAAAAACTACGGGTGTATGTCGTATTTAGACCAAAAAGATTCTCAGGTTGCACCACTTGCGGTGCATGAAGTTGTTCGTTGAGAATGTAAGAACGATTGTCGCCACATCCCGAGACACAAACATCGCCCGAAAGCACAAAAATCAAACTCCGACAAGGCTCGTCCTGCTTGACAATTGTGGTGCCGGCCGGACATTTCCGACTGGCGAATTGCACTCGCTCAACCATTTCAAGGAATTCATTCTTTCCCAACCCCTGAAAGAGAGGTAGTTCGAGCAAACGCAGAAAAAAATCATTGGTGTGCGGCATATTGACAAAGTTGATTTCTCACTCTGTTTCGAGCAATTCATTCATACGAGGTGTGCACCAAGTGGCCATTTCACCATCAGCATTTTCATAAATGAAATATCCCATCAATTCGGGATGTTGTTCCAAAATGCTTTTGGCACTATCCAAACCCACCACCATGAAAGCTGTTGCATAGGCATCGGCCGTGGCACAATCAGGGGCCACTACAGAAGCTGAAAGCAAAGAATGTTGAACCGGATAACCCGTACGCGGATGAATGGTATGAGCATAGCGCTTACCGTCCTTCACATAATGATTACGATAATTACCACTCGTAGCCATGGCTTTGTTTGTTACGCTCAATACTGCCTGCACATCAGCATTTCCGGCCTCAGGTTTCGGCACACTCACACCGATACGCCAAGGTTTTCCGTGCGAGTTGGTGCCACGCACCACCACTTCGCCACCTATTTCAATCATAAAGTTGCGAATGCCCAAGCTATCGAACATCGCAGCCACATGGTCGACGGCAAATCCTTTGGCTATGGCACCACAATCCATCATCACCCGAGGATGAAGTTTCTCAATCTGTCCGTTCTCGGTAAGCCTCACATGTGTGTAACCCACTGCCGGTAGCAAACTATCGATTAAAGCCGGCGTGATGCTGTCTGCTTTTGAAAAACCAAAACCCCATGCATTGACCAAAGGAGCCACTGTGATATCAAAAGCACCATTCGTTTCGGCAGACACGGTTTGGGCCAATGTAAACACCCGAGCAAACAATGAATCTGCTGCAACCTCTTCTCCACGATTGATTCGCGACAACAAACTATTAGAATTAAACATCGAAAAAGTGGCATCCACCTGCTGCAGACGTTCCATTATTTCAGTTTCTAATGAAGTGGGGTATTCATATTTTGCATGATAAGTTGTACCAAAGATGCGCCCTTTACTGTTTTGCATCTCTGTGGTTCGATTACGCAGAATCCAAATAGTGCTAATCACTAATACCAATAAGAATAGGTAATGCCATGGACGAAGTTTCTTCATATTATTTTTTGTTTAGATGTGGTGAAATAAGAATCTAAGAAACTATTTTCTCTCTGTTGAAACAACAATAACGAAATTGTTAATCAAACACATAGATGTTCCAATAAGACTTTACAACCGATGAAGATGAGAAGCACACCGCCCAAATAGCCGGCACGGAAATTAAGTCGCTGCCCCACTTTCACTCCGATGTATTTGCCGATGACACTCAGCAGAAACGAAACTGCTCCGATTTGCAACAATGGCATCAGGAGCATCTCTGATTTTTTCAGTCCCATGCCCCAAAACGAAACACCTACCGACAGAGCATCAATGCTTGTGGCCACAGCCAGCATAAGCAACACGCCCAAATGCGAAGGGTCATAATGTTGCTTTTCTTCCGGTTTTCGTGCATCCCAACACATTTTCAGTCCCAAAAACATCAGCAAAGCAAAAGCTATCCAATGGTCAAAACTGGAAATCTGTTGCTCAAAAAGCCCCGTCAACTGCCACCCCAGCCACGGCATAACGGCCTGAAAGGCTCCAAAGAGAAATGCCATCAACCATACTTGCCCCCCCATGCGTCGCTGCAGAATGCCGCAAGTGATACTCACAGTGAAACAATCCATGGCCAGAGCCAAGGCCAACAAAAAAGCATCAAAGTATGTCATCGGTTGAGATTAAAAATTCCAACAATCCATCAAAGGAATAATGTCTAAATATCAAAGATTATATTGAATGTACCGCCGAAGGCACTATTGTCGTTCTTGCCAAATCCCGGCAGATACCAAGCACGGCCCATGGGAGCTTGCTTTTCGGAAAAACGCATCCGATAACGAGCCGACCATCCCAAATGAAAGAATTTCCACACCTTGGTTTCAAGGCCCACCACCAATTCACCCCAATGGGCATTTCCGGCAATGTTCTTGAAATGAAATGGTGTTTCTGTTCCCCAAATAGGATCTTGAATGGCCGGGCCACTCATATCATATCTGAAAGAGGTATATCCATAGCGAACGCCTACAAAGATGCGATTGCCTGAAAACTTATCCTTAAGCACGTTGTAATCACAGCCCACACGAAAATAGGGAGCACTCACACGGAAATGATTGTCGGATTCGTCATTGACATAATTGCTCCGTCCCAATCCCACTTCAGCAATGGGGAAAAAGCGGTTTTTTAGGTTCACTCTGACTGCTCCTTCGTATTGTCCATACGAACAGAAAGCAGCCATCACCGCTCCACACACATCGCCAGAAATCGAAACACCGGCAAACAGAGGGTCGTCGGGATGAAGCAATCCATTCAAGGCCTCATCAGCTTGGGCATATTGCACTCCTCGAATGCGTGGCGTGGTGGTCTTGGCTGTGTCAGCCACCGTCTGACTCAACGCCGGCATCGCAAAACTAAGGAGCCACAGTGCGCAAATAGATACGTAGGTTTTCAACATCGTCATAATTTACTGCGGTTCTTACCAAAGCCACACTATCAATGGCCAAAGGGAAGTCGCCGTTCTCTTGTTGTTTCCATTTCACATCGGTCAGCGTGTGAAAAACTGTGGCCGGACACTCTATGCTCTCATAATGGGGTATGTTGGCGTGAGAAACAATCAAAGTGTCAGTGCCCACCTTTCCTGTCCCGTCTGTAAAACGTAACAAAAATGTATCGGCATCTGCCACTTGACGCAAAGGCAACATAAAATCCGTGATGTCGGAAGCGCGGTTCAACAATACGGTATCCTTACCCAGGGGGAGCACATCCAATGTTTCCTGAAGCTTGAGATGCTCGTGGGTGTCGGCCGAATAGAGTCCGCACGTCATCACCACGATATTGTCCAGGAGACATTCAATGTTCGAACAGCCCGACACAAAAATCAGCAGTGATACAACACTGACACCCAACTTGGATGCAAATCGAAACAAAGGATTATATTTCTTTTTCAATTTGGTAATTGTTACGATTTTCTGCATTGCGACTAATCAACTCACCCAAGAAACCGGCCACAAACAACTGTGTTCCGAGAATCATCATGGTCAGAGCAATATAGAAATAGGGCGAACTCGTTACCAGGGGAGCCGGTGTATCTGTTGCCAATGCGAAGAGTTTGTTAGCTCCCACGATGACGCAAGCAATAAAGCCAAAGGCAAACATCAATGTTCCCAAAAATCCGAACACATGCATGGGTTTCAGTCCGAAACGATTGAGGAACCAAAGCGACAACAGGTCCAAATAACCATTCACAAAGCGGTTCAGACCGCCAAACTTGGTTTTGCCAAACTTGCGTGCTTGGTGCTGAACCACCTTCTCACCAATCTTTGCAAAACCAGCGTTCTTGGCCAAATAAGGTATATAGCGATGCATTTCTCCATACACTTCAATGTTCTTCACCACATCATAGCGATAAGCCTTCAATCCGCAATTGAAGTCGTGCAAATTCGGAATGCCGCTCACTTTTCGTGCCGTCGCATTGAAGAGTTTGGTCGGTATTGTTTTCGACAAGGGGTCATAACGCTTTTGCTTATAGCCGGACACCAAATCGTAGCCATCTTCCGTAATCATGCGATAGAGTTCGGGTATTTCGTCGGGCGAGTCCTGCAAGTCTGCATCCATTGTGATGACCACACGTCCCTGTGCAGCCTTGAAACCACAGAAGAGTGCCGGTGATTTGCCGTAGTTACGTCTGAATTTGATGCCATGCACGGCATCATTGCTTTCAGCCAAGCGTTCGATGACCTGCCATGATTCGTCGGTGCTACCATCATTAACAAAAATCACTTCATAGCTGAAGTTGTGTTCCTTCATCACACGCTCAATCCAAGCATGCAGTTCCGGCAGACTCTCGGCCTCATTAAAGAGAGGCACCACCACCGAAATGTCGTATTTTGTTTCCATATTTTATATATTGGATTTTGTATGTTTTCTGTAAATTTATGAAAAGTCTCCGCTCAAATGCAGACTCCTTTTGCACCTGTTGATTTTTTTAGTTTCAGGACAATTCATGCCGACATAACATGACGATGCCCTCTGCGTGCCACTAATCCGACAAAAAGGGCCAGCACCGGAGCTGTCATCATGTTGAGGTAAACACTCGCAGCAGCAAAATGTGCCGGCGAAACCCCACGCAGCTGCTCTATGGCTAGTTCTAGTTCCTCTGTTCCCACATTGCCATACAATTCACGCAGTTCTGCATTCTGTTCGAACACACTCTGCACCTCGGGACTGCGTAGCGTTGCGACATAAGCATCAACAAAGAACCCTCCATCGATATAGGCAAAATAAATATACACAGCCAAAGCCAGCCAAATGCTTGCATAAAACATCATCAGCAGTGTATGCAGGAAACCTCTGGCAAAACCAAAAGCCTCTGCACGTCCGGAGACCTCATCGCGAAAGCGCAATGTGAATAGGCAGGCCAGCACGGGCACAGCTACACACAGCAACAAAGCAAGCGTGGAGAGCACGGCATAAGCAAAGGTTCCCATAAAGGCTGCAAACGCACCTATGCACACAAACCCCAACATCACACCATATTGCATGGCATAAGCATTGGTCTGTCCGGAAGGACGTTTGGCATTTTTTGTTTCCATTTTTTCCGTATTGTGAGAACTGCCTCTTTTCCGCATTTCATTCTGTCAGCAAACTTTTCGGCAGAAGTGAGGCAATCCTTTTTAACATCATCATTCACCATTCTGACGCACGTCACTACCGTGCTGCCCTAATCCTTGTTCAGTATCACCAATGCTGCAATTACGCCGGGCACCCAGCCCACCAATGTCAGCAGAAACACAATCAACACTGATCCGCAACCGCGATCCAACACAGCCAAAGGCGGAAAAAAAATGGCTAAAATCACTCGAAGAAGAGACATAGTTTTATCAGTTTTTTATTGAATAATACTCATTACAGCGCGAAGTTAAACAAATCTCTTTGAAAAACAAAAGGAGAGTTCCGAGAGTTACACCAACGTGATGCATCTTTAGGCTCAACACCTCATTCGAAAAAAACAGAGTGTTGTGTACTAAATAAGTTGACACAATTAAAAAAAGTTATGTCACGCTTAATTAGTAATTCATTGCGATTGGAAATCGTGAGGGCCTGCTACTATGATCATCTAAAGAAGACGGAAATTTGTAAGAAATATGGTGTGTCCAATGCAACATTATACCGTATTCTTAATACCTTTGCTTCAGAGAACGGCCTTAACCTGAGTATGTCAACGCCCTTGAAAAATCCGTCTTTGAGCGATAGCGAGTCAGAAATTCTTCGTCTTCGCTTACGCATCAAGGAATTAGAGCA
>JAFYPU010000020.1 GCA_017547385.1 Bacteroidaceae bacterium
ATCCGCTTCTTGTGGTTGGTCATGACCAACCACAAGAGAAATACAAAGAATTTGGAGTGTAAACTCAGATAGTATTATCTTTGCCAAGTGTCAACTGCTATAGGCATAAAAAAAAGAAGTGTAAACCGATATAGTATTTAAAGTTTAAACTGTCAACTTTTTTCAGTACACCTCACTCTTGATTTATTATCATGCGCATGAGACGTTCTTATCATGCGCATGATAAGTTCTTCTCACCACGATGATAAGTTCTTCTCATGCGCATGATAATTCACCGGGACGCCTTTTTGATGACACTTGAAAGCACACTGCCAAGCTATCAGATGCACAAAAAAAGAGGCGCACATCGGCTCACCTGTTTCCAAGTGCCGATGTGCGCCTATGCCTTGACGGTCATGCCAAGCGGCTATGCCGTGTGTTGATGCTCGCACCGAAAGGCCGAAAAGACGGCAGCCAGGCAGCGAGGCTCAAGGATGCAGTAACGAGGTTGCCCGACGTGAGCGAAATAGGCAATTCCGCTGTGCGGCGCTTTGAGCACACCAATGCCGGTAAGGGGCATGAGACCCTCGAATTTCACATGCATACAGGCAGCCACGGCTTCCATGGTGGGATTCACCTGCAACGTGTCTTGCTGCGGTTCGACCGGAGGCAGAACGCGGCCGGGCAATGTGTCGTTCTCAAGGCGCGTAACCTCCACTCTCACCACACCGGAGCGAATCATGTCAATCTCCTTGGCTGCGGCCAGCGACAGGTCCACAATGCGCCCCTTGCAGAAAGGACCGCGGTCCGTCACCTTCACCACCACCTCTTTGCCGTTGCGAATGTTGCGAACGCGCAGACGCGTGCCGAAAGGCAAGGTGCGATGCGCACAGGTCAGACTGTCTTTGTGATAAATGGCTCCGCTACTGGTGCGGCGACCATGAAATTTGTTTGCGTAATAGGAAGCGCCTCCCTCCGTTTGGGCTGAAATGATTTGAGAGGCAAAAACGAAAAGAACGGATACAATAAATTTAATGCTATACTTCATGTTTGACTTTTTCCACAAGAGCAGCAAAAAAGGATTTGCCGAGTCCGAAAAACCATGAGGCCTCTTAGGTTGTCTTTCGGCGCAAGTGCATGCAGTCACACACTCTCTTGCGATGTTTGCGGTGCAAAGGTAGCCATTTTTGCCCTATCGCAGAAACTCTTCTCGCTTATTATCACCACTTTAACGTTTTTCAGAGAGGTCAAAACGGCGTTTTTATTATAGTTTTCCACAGTCAAAAATTATCCAAGAAGCCACCTCGCACGCAAAGGCGCATTCTGCAATTAACAAACTGCTTTTCAGATATATAGACACCACACACAGCTTCTTCCCCCATGGTGGTGGAAGCACAGTTATCCACCGCGCAAAAGAGCACTCGGCCCGGCGAGGAGCGAAAAAGCACGATTTAACATTTGTAAAAGCATGTATATGAAGCAAAAAAGGGGAAAGAAATGCTGATTTAGCAGGCGCAGAGCCTTCGTTAGTGCAGAAATTTGCACTAACTTTACACAGAAATTCAGATAAACACTCTCGTATGACCATAACCCTTATCATTTTGGCCGTTTCGGCCCTTCTGTTTGTCTCGGGGCGCATCCGCTCCGACCTTGTAGCCATTTGCGCTGCCCTCTCCTTGGTGCTCACAGGCGTTCTCACTCCGGAAGAAGCGCTTTCGGGCTTTTCCAACCCCATTGTCGTGATGATGGCCGGCCTCTTCATCGTGGGCGGTGGCATCTTCAGCACCGGATTGGCCAAGAAAACGGGTAGTTACATCGTGGGACTGGCAGGCAACAGCGAGAAAAAGCTGTTGGTGCTCGTGATGCTGGCCACCACAGCCGTGGGAGCCTTTGTCAGCAACACCGGCACCGTGGCCCTGATGCTGCCCATCGTGGTCAGCATGGCACGCGGAGCCGGCATCTCATCGTCGCGGATGCTCATGCCGTTGGCCTTTGCCGGCAGCATGGGCGGCATGCTCACCCTCATAGGTACGCCTCCCAACCTTATCATTAACGAAGCATTAACGAATGCAGGCTACACTCCTTTGAGTTTCTTCTCCTTCACGCCCGTCGGCATCATCTGCATCATTGTGGGCATCCTTGTGCTTGTGCCACTCACGGCACGCTTCCTGAAAGGCCGCAACGAGCAGACCGCACAGCGCAAAAACAAGTCGCTGGACGATTTGGCACAAGAGTATCACATCACCGACAACCTGGCAGGTTTCCGCGTGGAGAAAGGGTCGCCGGCCATTGGGAAAACCGTGAAGCAACTCAACGTGCACGGACTCTATCGCCTGACCGTCATTGAGATAAGACGCACAAGTTCCAACAGCAAACTCCTGCAGAAAATCGAACAATATGCCGTGAGCGACATGCCTCTGATGGAAGGAGACGTGATTTATGCCCGCGGTCCGGAAGAAGGGGCACAGAGATTTCTTCAAGAAATGCAACTAAGCAGCGTGGCTCTCAACAAAAAGGACAAGAGCCTGCGGTTCTACAACGTAGGCATGGCCGAAATCCTGCTCATGCAATCGTCCAACCTGGTGAACACCACCGTGGGCGAGAACGGCTTCCGCGAAAAATATGGCGTGAACGTGTTGGGCATCCGCCGCCGCGAACAATATTTTCGGCACGGCTTGAAAGATGTCCGACTGCATGCCGGCGACATCATCCTTGTGCAAGGAGAATGGAAAGCCATTTCCGGTTTGGCACAAGAGAGCGATTGGGTGGTATTGGGTCAACCCTTGGAACAGGCTGCCCATGTTACGCTCGACCACAAAGCCCCCTTGGCAGCCCTCATCATGTTGGCAATGGTCATTGTCATGGCAGTGGATTCCATCCCCGTGGAACCGGTTACGGCCGTGATAGCCGCCGCCGTACTCATGATATTCTCAGGCTGTCTGCGCAACGTTGAAGCGGCCTACAAGAACATCAACTGGGAGAGCCTGGTGCTCTTCGGTGCCATGCTCCCGATGGCAACTGCCCTCGAGAAGACCGGCACATCAGGCCTCATATCCTCCACCTTGGTAGATGCTGTGGGAGGTTTAGGCCCTTATGCCCTGCTGGCGGCTATCTATCTCACCACTTCGCTCCTCACCTTCTTCATCAGCAACACCGTAACCGCCATGCTGATGGCTCCCATCGCCATGGCGGCAGCTGCCGGACAGGGAATCAGCCCTGTGCCGCTGCTCATGGGCGTAACGGTGGCAGCCAGCATGTGCTTCGCTTCGCCGTTCAGCACTCCTCCCAATGCACTTGTGATGTCGGCCGGCGGCTATCAACCAGTCGACTATATCAAAGTGGGATTGCCGCTCCAAATCGCCATCGCCGTGGTGATGATTGTGGCATTACCGCTGCTTTTTCCGTTCTGACATAGCAAGAAAAGCTCGCACAATCTCCTGAGACACGCAATGGTCTTTGCACGATTGTGCGAGCTTTTATTCTTCACCCACAAACCTTCCCAGAGATTTATTCAGCCACACAAAGACACAAAGAAAGCCGCCCGAAACATTCCGGACGGCTTTCTCTGATTTTGCGCAAGCACCTTGACAATTCTTCAGTGCTTTCCTATCTTATTATTAAGCATCGATATCAGCGTAGTGGGCATTCCGCTCGATGAATTCGCGACGCGGACCCACCTCATCGCCCATCAGCATTGAGAAGATATAGTCGGCCTCAGCGGCGTTCTCAATCGTAACACGCTTCAACAGACGCGTCTCCGGGTTCATGGTGGTTTCGCGCAACTGCTCGGGGTTCATTTCACCCAAACCTTTGTATCGCTGCGTGGTGATGCTGTTCTCCTGACCATCGCCATACTTATCAATAAATCTCTGACGCTGCATTTCATCGTAGCAATACTCTTCCACTTTTCCTTTCTTGCACTTGTAGAGCGGCGGCATGGCGATATAAAGATAGCCCTCGCGAATGAGCTGCGGGAAGTAACGATAGAAGAGCGTCATCACCAGGGTGGCAATGTGCTTACCATCGACATCGGCATCGGCCATCACAATCACCTTATGGTAGCGTAGCTTTTCGATGTTCGCTTCCTTGTCGTTGCCATCCACGCCGAAGCGTATGCCGAGTGCCTGAATGATGTTATTCACTTCATCACTCTCGAAGGCTTTGTGCCACATGGCTTTCTCCACATTCAAGATCTTACCGCGCAAAGGCAGAATGGCTTGCGTGGCACGGCTGCGTCCCTGCTTGGCAGAACCGCCGGCCGAGTCTCCTTCGACCAGGAAGAGTTCGCATTCCGCTGGATCCTTTGACGAACAATCGGCCAACTTACCCGGCAAACCGCCACCCGAGAGCGGGCTCTTGCGCTGCACACTTTCGCGTGCCTTTCTTGCAGCCACACGGGCAGTTGCAGCAAGAATAACTTTATCGACAATGAGTTTGGCTTCTTTGGGGTGCTCTTCCAAATAATAAGTAAGTGCTTCGCCCACTGCTTGATTCACCGCACCGGCTGCCTCACTATTTCCGAGTTTTGTCTTGGTCTGACCTTCGAATTGCGGCTCAGCCACTTTCACAGAGATAACCGCCGTGAGACCTTCGCGGAAGTCCTCACCGGTAATTTCAACCTTGGCCTTCTCAAGTTGCTTGGCCGCAGTCTGTTCGGCATACTTCTTGAGCACACGTGTGATAGCCTGACGGAAACCCACAAGGTGCGTTCCGCCTTCTATGGTGTTGATGTTGTTAACGTAAGAATGGAGGTTCTCGCTGTAAGACGTGTTATACATAATCGCCACCTCGATGGGAATTCCGTTTTTCTCGGTGTTGAGATAGATAACATCGTCAAACAAATGCTGACGACTGGAGTCGATGTATTTCACAAACTCCTGCAAACCCAAATCGCTGTGGAAAGTCTCTTCGCGAATGTTTCCCTCGTCGTCCTTGCGCAGGTCCACAAGTTTGATAGTAATTCCGGCATTCAGATAAGCCAATTCGCGCATTCTGTTTGCCAAGATGTCATATTTGTAAACCGTGGTGCTGAAGATGGTATCATCGGGCCAGAACTGTTGGCGTGTGCCTCGTTTGTCTGTTTCACCCACCACCTTCACCGGATAAAGGGGATGTCCTTTTTCGTACTCTTGTTGATAGATTTTTCCATCGCGATACACTTGCGACAGCATGTGCTTTGACAAGGCATTCACACAGGACACACCGACACCATGCAAACCGCCGCTGACTTTGTAAGAGCCTTTGTCGAATTTACCACCGGCATGCAGCACCGTCATCACCACTTCGAGGGCCGAACGATTTTCTTTGGGATGAATGTCAACAGGGATACCACGACCGTTGTCCTGCACGATGATTGAATTATCCTCACAGATGGTTACTTCAATGTCTGAGCAGAAGCCGGCCAAAGCCTCGTCAATGGAGTTGTCCACGGTTTCGTAAACCAAATGGTGCAAACCCTTTTCGCTAATGTCGCCAATGTACATGGCCGGACGCTTACGCACAGCTTCAAGTCCCTCAAGAACTTGGATATTACTGGCAGAATACGACGCGCCATGCTTTGTTGTTTCTTCCATATAATAGTTGAAAATTTTATATCACAATAACGGAACAAAGATACGCAAAAGATTTCATTTTGAACGGCATTTGCGCATTTTTTCAAGGCTTTCATCAGAAAGATTTCATCCCACCGAAAACACACAAAAATCCGGAGGTTTTTTGTCCTCCGGATATACGTTTTTCTGCGGTGCTTCCTTGTTTTTCTATCAGAATTTCACACGGAGCATAAAGCGAATGCCCCACTTCTGCGTGTCGGGCCTGTCAACGTAAGTCAGGCGATGCACATATTGGATGTGGAACAATTTGAAGATGTTATGGATGCCTGCCACCACTTCCACATAGGGTGTCTTCTTGTCCATCACGTGCGACAAATAGTCATACGTTCCCGTTTCGGCGTCAAACGTTCCCGGAAAATAGAACAGGCGTGCATCACCTGCATTCTTTTCGAGGAAAGGATTGTTCTTGCTCGACAGCGTTCCCCACAGCACATTACAACCGATAAACTCGCGCCATTTGAGTTTTTTCAACAAGGGAATGCGATTGAAAAGCTTACCATTCATATCCCACGACAGCATGAGCGAAGCATAACGGTCGTTGAGAAATTCCATATTATCAATCAGGTTGAACGTATTATCCTCGATGATATACGAAAGGTTGGCTGCCGGCATTATGAGCAGGGGATAAGGCACTTTGTTCCACTGAACACCGCCTTTCAAGTTGACATCGATTTTTCCCCAGGAGTTCATCCAGAAACGCTTATACACACCGGCTTCCGTTACATTGTACGTGTAATCACTGCCCAGCACTCCTTCCACTCCTGTGGTGTGGCTCAAGCTATAGATAGGTGCATCATTGTTGGCAGCAATGCGTCGCTGCTTCGTGTTCATCCATTTTGCTCCCGGCTGATAGGTGAGAGCTGCCGTCAGGTCGGTGGTGCGAATTTTGCCCAGATAGCCTTGCTTTGTCGGTCCCGAGCCTGCTATCAACGGCTGATAAAAGAGTGCAGCTGTAGGCTCGTTCTCTTCAGTGCGCAATTGCAACTTAAATCGCACACCGTTCTCCCATTCGCGGTCCCACCTCAGTGTGTAGTTCTCATAATACATCATGTGTTCCACATCCGTCCATTTGAAAGAAATGAACACATTATCCTTGTCCGTAGGCATGAACTTATCACTGGGCGACATCACATCCCGATTGTAAGTAAAGGTCAGATTGTTCACCGGAAACTCACGGGGAAGATAGGCTTTCTCATTGAAAGAATAGGTAACCTCACCCAGTCCTTTCCAGCGATGATCCTTAAATCCGTATGCCACATAGCCACGCAGGAAGATATGCGGATGCAGATTGGCAGTGGTCTGCGCAGAAGCGCGAAGGCGAAGCCCATCCACGAAGTTCTGCGAAATCATCGTGTTCACCGGACCGATGTCCACCTTGCTGGGATGCTTGGGATCCACCGATGTTTCCACAAAGTTTTCTATAAAGGCTTTTCCCACGAACAACACCGGCTTAAATCCCTTGATGCCCTCCAGACGCTTGATGAAGAGCGACATTTTGTCCTCTGAGGCCGTCAGGTCTTCCGACCGTCGTTCTTCCCAAAACTCCTCGTCTTGCATCATCGCGTTGGCGGCAGTCATCTGATCGCCCTTGAAGCGGAAAGCTTTGTCGGGTATCTTCGAAAAATCGTAGTTGCTGTATTCGGTGGTGCGCCGCACCTGGAACTTCTGAATAAACTTGGCCAGGCGCAATTGCACAATCATGTCGTCTTTTATCAACACCTGTTCTCCGCTCGGCAGTTGCTCATACACTTGTGTGATATCCATACCTTCCACGAAATTGATGCCTGTGCGCATCGGCACTCCCATTTGCACGCGCTTCACGCGGTAAGTGGAATCTGCCACAATGTAGAGATTGCCCGAGAAACCAAAGTCCTGCGAGTTGTTGGGCGTGAACGAAACGTGTATGCACTTTTCGTTATCCACCTGCAGCGTGTCCTCAATGAAATATCGGTAGAAACCGATGGCCGTCTTCGAGGATATGGGACTGGTGAAGGGATATTGCAACAAGCGGATATCGTCTTGATAAATATCCACATCACTGAAACAATCCTGCAACATGGTGCTCATAATTTCACCGGTGTTGATAAGATCGTTCACACCGGTGCTACGTTTTCCCAGCACAATGCTTTTTTCCGTTTCGGGATCTTTGCGATAGATATAACGTGTAACGGCTTCATCCACCGACAGCGGAAGAATGAGCTTGCCGGTTTCGTTACAGGTCTCCACATGTTCTTTCAAGAATGCGAATTTCTTGAATTCTCCCTCTTGAAACACGCGTTCCGTCATCTCATTGAAAGCCAGTGTCAACTTGCTGTATCTGTCGATGCTGTAGTAGTCGTGCTCCTTCAGGTTGTTGTTCTTTTTCGCAGCAATCACTTTACGCATCAGCTCCACCGCCGGATTGTTTTTTCGGCTGTATTTATCCTTTCTTCCTGTTACGACAGCCTCGTCAAACGACAAGTCCGTGGGGTCGAGTTTCACCTGATGATGACCGGGTCGGCTCACCTTGAAGTTCTTCGTGTCATACCCAATGATAGACACGTAGATACGCCCCGCCTTGAAAGGAAGCGAGAAATGGCCATCGGTATCGGTCTGACCGCCACCGCCTTTTTCATATCTCACATTGGCAAAGGGAATCGGCTGGCCGGTTTTGGCATCGGTTACGACACCTGTGATGTTTTGCGCCCACCCGACAAGGGTCATCATCACCCCTATGTAGAACAATAAAAAACGTTTTCCGAACATATCATCTTGCTAAACGAGAGAGCCGAAACCGCCTACGCGGAAAACTCATAAACCCCTCTCCGTTTTCGGTGCAAAAGTAGAAAGTTTTTTTCAAACTCCTGCGACACCGGTTCTTAATGTATATAATAAAAGGTATAAAGAACAAAAATGCAAAGTCGACGTAACGGATACAGCCGGCTTTGCACAAAAGCACTGCCCCCACTTCACTCAAACAGCAAGCAGGGGCAGCGTTTATGCAGGGGTTGCCAATCGGCAACAGAAGCTTAATCGATTTCTTCGTCGGCTTCCAGACCACCCATCTCGCGGATGGCATTCTTCAGCATCACATATTGCTGGAAGAGGTGGTTCACAGGCACTTCATCCTTGGTGTAGTCGTGCATCGGACTCTTAAGGAAGAAGCCCAAGAAGCGTTGGATGCCCCAACGACCATCACGAGCGGCAGCATCACTCAGGAGCACGAGGTCGAGCATCAAGGGAGCAGCCAAGATAGAGTCGCGGCAGAGGAAGTTGATCTTGATCTGCATCGGGTAACCCATCCAGCCGAAGATGTCGATGTTGTCCCAGCCTTCCTTGTTGTCGTTGCGAGGCGGATAATAGTTGATGCGCACCTTGTGGTAATAGTCTGTGTAAAGATCGGGCTGCTCTTCGGGCACGAGGATACTCTCAAGCGTAGAGAGTTTTGACACTTCTTTGGTGCGGAAGTTGGCAGGCTCGTCAAGCACCAGGCCGTCGCGGTTGCCGAGAATGTTGGTAGAGAACCATCCACTCAGACCGAGGCAACGTGTGCCGATGATGGGAGCGAAACCACTCTTGACAAGGGTCTGTCCGGTCTTGAAGTCCTTACCGGCGATAGGCATCTGGGTCTTTTCAGCCATTTCCCACATGGCCGGAATATCCACAGTGGTGTTGGGAGCACCCATGATGAAAGGTGCACCTTCGGCCAAAGCAGCGTAAGCGTAGCACATAGAGGGAGCGATGTGCTCACGATCGTCAGCCTTCATGGCTGCTTCGAGCGCAGCAAGCGTTCCATGCACTTGTTCGTCCACCGGCACATACACTTCCGTGCTGGCTGCCCAAATCACAACAATGCGGTCGCAATTGTGAGCGGCTTTGAAGTCGCGGATGTCCTTGCGAAGTTCTTCCACCATCTCCCAACGAGTGGCGCAATCCTTCACGTTGTCTCCATCCAGACGGCTGGCGTAGTTCTTATCGAAAGCTGCTTTCAGAGGAACGATGGCTTTCAGTTCGTCCTCAACGGGCAGAATGTCCTTGGCACGAAGCACTTCGGCGTTCACTGCACTTTCGAAAGCATTGGCGGGATAAACGTCCCAGGCAGCAAATTCCAAATCATTGAGCGTAGGCAACGAAATGATATCGCTATAGTGCAGATATTTCTTATCCGCTCCGCGACCCACGCGAATCTTGTCATACTGCGTCATGGAGCCGACAGGCTTTGCAAGTCCCTTGCGCGCCATAAGCACGCCTGTGATGAAGGTGGTGGTAACGGCACCGAGGCCCACACACATCACACCTAATTTTCCGTTAGCTGGTTTCATATGGATTGTATAATTACGTTTAAATTTCTAAAACACTACAAAGCTATAAAAAGTTTTCATGCCGAATATCCTAAAAGGGCGAGAAAAACATGCAAATCGTACCTATGAGCCACCTTTTGGAACTTTATGAGTAAGAAAATGGCTGTTTTCCCTACTGAACCGGCGCATTTCACCTTCAAGTTCTCGTGCCCGTCCTCCGGTCATATCATCCAACACCTTCCAGAAACGAGGGCCATGATTCATCTCTCGCAGATGAGCCAACTCATGGCACAACACATAATCAACAAGGTGCGACGGGGCCAACATGAGCCAAAGCGACAAATTGATGTTGCCCAACGAGGAGCAACTCCCCCACCGTGTGTGAATGTCCTTGATGGTTACCCGACGGTAGCGCAAATCTCCGGCCAAACGCGCCAGCCGTTTCGGCAAAACCGCCTCGGCCTGCCGACGCAACGCAGCCACCAGCACACGCCACAACCACACTTGCACAGCTTCGTCATCCAAAGCAATTTGTGCCGGCAGGGCAATGTGCTCACGACCGGGCACACTGTTCACCACGGCCCGCGACATTCGTCCCGGTCCGAAGGTGAGAAGCAGCAAATCCGTCTCTATCTTGAAATCATAGTCGATGTGCGGTTGCATCAGCAGCAAAGATAGTGAAAGGTGAGAGGAAAGTATGAAAATGAGCTTGCGAATTTGCTGAAACTTTCCCGAACCGCATCCTATCTTATTCAAAGATAGTGAAAGGTGAGAGGAAAGTATGAAAATGAGCTTGCGAATTTGCTGAAA